>JBDGRG010000216.1:0-3491 GCA_042218355.1 Bradymonadaceae bacterium
CCACCGTAAATACCGGTGGGCTAGAAGCCCACCGCACCAACTGAAATACCGGCGGACAAGTGGTGAACCCGCGTCCGGCACACCGCTGGCGCCTCAGAAGTCACACTGCGTGGCGCCGGCCGCCGGCAGGTACGTCTCCCGCAGGTAATCCTCCACCATGCGGTTGGCGTTGAACCGCCAGCCCAGGCTCCGAAGGGCCCATTTCGCACGGTCGATCCATCCGCTCGGACGCCCGTCGGCATCCCGATCGTAGTACAGCGGAACGACCTCGTTCTCCAGCGTCTGGTACAGCGCCCGCGCATCGTGCCGATCCTGGTCGCGCGGGTCCTCGAACTCCCGTCCGCCGCCGAACGCGAATCCGTTCTTGCCGTCGTACGCCTCGGCCCACCAGCCGTCGAGGATCGAACAATTCAACGCCCCGTTGTAGACGGCCTTCTGTCCACTCGTCCCACACGCCTCCTGCGGACGGCGGGGATTGTTCAGCCACAGATCCACCCCCTGGAGCATGCCGCGTGCGATCTTCAGGTCGTAATCGGCCAGGAAGACGATCCGGCCGTCGAACGCCGGATCGACCGTCAGGGAGATGATCCGCTGAATCAGCTCTTTGGCTCGATCGTCGGCGGGATGGGCCTTGCCGGCGTAGACGAACTGAACGGGTCGATCGGAGTCGCAGACGAGCGCCCGGAACCGGTCCCGGTCGCCCAGCAGGAGATCGGCGCGCTTGTACAGGGCGAAACGGCGGGCGAAGCCGATCGTCAACGCATCGGCCTCGAAGCCGCTGCCGGGGACGACCTCGTTCTCGCCCTCGCCCGACGGGGCTCGCTGCGACCGAACCCGTTCGTCGACGACGTCGGTCAGGCGTTCCTTTCCGACGCGATGCGTCTTCCACCATTCGGAAGCGGGGATCGACGCGATTCCCTCCCAGGTCTCCCGCTCGCCGAGCCGTTCCGACCAGTCGGGGTCGAGATAACGGTCGAAGAGCCGTTTCATCTCGGGGGCGAGAAACGACCCGACGTGCACGCCGTTCGTGATGTGGCCGATCGGCACCTCGGACGTCGGTCGCTCGGGCCACAGTTGATTCCACATCCCGCGGCTGACGCGGCCGTGGAGGTTGCTGACGGCATTCCGCCGGCGACTCAACTTCAAGCCCAGCACGGTCATGCAGAACGTCTCGTCCGGGTTGTCGAGATCGACGCGGCCCAGGCCGTGAAACTCGCGCCGTCCCTCCAGTCCCAGCCGTTCGCGCAGCCCGTCGAGGTGTCGGTCGAGCAGATCCGGAGCAAATCGGTCGTGACCCGCCGACACCGGCGTATGGGTGGTGAAGACGCACCGATCCGCCACGCGCCGCCGTGCCTGGTCGAACGAGATCCCCTCCCGCTCGATCAAACGAGCGCAGATCTCGAGTGTCAGGAAGGCGCTGTGCCCCTCGTTGAGGTGATAGACGTACGGACGGATGTCGAGTGCATCCAGAAGCCGAGCACCGCCGATCCCGAGGACCGCCTCCTGCCGGATCCGCGTCCGGTCGTCGCCACCGTACAGCTGCCCCGAGAGGTCGCGGGCCTCGGGCGGATTGTCCGGTAGGTCCGTGTCCAGCAGGTAGAGGTCGTTCCGACCCACCTTCGCCCGCCAGGCACGAGCCCGGATCGGTTCGCCGTCGGCGATCGGAACATCGACGGTGACTCGTTCGCCGTCGGCGTCGGTCACCGGCGACAGGGCCGATTGCTCCGGGTCGGTCCGGCCCTGCTCCTCGCGCTGCCAACCCTCGTCGTCGATCCACTGGACGAAGTACCCGTGGTGGTAGAACAACCCGACCCCGACGACCGGGATCGCCGCGTCGCTGGCGGCCTTCAGATGATCGCCGGCGAGCACGCCCAACCCGCCCGAGTAGATCGGCAGCGACTCGTGGACGCAGAACTCGGCACAGAAGTAGGCGACGGGCGACGCGTGCAGCGACCCGGCCTCCATGTTGGCGGTGGGGCCGGTCCGATCGAGATAGCTCTTCATCCGCCGGTGTATCGAACGAATCCGCCCGGCGACGGGCTGACGATTCGCGAGCTTCTCGAGGGCCTCGCTGTCGGCGCGGTCGAGCAGAGAGACCGGATCGTGGCCGGTCTCGCGCCACAGCCGCGGGTTGAGTTCTCGAAACAGCTCGCGAGCTTCGGGCTGCCAGGACCACCAGAGATTGTGGGCGAGCTCTTCGAGGCGTTCGATCGGTGTCATCGGTACGATCCGTGCGGCGGATTCGACGAGTGACTCGGGGGACGACAGCACACCCGGAGACGGGGGACCATGTCACAGCTCCGGGGGCGGCTGAAGCTCGAACGTGTAGACGATGGTCTGAGCGTCGGGGGTCGCGACCGGTCGGATGGTCGCGACGAGCGGGCCGATTCGCTGGGCTAGAACCCCCGGATCGAGTGGGGCGAGCGACTTCGATTCGAAGGCGCCGAGCACCGACAGCAACGTCGGCGGTTCGACCCGTGCGTAGAACACCGAGTCGCCTCGGGCCCGACGGTCGCCCGTTCGAGCGCGGTCGAGCTCGTCGCGAGCCCGCTGTTCGGACAGACCGTACGTGACGAAGGCGAACGGATTCTCCGCGGAGGGGTGGGCGTAGTACCGAACCGCCGGTCCCTCCCCCTCGCCCCCGCGCAGCACCACCCACCGGTCGGACGGCGGTGCCTGGTCGGCGCCCTTCTCCCCTGCGTCGGCCTCGCCCCCGAGGGCATCGAGCATCGGCGCATCCTCGGCGGCGCGTGCCAGGACGCGGACACCGGTCGGGAGCGCCCGGAAGACGTCGCGCTGTTCGTCCGACGGCGTATCGGGCTCGAGCGCCAGCAGTGCGACGAACTGAGGGTCGCCGCCGAAACTATCGCTTCCCAGCCCGGACGTCGCCAACTCGAACCGCCTCAGTCGGTCTCGATGTCCGAACAGCGGTTCGAACGATCCGGGCAGCGTGTCCGAAACGATGCGATCGACATTGATCGACAGCAGTGCCAGGGTCCGCGGGAACGCGAGCCCGTACAGCGTCGGGTCGAAGTCGCTGGCCCGGAGCTGTTCGACCACGCGGTCCGGCTGTTCGATGTCGAGCCATCCCCGCCACTCGTCCGAGAACATCGGAGCGAGTCCCAGCGACAGCCCGAACGATCGGTCGGATACCCCTACCCCGATCGGTGCCCCTCGCGGAGCGGGTAATTGCTCGCGCGCGGGGCCGAACAGCCTCATCGTCAACTCGAAAAGCGCTCGCTCGTCGGCCGACGCCGAGAACGTGTAGGAGAGCCCCGTCAGTCGATCGGAGGCCAGCTCCCAGTTTCGCCCGAGTCGAACGGCATCGGCGAGACCGGAGATCAGTTTCTCGTCGCGCTCGTCGGCCGCCGCCCGGCGCGTCTCGGCGAGCACCCGCCGATACCCCTGCAACCGGGCGTACGCGGAGGTGGCCTTCTGGTCCATCGTGGCCGCCAGAGCGGGTTTGCCGACCGGGCGCGGGGCATCGGGGC
>JBDGRG010000216.1:3501-11334 GCA_042218355.1 Bradymonadaceae bacterium
GGAGGGGACGGTCTCGGAGAGCGACTGCAGCGCCCGGCGGGCGGCGGCCACCTGTTCGTCGACCGACTCGGCGAGGCTGGCTCTCGGCTCCCACTGGCGAAACAGCACGTCGACTCGGATCCACCCTCTCTCCTCGGAGTCCGACCCGACGCGGCGAACCGAGAACGCCTCCCACTGACTCTTCGGATTTACCCAGACCCTCGGAGCGGAGGCGTCGCCCTCGCCGTTCGAGTCGACCGCCCGGTATCCCCCGAACCGTGCGAGCGTCGCGATCCGACCGACCAGCTCGGGGGCCTCCTTCGTCGGCACCAGGACCCGCATCCCGGTCCACGGCTGGAGCGATTCGACCGCATTCAACACGTCGCGATGCAACCCCCTCGGGGCCGAGCGTTCGCCGCGCTCGACGGCGAGGAGTGCCTCGAGCAGATCGCCATCCTCCCCGACCTCGAGTCGCTCTCGGAGCGTGCGCTCGACGGCGGTGACGAACTGCCCGCTCCCTCCGGCCGACGCCGGATACAACCCGACATACACCGGCCGCGATGCATCGATCCCGAGTTTGCGTGCGGCGCGCGGCGAAAAGGGATCGGTGCCCATCCGCTGTTCCATCATGCCCCAGAACGCGCGCATCTGGGCCACGATCTGGTCGCCGCGCTCGCCGAACATCTGCGGCTCGGCCGCGATCCACCGCCGCAGGCCCTGCGCACTCGCGAGGAGGTCGTCGGGGCGCATCTCGACCGCGATCGGCGCCCCCTCGGGCAGATGGAGGGCGGCGCCGGACCACCGGTCGGTGCCCGGTCGCGGCGGCGCCTCCTCGGCGACCTTCTCATCCCCCGACTCGGCCCCGCTGCCCGTCGCGCAGCCGGCGGCGAGGAAGCCGACCGCCGCGACGAAGCAGATCCACCGGCGGACGACGGAGGTGCGCACGGTTGGAGCTGCCATGGAGATGCCCGAGCCGGAGAGACCAGAGAGGGGCCGACCCGATGGACGGGACGGGTACCTTTCGCAGTGGCGTGTAGAGTGTGTATCACGTCGAGAGCGTCAAGGTCGCGACCCGTCGACTGCCGGAGACCTCATGCGAAGCTCGACACGCTTCCTCGCGCTGACTCTGTTCACGCTGCTCGGTTCGACCGCCTGCCAGACGGACACCTCGGGCGGCGCACCGGATACGGCCACCTCGGCGCCCGATGAAACCCCGCCCCAGCCCGGGGAGATCGCCACCCTGCCCCCCGAACCGGAGGCGTCGGCCAGCTCGGCCTTCTGGGACCACTGGGGAGACGGACGGGCGGAGCTGTCGTCGTACACCGGGAAGGTGTCCCGATACGGCGAGCTTCGCGAGGCCCGCGCGGTCCTCGTCTACGTCACCGAACCGCACGACCGACGCCGATGGATCAAAGACGACGACGTCGCCGACGAACATCGGGTGGAGGTCCTCAAACTGAACCGCTCGATCAAGTTCCAGACCGGCGTCTATCCGTATTCGGTGCTGATCTCGACGTTCAGTCCGGTCGCGGACTGGGGCCGCGAGCACCGATTCCAACCGACCAAGATCTCGATGACGGCTCAGGAGTGGTGCGGGCAGGTCTTTCACGCGCTCTGGCCGGGCCCGGCTCGAATGCTGAACGCCCTCCACTCGTACTTCGCCTCCGAGGGCGACCGTCGACGCGTCGAGGAGATACCGAAGGGAGCGCTGTTCGAGGACGCCCTCTTCGTGCAGTTGCGGGAGCTCGACGGCGACTTCGCGGGCGGGAGCGACTGGGAGGGAAAACTCGTGCCCGGTCTGTGGCAGCGGCGCAAGCGGCACGGGTCGACGGATCCGGTCTCGGCGAGCATCCGGCGCGAGGAGGTGAAGTGGCAGGGGACGCCGGTCACCCGATTTCACGTCAGCGCCGACGATCGGAGTCTGATCATCGACGTCGAACGCGCGGAGCCGCACCGCATCCTCCACTGGAAGCGCTCGGACGGGACGGAATTCCACCACCGGAAGACCGAACGGCTGCCCTACTGGAAGCTCAATCGACCCGGCGACGAATCCAAACGGCGGTCGTTCGGACTGCCGCCGACGCATCTGAACATGCGGTCCGAGGACGACGGCGACTCAAAACCCCGATGATCGTCGACAATCGCCGACACTCAGGGGGCCAGAGTTGGGACACGGAAGCGGGATGGAGAGGAGGAAGAGGATGGGGAGCCGCCGGGGTTTGCGATGTCGGATGAACGCACGACACCTCGCGCGCTCGACGGGCACTCCTCACGCTTGGCCTCTCGCGACGCAAACCACCAGAACTCGAAAGCTCTGCCTCCGTCGCACACCCCCACCTCCGATACCCTGATACCCACTCGAGCCCCCCGAGCTACAAAGCCCCGACCGCACCGCATACTCCCCCCCTCCTTCTTGCATCTCGCTTCTCGCCACGCAGACCCCCCGAACTCGAAAGCTCTGCCTCCGTCGCACACCCCCGATCGCACTACCCGACCTTCGCCCGGATCGACCAGACCCGTGTGACGGCCTCCAGCGCGATGTCGGCACTCATCTTCGACTCGCCCGCCTTGCGGTCCGGGAACGTGATCGGGATCTCGGTCAACTCGAAGTCCTCGCACCAGGCCCGATACTTCATCTCGATCTGAAAGACGTAGCCCGAGGCCTCGACGTCCTCCAGGTCGATCGTCTCGAGGACTTCCCGCCGCCAGGCGACGAAGCCGGCGGTCGGATCCCGGACGTCGAAGCCCAAGATCGTCCGCGCGTACCATCCCCCGCCCTGCGAAATCAGTTTGCGGATCGGCCCCCAGTCCTCCGTGCCCCCGCCGGGGACGTAGCGGGATCCGATGACGACGTCCGCCTCCTCGAGCGCTCCGATCATGTCGGGCAGGTACTTCGGCTGATGGCTGAAATCGGCGTCCATCTCGAGGATGGCGTCGTAGTCGCGGTCGAGCGCCCATTCGAATCCGGCGATGTAGGCCGGGCCCAGTCCCGCCTTCTCAGTGCGGTGCAGGACGTGGATGCGCTCGTCGTCGGCGGCCATCTCGTCCGCCAACTCGCCGGTGCCGTCGGGCGAATCGTCGTCGATCACCAGCAGGTGGACGTCGGGCACCTCGTCGTGGATTGCCTCCACGATCGCCTCGAGGTTCTCCGATTCGTTGTAGGTGGGCATGCAGATCAGCGGGCGGTCGACGGACATCAGCGAACACCTCCCAGCACGAAGGCACGACGAACTACCGCAAAGACGCAAAGACAAAAAATCATCGAAGCCACGAAGACGCAAAGAACACGAAGACCAAACCACAACTACCGGCCACGGAGGCGCGAAGGACACGAAGGCCCAACCACGACAATCAGCCACGAAGACGCAAAAGACAACGAAGACAAAACCACTACAACCGCCGCAAAGACAAAACCTCATGAAGGCCGCAAAGACACGAAGAACACGAAGACGAAATGACCTTTCGACAGCCCGAGGACGGCCAGAACGACTGTGAAACGAGCGAGGTCGGGCGGAGTCCGCGCGCACGAACCGGCAACCGAGTCACGCCGGCGGGTGGTCCGCCACCGGGCGACCGTACCGGGGGCCGATCGGCGATGGATCAATGTTTCGTGAAGATGACCCGTTCGATCCCCTCCTGTAGGGTCGCCCGATTGAAGTTCAGCAGCAGACCGAGTTCATTCCCGGTCCCCTTTAGATACGAGATCACCTGCGACTTGTGCTCGTCGACCAACTCGCTGACGACTTTCAGCTCGACGATCAGCCGACCGCCGACCACGAAATCGATCTGACCACCGCCGACCTTCTCCCCCTTGTACTCGACCTCGAACCGGCACTGCCGCTCAAACGGAATCTCCTGGTCCGCCATCTCGAGCGCCAGGGCGTTCCCGTACACCTTCTCCCGGTAGCCACATCCCAGCCGTTGGTGCACTTCGATCGCTGCCCCGATCGCGTCGTGTGCCAGGCCCTCGACTCGCTCGCCCAACCGATCCACACCGCACCTCCATCAGCTCACGAAGCAACGCACCACGAAGAACACCGAGGCCACATTCAAAACAGATGGCCACGAAGACGCAAAGAACACGAAGACTACGTTCGAGACATGGCCACGAAGACACCGAGCACCCGGAGACGACATTCGAACATTTCTACCGCAAAGACGCGAAGAACTCGAAGGCAAACCCGAGACAATCCACGCCACAAAGCCACGAACCACGCGAAGCAGGTCGGCTCTCCCCGCCATTTCGTGGCCTTCGGGCCTTCGTGGCTTTTCGGGCTTCGTGTCCTTCGCGTCTTCGTGGCTTTTCGGGCTTCGTGTCCTTCGCGTCTTCGTGGCTCATTGAACTTCGCGCCTTCGCGTCTTCGTGGCTATTTTTGCGCCTTCGCGTCTTCGTGGCTATTTTTGTGCCTTCGCGTCAGTCGAAGTCCTCCCGTGAGATGTCGTGCTTCTTGAGAATGTACTCCACACTCTTGCGATGGACGTCCCCGTGTCGGGCCGCCTCCGAGACGTTCCCGCCGGTCCGCTCGAGCAACTCCCGCCAGTAGGTCCGTTCGAACTCCTCGACCAACCGATTCTTGGCGTCCTTGAACGGCAGACTCTCGCGGATCGCCAGCTCCGCCATCGAGCTCGCCGACTCCTTGGCCGCCTCGGGTTCGGAAGGGGCGGGATCGTCGCTGTCGAGGAAGCGGGTCTCGATCTCGTCCCCCTGAGTCAGCAGGACGGCCCGCTCGACGAAGTTCTTCAGCTCCCGGACGTTGCCGGGCCAGTCGTGGCGCTTGAGCTTCTCCATGGTCTCGTAGGCGACGTCGATCTCGTCCCGGCCCGCCATCTCGGTCGCCTCCCCGAGGAAATGCTCGACCAGCATGGGGATGTCCTCGGTCCGCTCGCGGAGCGGCGGCAGTTCGACCGTGACGACCGCGAATCGGTAGTAGAGATCCTCGCGAAACCGTCCCTCCTCGATCTCCTGCTCCAGGTTGCGATTCGTCGCGGCGACGATCCGGACGTCGGTCTCGATCGTCTCGTTGCTGCCGACGGGCTTGATCGCCTCGTTCTCCAGCGCCCGCAGTAGCTTCGGCTGCAGGTCCGGATTCAACTCGCCGAGTTCGTCCAGGAACAGCGTTCCTCCCTCGGCGGCGACGAACGCCCCCTCTCGCGCCTCCGTCGCTCCGGTGAACGCCCCCTCGACGTGCCCGAACAGCTCCGATTCGATCAGGTCGGCGGGGATCGCCGAGCAGTCGATGACGACGAAGGGACCGTCCTTGCGCTCGGGATGGTGATCGTGGAGCGCCCGGGCGACCAGCTCCTTGCCCGTCCCCGACTCCCCCTCGACCAGCACCGTCGCCTCGGTCGGCGCGACCCGCTCGAGCAACGAGAAGATCTCCCGCATCTCGGAACTCTGCCCGATCAGGTCGCCGAACTGATTGCGCCCGGACAGATGGACCTCGACCTCCTCCCCCGTGCGATCGAATTCCAGAACGGTTCGCCCGAGTCGAATGGCCGAACCGTCGCCCAGATAGACTTCGCGGATCCGGTGCCCCTCCAGAAAGGTCCCGTTCTTCGACTCCCGGTCCCGAAGCAGATATCCCTCGTCCCCGACTTCGACGACCGCGTGAAATCGACTGACGGAGGGATCGTCGAGGACGACGTCGTTCTCCGGAGAGCTTCCGATCGTCGTCTGCCGGGCGTCGCAGGAGAACGTCTCCCCCTCGTCCGGGCCCTCGAGGACGGTCAGCCGGTATTCCTCCAGCTCGAGCTTCTCGTCCCCTCCGTCGAGATAGACCGTGCGCGTCGCCTCGCTCATCGCATCACCTCGTCAAACTGGCCCTCGCCGCCGCGACCGCCGATCTCAGTCGTCGGTCGGATCCCAGACGGTCAGCGAGGTACACTCCTCGCGCTCCTGGATCTCGAACGTAAACGTCTCGTCCTTGCCCGCTTCCGGATTCTGCACGCGGATCCGATGTTTGCCGACCGGCAGTTCGTACCCCTTCAACTTCTGGCGCCGGCCGTCCAGCCATTTCCCGTCGATGGCGATCCGATTGTACTGCGGACGGACGGCAAAGAAATTCAAGCACCCCTTCGGCACCGGCTTCAGCTGGCGGTGGACGTCGCCGCCGACCCGGCCGACCTCGACGTGAAAGGTCTTCGACCGGAACCCCTTCTTGTCGAAGCGCACCTCGAGGCGCCGTCCGACCGCGAACGTCGCCTCGGTCGGGGTCTTCCCGTTCTGTTCACCGTCGATGACGACCGTCGCTCCCGTCGGCTCGGAGGTGAACGCGACCGTCCGCCGCCGGGGCCGCTGCCGCTGGGCCGCATCGGTCGCGCCCCCCCCGGCGTCGACCGTGCCCGCATCGGGACAGTCGAGCCGGATGACCACGTCCGTCTCCGACCGTCCGTAGAAGACTGGCATCTGAGCCGGGCGACACCCTTCTCCGGTCGCCTCGACCAGCTTGGTCTCACCCGGAGACACCCGAACCTCCCGCGGCGCCGTTCCCACCCGGCGCTGATTGACCGACAGGCGCGCCCCCGAAGGTCGTGTGCGCACGCGAAAGGTCTTTGCCTCGTCGGGGGCTTCGGCGGGGCTCGACCCGCCGAACTCCGCCGACAGCCGATCGACTTCGCCGGACTCCAGGTCGATCCGAAACTCCTTGGACTCGCCGTCGCCACGCTCGACCCGGACGCGATGCACACCCGGCTCGACGTCGATCGTCGCCGGGGTCCGCTCGCCCGCAACCACCGTCCCGTCGACCGCGATCGTCGCACCGGACGGCGTACTGGTCACGCGCAATTCCGCCGAGTCGCCCCCACCCCGCACGGCGTACCAGGCGGCCATGGCCGCGACGACCGCAACCCCCACCGCCGCCAACCAACGAACCATCGACGAATTCGGTCGATCGACGGGCACTCTGGAGCTCGACGGCGGAGCCCGATCCCGCCCGGTATCGGAGCCGGGCTCGGCGACGTCGACTCCCTCGATCTCCTCGGGTTCGAATGCGTCGGTCGTCCCGACGGGATCGACCGTTTCGGAGGCCGGATCGGTGGGCGTCGACTCGCGCGACGAGGTCTCCTCGGGGGATCGTTCGCCGAGCCGCTCCGCCTCGAAGTCCAGCGCCTCCTGCAGTCCCAGATCCTCGTCCGGCGGCGGAGCATCCGCCGACTCCCGGAACTCCTCGCGTTCCGGCCCCTCCGGGAACTTCTCCTCGAGGAAATCGGCCAGGTCGCGATTGGTGACCGCCCGGCCCCGGGTGTACAGGTGTTGGACGAGCTCGTCGTGAAAATCGTCGATCGTCTGATACCGCTCCTCGCGATCTCGCGCGAGCGCCCGGTCGACGATCTCGTCGAGTTCCTCGTCGATGTCGGCATTCAACGTCGACGGCGGATCGAACTCGCACTGCCGAACCAGCTCGAGACTCTCGAGGTCGCTCTCCCCCTCGAAGGGCGAGACACCCGTCAGCATTTCGTAGAGAACGACCCCGGTCGAGAAAATGTCGCTCCGATGATCGATGTCCTGGCCGGTTGCCTGCTCGGGGCTCATATATCGGCATTTCCCCTCGATCTGCCCCGACAGCGTCCGCGCCCGCCGCCCAGCGGCCCGCGCGATGCCGAAATCGATGATCTTCACCTCCCCCTCGGTCGAAATCAGAATGTTCGACGGACTGATGTCCCGGTGGACGATGTTCAACGGCTGCCCGGTCTCGTCGGTCTGCCGGTGCGCATAGCCCAGCCCCTCGCAGACCTCCGCAGCGATGTGCAGCGCGAGATCGACGGGCATCTGTTGTTCGTCCTCGCGGCGGACCCGCTTGAGCAGATCGCGCAGATCGCGGCCCGGGACGTACTCCATCGCGATGTAGTACTCCC
>JBDGRG010000217.1:0-3346 GCA_042218355.1 Bradymonadaceae bacterium
TACATTCGCATGGAGAACGAGTAGCACGCGCACGAGTTGGCCGCTCGCCTCCGTCGCCGGGACTCGATCTCCGGGGACGGAGGGGAGCCGACAATCGGCACGCGACGGGAGACCACGACATGAACGACACGACCAGCGAGGCGACGAGCGAGGCCGGCTCGGCGGCCGAGTCCGTCGAGACGGACGCCGTCGAGCATAGCGAGGAGACACGGGAGACCGACCAGACAGCCGAGGCCGAGGAGTCGGATGCCCCCGAGTCCGCCGACGAGCACGCGGTCGACCAGGCGCCGCCGCTGGCCGATGCCGGCCGCGAGTGGCTCGTCGAGTTGTTCGACCGGATGAACCTCGACGTCGAGGTCGAGGCGCTCGAGGAAGAAGAGCGCGTGCACTTCGACGTCTCGGGGCCCGATGCCGGGCGGCTGCTCGGGGCCGGCAAGCTCGGTCCGAAGGCCATCGAGGGCGTCGAAACGGTGCTGCAGTGTTCCTTTTCCGAGCACCCGGACGAGCGCGAACTCTACGTCGACATCGGCGGAGCGCGCGAGGATCGCAAACAGACGCTCCAGCGGGTGGCCGACCAGATGGCCGACCGGGCGCTCGACCTGGGCGAGACGCTGACGGTCTCGGGACTGAACAGCACCGACCGGCGGATCATCCACCGTCAGCTCCGCGACAACGACGCCGTCGACACCGAGAGCGTCGGCGACGGCATCTTCCGGCGGCTGCGGATTCTGCCCGAGTCGAAGTGAAACGCCCCCCACCCGGGGATCGAGTCGTCGTTCGATTGCCTCCTGGAGTGGACGGCCATTGACCGAGACCATCTCCGCGATCGCCACGCCCGCCGGGCGCGGGGGCGTCGGCATCGTCCGCACCAGCGGGCCCGACAGCCGGGAGATCCTCGGGACGCTCGTCCCGGACTGGCCCGACGACCATCCCAGCCACAAACTGCGCCACTCCGAGATTCGCACTCCAGAAGGGGAGCTGCTGGACCGCTCACTGGCGGTCTTCATGGAGGGGCCGGAGACCTATACCGGCGAGGACGTCGTCGAGTTCCAGTGCCACGGCGGTCCGATGGTCATGCGCCGGGTGCTGGACGCGACGCTCGAGTGCGGCGCCCGGATGGCCGAACCGGGCGAGTTCACCCGGCGGGCGTTTCTCAACGGGCGGATCGACCTGACGCAGGCCGAGGCGGTCGCCGACCTGGTCGAGGCGACCAGCGAGCGCGCCCACGAGATGGCGCTCGACCACCTTGAGGGCCGGCTCGGCTCGACGATCGAACAGCAGCGCGAACGGGTCGGCGAGGCACTGACGCTGATCGAGGCCTCGATCGACTTCAGCCATCAGGCCCACGTCGGCAATGTCGACACCGACGAGGTCCTCGAGCGGGTCGACGCGGCGCTCGACGAGCTGCGCCGACTCGAGGAGCAGTTCGACCGGGGCCGCCGCCAGCGCGAGGGGGTCCGCGTGGTCATCCTCGGGCCGACCAATGCCGGGAAGTCGACGCTGTTCAACGCGCTCCACGGCACCGACCGCGCGATCATCACCCCCGTCGAGGGGACGACCCGCGACTTCCTCGAGGAGGAGCTGCGCCTGGGCGGAGCCACGGTCCGACTGGTCGACACCGCCGGTCTGCGCCAGACCGACGACGAGGTCGAGACGATCGGCATCGAGCGGAGCCGCGAACTGAAAGACGACGCCGACGTCGCCGTCTGGACCGTCGACCGCAGCTGCGGGCTCGATGCCGATTCGCGCGACGTCCTCGAACAGCTGCGCGACGAGCAGACGCCGACGGTCGTCGCGCTGAACAAGTCCGACCTCGAGGACGGGCTGGCCGACGGCGATCGCGGGTTCCTGGAGGGGTTCGACCGCGTCGTCGAGACCGCCTTCCCCGAGGAGGCGCCCGCCGAAGGCCTCGACGCGTTGACCGACGAACTCGAGGAACTCGCCGAACGGTTGACCTCCGGCGAAGGGGTTCTGCTCAGCCGCACTCGCCACCTGGAGGGCGTCCGGTCCGCCATCGAGTCGCTCGAGCGCGCCCGCCGAGCCGTCGTCGCCGAGCGCGAACTCGAGTTCATCGCCGTCGATCTGCGCGATGGCCTCGACGCGCTGGGCGAGATCGTCGGCGAGGTCTCGACCGACGACATCCTCGGGCGGATCTTCGACGAGTTCTGCGTCGGGAAGTAGCAATCGCGTCGCCGGAGCATCTTGCTCTGGCGGTGTACAGCGTAGCCAGAGCATCCCTGCTCTGTCGGCATGCAGCGTAGCCAGAGCATCCCTGCTCTGGTGGCACACAGCGTAGCCAGAGCATCCCTGCTCTGGTCCTCCGAGAGGTATCAGAGTAATCGGCGCCGGGCGTGTGACGTAGCCAGACCTTCATACTGGCTAATTTTAAAAATTGGAGCGGTGGCCATTCTGGCCACCGCCGATTTCGGTGGGCCTCGAGCCCACCGATCACGCCGCCAGCCGACAAGTCCGGCGCACCAACGGGTTAAAACCGAACGGCATCCTGCTGTGGTGTCTCTTCGCGGAGGCAGGTCAGAACTCTACATCAGCTCCAGTTCCGTTGCCCGATAATCGCCGTTGTCGACTTTCACCACGGCCCGGACGTCGGCGTTCCACATGTCATCCTCGAATTGTTCGTTGGAGACCCGAACTCGCGTGATGTCGTCGGTGTCTTCTCGGAGTTTTAGCCAAGAATCGTCGACGTCGAAGTCGGCACCGACGACTCGGCCTGAAATCTCGGTCCGTTCGGGCTGGCTGTCTCTGCGTTCGACGTATTCTTTGAACCGCTCCCGGTCTTCACTCGTGAAAGTCGTTGCTGGGGCTGACTCGACATCGGAGCTCCAGGTCTCGACCGTCCCCACCTGTTCCCCATCGGGTGCGAGGGTTTCGAGTTCGTCGACGAACGCGCGGGCGTAGTCGGCGTCCTCGACTTTCTCCTCGACCGAGTCGGGGCCCCTTCGAGCGGCGGTGCCGAGTTCGAAGTACTTCTCCACGACCTGCGACGACTCGAGGTTGGCGAGGTCCGTCTGGCGGTCGTCGACCGGTTTGTGAGCCACGAACGCGTTGATCGTGTAGCTTCCGGGTTGCGATGGTCCGAGGAAGACCCCGAGTGATTCGGTGATGCGGTTTCGAGGCCCGCCCGAATCCCGGTAATCGACGTCGCGCAGCCACTCGACGATCCGAGTCATGATGGCGTCGAGCGCGCATTCGCGTTCCCACAGCTCGCGGACCGGTGCCAGTCCGTGGCGGATGCGGCCCCCGTCGAGCGACAATTCGACCGTGGTGGCGTCGAAGTCCGGCGTGGTCAGGATGGCCACGCTGATGGCCTTCTGGTCGTTGTTGCAGT
>JBDGRG010000217.1:3356-18711 GCA_042218355.1 Bradymonadaceae bacterium
CGAAGTAGGGTTCGTCCTCTCGATTTACGAGTTCCGCCCGCCGGTCGGCCGTTGCGTAGATTTGTGTCAGACGCTGGTAGACTGGTTCGGGCAATGCATCGGGGGCGGCGAGCAGTGACTTGATCGCGTCGCGAGTACGTTCGACTTCCGTACTGTTACACCACAGCTCGACCGCACTCTCTGCCAGCATGCCCTTGATCTCCGGTCGATCCCCGGGGGCATCGAGGGCCAGTTCCGTCTCTAACTCCGCAGCCCGGGCGTAGAGTTCCCGAGCGCGCTCCACCTCCCCCTCGGCGAACGCCTCGTTCGCCTCGGTTATCAGCTCGTCGCTGCGCTCGGCTCGCTCGTCGTCGAAGATATTCATGGATAGACGTCTCGTTTCTGGACCTCGGCCTCTCTGAAGTCGACCACGATGGCTGTCCCGGGCTGGTAACTTTGACCGGCGCGGATCTGGTTCAGTTTCTGTCTCAACCGCGATGTCAGGTCGACCGTCTCGCTCGCCGTCCCCGACACCTCCAAGCGCCGGGCCTCGTTCAACGAGCCATCGCGGGGAACGATCAGAAAATCCGCTCCCGTCCCCTTCTGGAGCTGCTTGACGGCTACTTGGTCCTCGAGTTCGTGCGCGACGACGAATGCGACTGCGTACGCACCGTCCTCGCGCGCCCGTTCCTCGTCGTTGTGAGAACGCTCTTCGAGGGGACCGGTCTCTTCCCAGTGAAAGTGCGTATCGTGCGTCGTATCAGCCTCCTCGACCGTACCGTGCACCGGCGGGCTGTCATGAAAATTGTCCCAGACGACGCAGGCGGCTTCGACGTACTTGCGGACGGACTTCTCCGATAGTCGAGTCACCTCCGGAGCACTTCGGACATCGACGACCAGCCGTCCCCATATCGAGCATCTGCACCGCCAGCTCGGTCCGCTTGTAGTACTCCTCTTCGGGAGTCCGTTTGCGAGGCCGGTACAGACGAAACAGCACCGGGATGGCCAGCCCGCCGGCTTCGACGCAGTCGATCGGCACCCAGACGGCCAGCACGACGAAACTCAACCCAAAATCGATCTGCGGGGAAGCCCCACCCGCCCCCGAGTACGTCGACTCACTGCCGTTGTAATGCATCCCCGCCCCGAGAATCCTGGGGCCGGTGCGCTCCTGGAACGTGTCATCGATCATCAGGACCAGTTCTCTGTCCTCCGGCAGGGCGAACGCCAGCGCCCGAACCAGACACTTCCCCAGCTCATCGACCGTCCATTTGGCCTCCGAAAAAAACCGGTAGAACACTGAGTAGTGCTTCCACTGGCCACTCAAACGCCGAGGCACCAGATCGGGCATGAATCGTCGCACCCGTAAAAACTCCGAGATCCGCGCTCGGCTCTAGGTTTTGATCCAGCTCAACAGCAGGTAGCAGGCTGTCGCGTACGTGGGTGCCGTAAATGCGGGACAAAAGATCTGGACATGGGACCGTATCGTGTCCATCCTTGGACCTCCGGCCTGGGTGTCGAGTGCTTTCGAACTGCGCCTTCGAAAGAACCGTAACCCAGGCCGGTTTCCTCTGTCGATCCCCCCGTAAAAGTGCAAAAGTCTAATCTAGCTTGCGGAGTTGCCCCAAAATATTTCGGCTCTCATTTTTAAGATGGAAATGGGTGAATTCGTACTGAATTGACTCTAGATTAGAAAACATCTGTCGTGTGAAACGACTCTTTCCGGAGTTGTTCGCCCCGACGAAGAAATTGATGTGCGAGAGCTCCGACAGGGTCTTCTCGCCCGGGGTCGTGTCGCCCTGGACGTCGTAGCCGTCGAACTCCTCGGGGAGTTCCATCGTCGTCGCGTAGTACGGGTCGTTCGGTTCGTCGGTCACGGTCACGTCTCCACGTCGAGAAACGAGTACAACGGCGTCGCGTGGGGGTGGCACGCATCGGGAACGCTGTCTGAGCCGAGGATTGCGATCTCCTGCCGGATCGCAACACCGCGCCCGCCGTTCCCGGCTCGAGTCGACGCCGAGCGTTCGCCGCGCGGTCGCCCTCGATGCCTCCGAGTTCCGGAGAGGCGACGCCATCGCCGGTACCCCCCCCGGCGCAGCCGAACACGCGACGATCGGCGATCCGATACATTCTGACCTGGTGTCGCCCGCGGTGTCCCGTTCGCTCTAGCCGATCCGTCGACCACGGGAGCCTCGGAGGGGCGGTCGACTGCTCGATTCCGTGGCATCGTGCCGAGCCCGCTCGAGAGTTCGAAGCGTGTCAGAAAACCCGGCCCCGAAGAGGCGGCGCCGCTCACATCTAGCCCCCGGCGCAGGGGAGCGAAGCGACCCGCAGCCGGGGGATCCAGAATGTGCCCCAGACAACCCACCCCCGACCGAGGCCGGACGAGGTCCCCCGTCCGAGTCGTCTCGTACGATTTGCAATCGGCCGCCACGTGCGTAGACTACGGGGTGTTGCGGGGGAAGGAGCAGGAGTCACTCGGATATTGGTCACTGCGGAGTGCGTGCGAGACGGGCAGACACGAAACCCCACAATCACCAAGCAAGGGAACCGTCCCTGACGGAAATAGGTCATGCCTCTTGCGTTCCAAGAGCGACGGCCGACAGCCGTTAGATGGTGCCCACCTGAACTAAGCTTGGGTTTCTGTATTCCGTGTCAATACCGGCTCTCGCGGTGACCAATATGACACCGCGCCGACCCGTCCGCCTCGTCGAGAGGGGGGCGGGTCGACGTGTTTGTGACGGGGGCGTCGGGAATCGAGGATCGGGTGGGGGGCGCCAGAGCGCGTGCGGTGTTGCCCGTGCGTCTCGCTCCGGCGACTCGTCGGTCTGGAGCGTAGAGCGGGATACGGGATGCTCGAAGCACTCCAACTCGTCGTCCGGCTGCTCGAGAAGGTCTCGGTGCTGGTCAGCGTCGCACTGGTGCTGCTGCTGCTCCGCCCGGCCGAGGTCTGGCTGGGCGAGACTGGCCCCGAGGCGAGTTTCCGGCGCCGACTCTTCCTCGCCGCGATCCTCGGCGCTCTGGCCATCTGGGGGGCGTTTCTCGGCTTCGAAATCGAGGGGGTCCAGTTCGACGTCCGGATGGTCGGCATCCTGGTCGGCGGATATCTGGGCGGAGCCTGGGTCGGAGCGACCGTCGGCGGGGCGGCGGGTGGTCTGAGTGCGCTGGTGCTCGGGCAGCCGGCGCTGGGCGCAGCAGCGGGCAGCGCCGTCTGCGGGTATCTGGCCGGCGAATGGAGTCGGCGATGGGGCACGGGTTTGACGACGCTGGTCGTCGGGGCGGTCTCCGTCCAGGCCGTCTATCACGTCGGAGTCTGGTTCGCCGCGGCGGTCTTCGGGTTGGGAGGCGGAGCGCGGATTCCGAGCCAGTTGGAGTTGTATGCCGCGCAGGTGGCGGCCAACACCGCGGGCGTGGCGGTCTTCATGGGGCTGCTGAAACTGGTGCGCGAACTCGACCGCGCTCGCGAGGAGGTCGAGACCTCCCGCGATCTCGTTCGGTCCGCCCGGCTCGAGGCACTGCAGTACCAGGTCCGCCCGCACTTCCTGTTCAACCTGCTCAATACACTCGCCTATCTGATTCGAACCGAGCCGGCGCGCGCCCGGGAGCTGACCCTCGATCTGGCGGAGTTTCTCCGCTACAGCCTCTCCGAGAGTGCCGATCGAATGACCCTGGCCGAGGAGATCGAACAGATCGAGCGGTACGTCGATCTCGAGCGTGCCCGCTTCGGCGAGGGGCTGGACTTCGCCGTCGCAGCTTCGCCCGGCGAACAGGCCTCGGAGCTTCCCGTGCCGCCGCTGATCCTCCAGCCGCTGGTCGAGAACGCGATCCGACACGGGGCCGAGGACGGCGAAGTCGAGGTGCGGCTCGAGGTCCATCGGCGGGGGGACGAGGCGGTCGTCGCCGTGCTTGACGACGGTCCCGGCCCGCCGGAAAAATGGCGTGAGCGACCCCAGACTGTCGAGCCGGCCAGCGATGCGGCCGGCCCCGGTGTGGGGTTGACCAACGTCCGCGAGCGGCTCCAGCGCTTCTACCGGGGACGAGCGGGGCTGTCGCTCGAGTCCAGGCCGGAGGGCGGAGCGCGCGCCGAGGTCGTCGTGCCGCTGGACGAGGTCGAAGAGGAGGAGTTCGGGTTCCGCGAACAGGCGCGCGAGAAGCTCAAGAAGGTGTTGGCGTGAGGGCCTACATCGTCGATGACGAGAAGCCGGCTCGCGAGGAGCTGAAGTGGCTCCTCGACCAGTGCCCCGAGATCGAAGTCGTCGGGGAAGCGGCCGATGCCGATCGGGCACGCCGCGAACTCGCCGAGCCCGACGAGGGACCCGACGTCGTCTTTCTGGACATCGACATGCCGGGGGTCGACGGCATCGGACTGGCCGAGTGCCTCGATGAAGAGAATGGCCGACCGGCGACGATCTTCGTGACGGCCTACGAAGAGTTCGCCGTCGACGCCTTCGACGTCGACGCAGTCGACTATCTGCTCAAGCCCGTTCGCCTCGAACGTCTGCGCGAGGCGCTGAATCGGGTCCGCGACCGGCTCGGCGGGAAACTCCCGGAGGCCCCCCCGGAGAGCGGCGAGCCGGAGGACGGCCGGGATCTGCGTCGGATCTCCGTGCGCGAGGGGGAGCGCTATCGCGTGCTGGAGACCGAGGGGATCGCTTACTTCGAGGCCGTCGACGGGACGGTCGTGGCCGTCGCCGACGGCGAACGGTACGAGACCGACTTCAGTCTGACGTTTCTCGACCGTCATCTCGACGGCGCGGATTTTTTTCGGTGTCATCGCAGTTACATCGTTCGACTGGGGGCGGTCGACAGCATCGTCCCTCGGGGCGGCGGACGATACGAACTCCACCTGGCGTCGAGCGAGTCCGAGACGTCGGAGGAGATAGTCCCCCTGGCGAGGAGTCGGGCGGACGAGTTGAAGCGGCGGATCCCGTGGTCGAGCCGAGTGGTCGACGGGTGAGCCGCCGCGTAGACCGAGCTTCCAGCTCGCGTCATGGTCTTCCGGCGCCAGTTTCACCAGAGCAAGGATGCTCTGGCTACGATGAGAGCGTAGACCGAGCTTCCAGCTCGTGTCGACGGCGGTCGACCCGCTCGAAGCCGTTCGATTCGAGCCCGACACTGAGAGCGCCTCCGATGAGCGAGACAGGCGACAACCGGGGAGAGGCGGGTGGAACGGGATGGATACGATCGCTGCTCTCGTTCGAATCGATCGGCGGCTGGTCCGCTGAACAGCGGCGGGCGCTGACGGAGAATGCTCGGCACATCCGGTCGATGTTCGTCGAGCGTCGTTCCCCGCGGCTCGCGCTGGTCGGAGCGCGGGATCTCGGGGTGTTCGACGTGCTCGGAGCGGCGTTCGCCGACGTCCCCTCGGCGGACGACGCGGAACGGAAGGAGTATCTGGGCCACGGCCGCTGGCACGACTACGAGATGGGCTGCGAGGAGCTCTCCGTGCTCGACGTTCGACGCGGGCACGGCGACAGGCTGTCGCTCAAGGCGCTGGACGAGGACGTCCCGGACGTCGTGATCCTGGTTTGGCCGGCCGATGACCGGGGCCGACAGCGTACGCTCGACGACTACGAGAAGTTCGTCCGGGCAGTGCGCGTGACCGGCGAGATCGCCACGCCGACGGTCGCGGTCTTCGACAACCGAGGCCGGGACGAATCGGCCCGCGAGATGGAGCGCGACCTGCGCGACCGGCTCGGTCGAACCGCCGTGCCGGAGGAAACCCTCGCCTTCGTCGCACTCACCGAGGGCGAGTCGCTGGCCGAAGAGCTGGTCTGGGCGGCCCCCGCTCCCGCTCGGTTGTCACTGGCGCGGGCGTCCCGACATCCGGGGCCCAAGCGGCGGGCGGCCGAGGATCTCATCCAGACGAGTGCGGGTCTGGCCGCGACGTTTGCGGCGGCGCCGCTGCCGGTGGCCGACATCGTGCCGATCACCGGTGTCCAGGTGGCGATGATCGCGTCGCTGGCCCATCTGGGCGGGCGCGATTTTTCGCTGACCTCGGTCGGCGAGTTCGTCTTTGCGGCGGGCTTGAACGTCGGGGCCGGTTACGCGGCACGGGCGGTCGCTCGGACGCTGATGGGGTTGGTGCCGGCGGCCGGCGCGGTGATCTCGACGGGGATGGCGACGACTGCTACGGCGGGGCTCGGTCGCGCGGCGGCCGCGTACTTCTTCGACCGCGAGGCCTCGGTGCCCGAGGTCGCCGGCGAGCAGGCCGCACGGACCGGCGGGCGCGTCGAGTAGTCGAGCCCTCGAGACTGTGATGGGTCGGCGGAATTCCGGAGCGTCGACCGGCGGTGTTTCAGCTGGTGCGTTGGCTTCACGAGGAGTCAGAACGTGATCGGTCGACCCGTTTCATGGATGCGGTAGGCTTCCAGCCCTCCGCTCCAGTCGTCGACTTCTCGAGCCTCCGGAGGCCCCGTGAGACTCCGTCCGGACATGCTTCAGGATACGCCGCGCCCCGACCGTCGGACGGTTGCAACTGAATCCCTCGACCGCTCGATGACTTACTGACTGCTTCGCGTCGGTCGGGCCTCGCCTTCGACGGCGGGGGCGCCGACCATCGCGAACCCCCAGGTTGCCATGTCTTACCTCGTTCTCGCTCGGAAATGGCGTCCGCGCTACTTCGACGACGTCGTCGGACAGGAGCACGTCGCCCGGACGCTGAAGAACTCGATCGAGCAGGATCGCGTCGCGCACGCTTACCTGTTCTGCGGCGCGCGCGGAGTCGGCAAGACGTCGACCGCACGGATTCTTGCGAAGTGTCTGAACTGCGAGGAGGGACCGACGCCCGAGCCCTGCTACGAGTGCGAGTCGTGCCGAGACATCACCGATGGCCAGTCCGTCGACGTCTACGAGATCGACGGGGCCTCGAATCGCGGGATCGACGAGATCCGCGAGCTGCGCGAGGGGGTCCGCTACGCGCCCAGTCAGGGGCGGTACAAGATCTACATCATCGACGAAGTCCACATGCTGACGACCGAGGCCTTCAACGCACTGTTGAAGACCCTCGAGGAGCCGCCCGAACACGCCTACTTCATCTTCGCGACGACCGAGCCCCAGAAGATCCCGATCACCATTCTGAGTCGCTGCCAGCGCTTCGACTTCAAGCGGATCGGGCAGGCCGACATCGTCGAGCACCTGTCGACGATCTGCAGTGAAGAGGGCATCGAGATCGGCCAGACGGGCCTCCAGCTGATCGCCCGCCAGGCCGAGGGTGCGATGCGCGACGCTCTAAGCCTGCTCGACCAGGTGATCGGTTTCGCCGGAGATTCGGTGTCGGACGAGCAGGTCGCCGACATCCTGGGAGTCGCCAACCGGGAACATCTCTTCGCGATCAGTCGGGCCATCCTCGATCGCGATGCCGACTCGGCGATCGAGGCACTCGACAACGTCCACCGGTACGGGTACGACCTCCAGGAATTCGCCTCCGAGCTGGTTACCCATCTGCGCGATCTGACCGTGGTGGCGGCGGTCGACGAACCCGCTTCGGTGACGAATCTGACCGAGAGCGAACTCGACGAGATCCGCGACGAGCTGGAGGCGATGGAGGTGCGTGGCGATGCGCGCCGGCAGCTTCTGCACCGTTGTTTCTCGACGATGGCCGACGGCGCCCGGAAGATGACGCGGTCGCCGTATCCGAAGCTGATCTTCGAGATGACGCTGGTGCGGCTGACGCAACTCGAGCCGCTGGTCGACCTGGATCTGGTGGTCGACAAACTCGACGCCCTCGAGAGCGAGTTCGACGTCGGCGAGGAGTTCGAGGCCGGTGGGAACGAGGGGGCGGACGGCGGCGGTTCGGCCGCGACCCCCTCGTCGTCCGAGGGTGAAACCGCCCACTCCCCGGGAGGGGGACAGACGTCGACGACTTCCGCGACGACCTCCGCGTCGACCGCGGCAGGCAGTGGAACCGACCGCGGGAGCGATGCCGAGGTGGCCGACGACCGCAGCGGGCAGCGGGGGGGCGGCGAGGGCGCGGGGCGAGCGCCCGATGCACAGAATGCCGGGGGCCGGCGCGAGCAGTCGCGCGGCGACTCCTCTCCGGAACGGTCGAAGGCCGGAGCCGTCGACGGAGAGCCACCCGAAGTCGACTTCGAGGGCCAGAACGGCGA
Organism: Bradymonadaceae bacterium; assembly: GCA_042218355.1. Lineage (GTDB taxonomy): Bacteria > Myxococcota_A > Bradymonadia > Bradymonadales > Bradymonadaceae > CAJXPB01. The sequence continues at coordinate 11,441 of JBDGRG010000217.1, forward strand.
ACCGCCGATCGACGAACTCTGGGAGAAGATCGTCGACCAACTCGACGATCCGGCGCGGGGAAAATTCGCTCGGACCTTTCCCCGGCGGCTCGATCTCCGCGACTGCCAGGTATCGATCGGCTGCGAGGAGAGTGACTACGGGACGCTGTTCAAGGAGGGCGACCATGGAGTCGCAGCGGTCGAACGAGCGGCCCAGGCGGTACTCGGCGGCGAGTGGAGTGCCGAGCTGGCTCCCTGGTCGGAGCACGAGGCCGCCGCCTTCGCAGGCCGGACGCCCGAGGCGCGACGCGATGCCGAACGAGAGCGGAGGCGCCAGTCGCTGCGCGAGGACGTCCGGCAACACGAGGTCGTTCAGCGAGCGCGCCAGCTGTTCGAGGTCGACGACGACGAGCTGAGCGTCGACGTCGAACTCGACGAGTGAACTTCGAGTCCGGCCGAGGCCGGACGTGTTTCGAGACGGGAGAAACCGATGGAACCGGATGGCAATCTGGTCTGGATCGACCTCGAGATGTCGGGACTCGATCCGACGGAGAACGTGATTCTGGAGATCGCGACCGTGGTCACCGATCCTTTGCTGGACATCATCGCCGAGGGCCCGAATCTGGTGATCGACCAGCCGGAGTCCGTCCTCCAGTCGATGGACGAGTGGAACACCAAACATCACCGCCAGTCGGGATTGACGCGGCGGGTGCGGGATTCGGACGTCTCTCTCGAGGAGGCCGAGGAGCGGACGCTGGCCTTCGTGCGTGAGCACGTCGAACCCGACTCCTCGCCGCTTTGCGGCAACACCATCGGCCAGGATCGCCGATTTCTGGCCCGGTACATGCCCGATCTGATCGGCCACCTCCACTACCGCAACATCGACGTCTCCTCGATCAAAGAGCTCGTCCGGCGGTGGTACGGCGACGAACTCGATCCGCCCTCCAAGGAGTCGTCACACCGGGCACTGGACGACATCCACGGATCGATCCGCGAGCTGAAGTTCTACCGCGAACACGCCTTCGTCGAGTTTTGATCTGCGGAGCCCACCCTTGAGGACGTGCCGTTTGCGCGCGAGTCTCGTGGTTCTGATCGCGTTGGCGATCGGGAGCTCGACGGCCTGTCGACGACAGTGCGGCGAGGGGGCCGAGCCCCGGGAGAGCACGTGGATCGAATCGATCCCGAGAGGTGCGACGATCCGCGAGCGGGCGTCGGTGGCGATCTTCGCCCGACGGGGGGCGGACCTGCGGCTCGTCGAGCGGCTGACCGGGCGCTTACCCCTCGGATCGACGCCCGTGGAGCTCGAGGGGTTTCGGGCTCTTCTCGAGACGGGAGGCGGGGACGGCGGATGGTTGGACCGCGAGCGTCCGGCGGTGGTGTATCACAGCCGGCGTTGGTCGGCCGTCTTGCCGATCGACGGCGGAGGGGTGGCCGGGCTTCGCGATGCATTGCGGGGGCGCACCGGGTGGACCGTCCGGCGGGCGTCCGACTCTCTGTGGGTGTCCGCGCCCGATGCGGTCGGCGGTCGCCGCCTGACCCTTTCGCTGGCCGGTGACGCATACGTCCAGGTCGTCGCCGGAAGGGGCACCGGCGAGGCGTCGTCCGAGGGGGCCGGTGCCCCGGACAGGACGGATCGGAAAGCGGTCAATCGGAAGCGGCTCTTGGAGCCGCTGATCGAGGCCGAGCGCGGAATCGTCGGGGTTGTCGACGTCGACGCGTGGCTCGGGAGGCTCGGGACGTCGGGCCGCGCCCGGAAGCTCGTGCGTCGGGTCGTCGATCAGCTCGGGACCGTCGGTCTCCATCTGCGCCTCGACGGGAAGGGGCGGGCGGATTCGAAGGCTCGGGCGCTCGTTGGGACCCTGCGACTGGCGGAGCCGGCCGGCGTGACCCGGGCTGTCGGCCCGATCGGTTCTCCCGATCGGGCCCTTCCCGAGGGACTGAATCGGCTCTTCGACGGCACCGAGTTCGCGGTCGCCCGGGTGTCGGTCGCCCCGGTCGAACTCTATCGGCTGGTCAGGAGTGGACTTTCCCCCGCCGGGCGCCGGGCGATGGCGGCGTACTGGAAGCGGGCGGCGCGCCGACTCTCCCTCGAACATCCGCGGGAGATGCTCTCGAAATGGTCGGGCCACGCGCTGGTCGTCCTCTCCGGCATCGATCGCGAGCGACTGCAGGCGGGATGGGCAGGGGTCGACGAGCTCCTCTCGCTCGATGCGACTCGGGAAACGGTCGTCTTTCCCATCGAACAGCGGGAGCGGTGGGAGCGAGCACTCGACGCAGTGACGCAGTTGAGTCGGGGACGTCTGTCGCGCAGTTCCGGGGATCGGCTGGCGGAGTACGCCTGGCTCGCCGACGGCCGCCTCGCGTGGACGCTGCTGCTGGGCAACGAGTATCTGGTCTACGCCGATTCGGCGGAGGGGCTCGAGCGGGGCAGGCGGCTGCTGGAAGGGACCGATTCGGACGGGCAGAGTTCCCCGCCGGCGTCGGAACGTTCGTACGGAGTTCTGCTGCGCGGTCGCAGCCGGTCCGGAATCTACGTCGACGGCGTTCAGCTGGGTCGTGCGCTCTCCGATCAGAGTGGCGGGCGCAGCGGTTGGTGGGGCGGGGCCGTCCGTTCGGCGACGGTCGTCGCTCGACCCGCCGGCGGCGTCGAACGCGTCCGGGTTCGCCTTCGCCTCTCCGACCGCGCGAAGCGTCCGTGACTCGTTCGACTACCTGTATTGTCAGGTCTCCTCGAAAGTGCGTATGATCGGCTGTAAGCTCTTCAATCCTCGAACGTGATCGAGGAGACAGCCGATGTGTCGCCCCAGCCCCCGATTCTCCGGGGCATTCGCTGCCGCTCTCGTCGTCGCTTTCACTGCGCTCGGCTGTGAGGACGAGAAGCAGGCCCGAGGCCCCTCCGGAAACAAGACCGATGCCTCGACTGCGGACGTCGAGCCCGACGTCTCCGGACCGTGCGACGATGCCGACGACGATGGCTTCCACGCCGGGGCCGGCTGTTCGGACGACGTCAAATCCGGCGACTGCAACGATCAGGTCGATTCCATCCACCCGGGAGCCGAGGACCTCTGCGACGACCGGATCGACAACAACTGCGACGGGACGGTCAACGAGTCGTGTCCCTGTCGGCCCGGTGAGCTGAGGATCTGTTCCAGCTGGGGGAGTCCCGAGAAAATCGAGGACGCGAACGTCCACTGCGAACCCGGTGTCCAGCGCTGCAAGGACGGCGAGTGGAGTGAAACATGCGTGGGCGAGGTCGATCCGCTCGATTCGGAGTCGTGTAACAACGTCGACGACGACTGCGACGGTGAAGTCGACGAGGGGGTCGCGAATGCGGCCGGCGAATGCGGGGCCGCGACCGCCGAAGAGCAGTGCGGCGTCAGCGACGAGGGGAATGGACTGGACGACGACGGGGACGGGACCGTCGACGAAGGGTGCTCCTGCGAGGTCCCCTCGTACGACCCGGAGCTGCCCCGCAAGGGACAGCCCTGCTACACCGGACCGCCCGATACACTGGGCGTCGGGATCTGCAAGGGAGGAACGCGGAGTTGCAATGCGAAGGGGGAGTGGAGTGCCTGCAACGGCGAGGTGCTCCCGACGAAGGAGACCTGCGGCGATCAGGTCGACAACGACTGCGACGATTTCGTCGACGAAGGCTGTGGTCGCTGTGCAAAAGCCTCGGCGAAGGAGACGAAGGAGACCTGCAACCGGGTGGACGACGACTGTGACGGCGTGGTCGATGAGAACGTTCGCAACCCCTGCGGGGGCTGCGGCGACGTCTCCGAGAAGGAGACGTGTGGAGATGGGCTGGACAACAACTGCGACGGTCGGATCGACGAACTCTGCGGGTGCACCGAATCGTCGGTCTCCTGCTACCCCGGCCCCACCTCGGCGGCGGGTGTGGGGGCCTGCAAGAAGGGGACGATGCGCTGCGAGGGCGAGACGATGGGGCCCTGCAAGGGCTACCGCCTTCCCCGGGTCGAGCGGTGTGGACCGAAGGGCACCGGAAACGGCACCGACGAGGACTGCGACGGGAACGTCGACGAAGGATGCGGTTGCAAAGAGGGGCAGACGCGTCCCTGTGGCTCGGCGATCGGGATCTGCGAGCGCGGGACCCAGACCTGCAAAAACGGCCAGTGGGGGGCGTGCAAGAAGGAGACGGGGCCGGAGGATTCGGAGATGTGCAACGGGAAGGACGACGACTGCGACGGACTGGTCGACGAGCGACTTTTGAACGCCTGCGGAAAGTGCGGGAAATCCTGCTACGACCACGACTCGGATCCGACCAAAGAGGGAAAAACGGACAAGGGCGCGACGGTCGTCAAACCGACGAACAAGGACAATCCGACCAATCGACCGGGTGTGACACTGACCGAGAAGTCGCAGTTCCCCCCCTACCTCTGGATCGCTAACCACGAGTACGACACGGTCTCGAAATTCCACACCAAGAAGAAGAAGGAAGTCGGGCGGTACTGGGTGGCCAACAACCCGAGTCGTACGGCTGTCGACCTGGACGGGAACATGTGGGTTGTCGGGCGCGACGACGGACGGGTGACCAAGGTCTTGGCCAATCACAAAAAGTGCCCGGACCGAAACAACAACGGCAAGGTCGATACCTCGCGTCCCGGTAACCTCGGTCCGCTCAACAGCCCGAACAACCCGCTGAAGGACGAGTGCGTGGTCTTCAGCGAAATCATGAATCCGAATTTCCGAAGCGGTCGGGGCGTGACCGCGGATTCGTCGGGCATGATTTGGGTGGCCTACTCGACGCGGAATCCGGCCGGCATCCAGGGGATCCATCCGAAGACGTTCAAGAAGACGAAAGTCTATACCTCGACTCAGATCCCGGTTTACAAGCCGAATTCGAAGGGGGAGATGGTCGCGACGGGCAACAAAGCGAGTACGGGCCGGCTGTACGGGAACGTCGGCGATTCCCGCGGGTTCATCTACGCCAACGAGTGGGCCGGCAGCAATACGATGATTCGGTTCAATACCAGAAAGCGGAAGTTCGACCGGTACTTCACCGGCTTCGAGTGCGGGACGTACGGAATCGCGCTGGACGCCAAGAACCGGGTCTTCGCGGGATGTTCCGACAGCGGCGGACCGACGGCGGCGATGTACGACCCGTCGACGGGTAAGTGGACCGATTTCTACACTCCCAAAAAGATGAAGCGCCGCTTGCCCAAACCCAAGGAGACCGGCCGCGCGGAAATCTGCCATGGCGGCAGTGGTTGTCCGGGAGGGTACAGCGACAAGTACCGGTCGACGGCGGTATCCGTCGAGCCGGCGACGGGAGACCTCTGGGTGACGCTGTTCCAGATCGGGTATCTCGGACGGCTCGACATCAACGAGAACGACCTGTCTAGGAGCAAATGGACCTTCATCGCCGCGATGCGCGACAAGAACAACCGCCTGCTCGGCGGTGTGCCGCACAATCTCAGCATGCGCGGTATCGGATTCGACCGCGCGGGCCAGGCCTGGCATCTGGGTCCGAGCGTCAACGAGATCTACGAGATCGACCCGAAGAAGAACGAGCGGGTCGGCCGATACAACGTCGGGAAGGGCGGCCACTACACGTACTCGGACTTCACGGGGTCGACCGCACTGTCGTTCACCTCGCCGCGTGGGTTCTGGCGGTACTTCTTCGACACGAAATTCGCCCACGCCCAGCTCGACGCCATCGTCGTCGAGGGACACGTGCCCAAGCAGACGCTCCTCCGCGTCCGAGCGCGGGCGGTCGACCCTCAGCACCACCCCACCTCGAGCTGGGTCCCGGCGCCGAAGTCGGGCTCGGCCAAGTACTTCGACTACCCTCCAGGCAAGAAAAAGGTGACCTTCAACCTGGCCAAGCGCGGGACGCTGCTGTCGGGGCGGATCTTCGAGGTCGAGGTCCGCCTCAAGACGCGAAACGCCAAGAGACGGCCGATCTTGCACGACATCACGCTCAAGTGGCAGCGGCCGTGAGCCTGGGAACGGCGAACGGGGAATGGGGAGCAGGGAAACGCCCGCAGCCTGATTCGGCAGGTGGGAGCACCCGACAACTTACCGGCAACCAGAGCGCCGGCCGGCGGGCGTTCCTCGCCTCGCACAACCATGTTGGTCACTGACCCGCCGTCACTCGACCGCCGGTTGATGCGGATCGAGAAAGTATCGGGTGTATCCGACACCGCGGTGGGGGAGTGTGGAGCTTCGAATATGCAACCGACGGTGTTGCAGCTGGTGCGGTGGGCTTCACGCCGATTCAGGCTTTGACTGGTGGACCCGTTTTATGGGTGCGGTGAGTCTCTAGCCCATCGCTCCCACGATTGAAAAGTCAATCGGCATCGACCGCCGGTCCCGGCCGACCTCCGACTGCGACGGTCGAGGACGGGCCGCTAGGAACTGCCCGAGTCGAATTCCAGCGTCGTCGTCGGCGTGTGTGCCGCCTTGTAGTCCCGGCAGATGCGGTCCATCAGTTGCCGGACGGCTGCGTCGTTCTCCGAGAAGTCGACCTCGGTCGTGTCGACCTCGATCAGTGGTGTACGGTCGTAGTGGTCGAAGAAATTGCGGTACAACGAGCAGAGTCGCTGGAGGTAGTCCGGGTCGATGTCCTCCTCGTAGGGGCGGCCCCGCGCATCGATACGGCTGAGCAGGGTTTCGAGGGGGGCGTCGAGGAAGACGACCGCGTCCGGCTCCGGAACCTGTTCGGTGAGGATGTCGTACATCCGGTCGTACAGCGTCAGCTCGTGGTCCGACAGCGTCAGGCTGGCGAAGAGCCGACATTTGTCGAAGATGTAGTCGCTGACCGAAATCCTCGAAAAAAGGTCCGTCTGGGCGAACTTCTCCTGCTGGCGGTAGCGACTCAGCAGAAAGAACATCTCGGTCTGAAAGGCGTACTCCTCGGTATCCTCGTAGAAGTCGGCCAGAAACGGATTCTCCTCGAAGACTTCGAGGACGGTGTGGGCCTCGTAGTGTTCGGCGAACTTGTTGACGAGCGTCGTCTTTCCCACGCCGATGGGACCTTCGACGACGATGTATTCGGGGTGTTCGTTGTGTTGTTCGAGCATGCTCGTTGTGACGGACTCCGGCGTCGGTCGGCGTTGTCGATGACGGGAGCTTCGCGAGGCTCGAAAATTCTCGACGACCGACGACGAATTCGCAAGCTGCAACTGGGCGAATCGAAGGGGGCGGGCGCTGACGTCGCCGACGCTGTGTTTTCGGGCGAGTGGAATCCAGCTCCGTGGGATGAACGCTCCAGAGCCCGCTGAAAGAAGCGTCGCCAGAGCCTCCACTCTGACCGGGCGGTCGGGTCGGGG
>JBDGRG010000217.1:18721-19895 GCA_042218355.1 Bradymonadaceae bacterium
CGGTCGACGCTGCTCTCGGCCGGCGGCGAAGATTCCCACGGTTTTCGACCAGATCCTTTTCGGGCTGCATCCGCCTCGTTGGCCCGAGCCGCGGCGACCGTCCGGGCGTCGAATCCGGCGTAGCTGGAGCGGCGGTACGCGTCGTGCCTTCTGCCGGGGGCCGACCCCGCCTCCGGTCTCGGTAAGTCGATGCGGAGAGTCCTGCTGTCGGCGTGAATGGAGCCCGCGTCCGTGCTACTATCGGTGTGCAGAGCGATCGGGAGCGCGGATGTCTCGCCGGTCTCGAGTCTCGTGGAGCTCGCTGGCCGGCAACGACCGGCCTCTCCGACTCGATTCTCGAGCCCCGCACACGGCCGAACTGGTGTCCGCATCGCTGCCATTACCCCCGACTCGCAGATACACGTCGCCACATGTCCCTCCATGGAAGCCCGAAACGCTTCACACCCGGCCGTTGCCATCCTGAAGGAGCCCCCCGCTCTGCGGACGCTTCCGCGCCGCTTTACGGGTGACGGATATAGCCCGCCTCCAGCCTGAGCGCGCACCGTGTCGGCCCGGGGCCCGCCGCCTCGCGACGACGGACTGTACCGACTACCCCTCCATGTCTGTTATCGCGGCTGTGGCGTCGACCGTTGCGTCCGATTTTCGTCTGCAGCGCCAGCCCCGGGGAGGGCCGGGAGGCGTCGCCCGATGTTGCGCCGATGTCGTGATGATTCTGTCCGGACGTGTTGACCGCGTCTCCAGCCCAGTGGGATGGATCGCTTTTCTGAAGGCCGTTGGCCGGACGCTCGGAGTCAGAATGTCGCCGGTGGACGCGTCTTCTTGGTGCGGTGAGCTTCCAGCTCCCCCGCCCGCGCCGGTGGTCGAGATGGTCGCCGCAACGACGAAAAAAGTGACTCCCATCCAGCGCGGTGCCGTGGATCGAGCCCCGAAGAGACGAACGTAACCGGGGCGGAGTTCGGCGAATTCGTTTTCACGAGGTACAGTCTTCGAGCTTTGACTGTTCCCGAGTTCGACGGCGAACGCTTCCTTTACTGTCGCAAGACCACCCCGACCGGCATCGACATGTTCGCAACGGCCCGACAGACTGCAATCGCGGGGCTGCTCGTCTCCGCATGGGTGCTGGCTGTTCCGCTCGGTGCGAACGGTGAGCTCCCACGGCCCGATGACGCCGAGC
>JBDGRG010000218.1:0-4735 GCA_042218355.1 Bradymonadaceae bacterium
GCTGTTCGCGGACTGCTTCACAGCGGCTGTCGAGCTCCTCGCGGTCGAGGTCGTCCGACCAGTAGTCCTCGAGCGCGTACTTCAGCTCGCGCTCGCGCCCGATGCGGGGGTAGCCGATCGTCGCCGAGTGTACGGTACCGTCGTTCGTCGTCATCGCGTGCGTCCTCGTTTTGGAGAAGAGTTCGGATCTGAGTCGGCGCGCGCGGACTCTCTGACAGGCCGGCGGCAGTTGTCAACCCGCTGGGGTGGATGCACGGTCGACAGGGATGGTTCGGGCCGACCGCCAGCGCAAGATGCGCTGGCCACGTCCCCGTCACGACTCGTTCGCGAGGACCGCGCCGATGTCCCTGCGGGACACCAGCAAATATCTCAGTTGGGTGCTGCGCCACGAGCCCGATGCCATCGGCCTGGCTCTGGAGCCCGGAGGATGGGCGCCCCTCGCCCAGCTCATCGAGCGGGCGTGCGCAGACGGGCGTTCGCTCGACGAGGAGACCATCCGCCGAGTGATGCGCGAGTCGGACCGCCGGCGGTTCGAGCTGTCGGACGACGGCGAGCGGATCCGGGCGACGTACGGCCACTCGATCGACGTCGACCTGGACCGCGAACCGGTCGAACCGCCCGAGACGCTGTACCACGGCACGGCTCGGTCCTCCGTCGCCTCCATCCGCGAGGAGGGCATCCAGCCCCGCGGTCGTCGGTACGTCCACCTGTCGTCGACCCGGGAGGAGGCCCGGCGGGTCGGCCGCCGGCACGGCGAGCCGGTGGTACTGGAGGTTCGGGCCGGCGATTTACACCGCCAGGGCCGGGTGTTTTACGACACGCCGGCCGACGTCTGGCTCGTGAGGGAGGTACCCCCGAATTTTATCGAGTTGCCAGGCGTCCGATAGGCGGCCTCGGCGCTCGTGCTCAATCGAGCCGCTCGAGGATGCGATCGCGCAGGAATTCGAGGTAGCGGTCGATGTAGTTCTTCCCCTCTTCCTCGAAGCGAAGCCACGGGTTCATCAGGGTGTTGCGCAGCAGCAGTAGATGGTCGGCCTCGCGGCGGGGGTCGTCGGGGAACTCGCAGAGAGTCTCTGGATCCAGGCCCAGGTCCCGGGTCAGTGTGTCGATGTGACGGTCCGACATCTTGCTGGCGTGCAGCGCTGTCGACGAGGTGAAGAAGGATTTCGTCTGGATCGGCCGCGTCGGATCGATCCGCATCTCTTCGTAGACGGATTCGACGAACTCGTTCTGGCGTGCCGCGGTGGTGATCTCCTCCGGACTGACCGCCACGCAGAGGACGTTCGTATCCGGTTCGAACGGAATCTCGATGGTCACGCGGTCGCCCAGTGCCCGGTCGAGGGCCTCCACCCGGTCGTAGAAGTACTCCGTTGCTCGGACGGTCTCCTTGAGTAGTTGGCCGAATGCTTCGTTGTGCAGTGGCAACACCCGGTGGCTGACGTGGACCGACGCGGCCGCTGCGCCCGGTTTGGAGCCCTCCAGGATGAACTGCCCGAGCTTTTTCAGCTGGTCGCGGAGCGGCTGGGATTCCAGCTCGCCCGAGTCCCCGAAGACGTAGGAGGCGCCTTCGCTGACGAACTGCAGCAGTCCGTCGGACCGAGCCACGTAGGCACCGGCCGGGTAGGGGATGTAGCCCAGCTTGTGGGGATCGACGGTGACGGAATCGACCTCGGAGAGGGCGTCGAAGGCGTTGTAGACGGTCCAGCTGGGAAAATGCCGGAAGTCGTCCCGCAGCGTCGACCGATCGACCAGACTGCCGTCCGGTGCGCGGAAGATACTCGTCAGATAGCCGCCCCAGGCGGCGTCGGCGTGGATCGGGAAATACAGCCCCTCCTCCCGGCGGCGCTCGCGTTCCTCGACGATCTCGCCCAGCGGGTCGACGGTGCCGAATTCGGTCGTCCCCATCACGGCGACGACGGCGAGGACCGGTCGACGGGCCTGGGCCAGTTCGTCGAGCCGCTCGGCCAGCGCGTCCGGACGGATTCGCATGTCGGCGTCGACCCCCACCTGGACGAGATTCGCGCTGCCCAGCTCGAGGACCTTCATCGCCTTCGGCCACGAATAGTGGGCGGTCGACGGTGCCAGCACGACCGGGGGTTCGAGATCCGGATGGTCGCGGAAAAACTCGACCGTTCCCTTGGTTTCGATCCGCTCGCGGTCGATCGCGGCCTCCAGACGCCGCGCGACGTCTTCGCCGCGGGCCGCCGCGGCGCGCAGGTAACGGCGGCGAAGGTCGACGACGGTCTCGATCGGGAGGTTGGTCAGTTCCCAGTCGGAGTGAGCGGTCAGCGGGCGGTCGGTCGGCGCGTCGACCGGGAGATCCTCGTCGAGCTGGTCGACGGCGCGGGCCAGGGCCAGCGGGTAGAACATCACCGCCGAGAGGTTTCGAAGCCCCTCGTAGTTCGCCACGGTTCCTCCCGACGTGAGGTGGCCCCAGGCGCACGGGCTCTCGCCGGGATCGGTCGGGAATCCGAACATCTCGGCCAGCTGGAAGCCGACCTCGATCTCCTTGTCGACCGTCACCGGGGCGGCTTCCTCGGTGACGTTGTTCGGGTTGTAGAGGGTGGTGATCAGGTTGGCGATCAGCCCCGGCAGCAGCAGGTCCGACGCCATGTGGCCGACGTACCGGGGACTGTACCAGGGGACCGACTTCTTCAGGTCCGCGCTCAGCGAGAAGAGCTCCTGGCGGGTGCGCGCGACGAAGTTCGCGTAGTCGTCGCGATTCTGAGCCGACGCCGGAATCGGGGGGCGACTCTCGGGGTGGAAATTCCGGCGCCAGTAGACGTGATCGCGGACGAAGTCCGTCAGCAGATCCTCGAGGACGTCGGCGTTTTCGCCGTACGGCCCGAGGAAGTACGGATGAAATTCGTCGAGTGACATTCCGTCCTCGGCGCCGAAATTACTCCGCGACCATCGGGGTCGGTTCGGACTCCTCGTCGGCGTCGGACTCGTCGACCGCCGGGTGGTCGGTCAGGGTCTCCAGCGACGGTTCGTGCAGCGGCGAGCTGAACCGTTCGCCCAGTTCCGCACTTTCGCCCCGGACGTATCGAGCCCGGTCGAACTCGTCGAGGTTCTTGTTCATCACGACCTGGAAGCACCCGGCGTTGCCCTGCCGCGCGACGTAGACCGACCAGGCCAGGAAGAAGTGCCAGATCCGATACCAGCGGTCGCCGTAATTCTCGCGGACCTTCTCGCGGTTGGACATCCAGTTGTCGTGCCATTTTCGGATCGTCCAGCCGTAGTGGCGGGTGACGTTCTCCATCGAGTGCATCTCGAAGCCCGCCTTCTCGGTCGCCTTCAGCATCGGCGCCGGACACAGACTGGCGTCGGCGCCGGGGAAGATGTACTTGTTCATGAACAGGCCCCAGATGAGATCCTCGGTCCGCAGGCCCATGTCGCGGCGCAGGCCGGTCCACTGCAGGAAGAAGATCCCGTCGTCGGCCAGCAGGTCGTAGACCTCGTCGTAGTACGTCGAGAGGTTCTTCACCCCGACGTGCTCGACCATCTCGAGCGAGGCGATCTTGTCGAATTCCTGCTGGGGAATCTCCCGGTAGTCGCGGCAGAGTACCTCCTCGCGGTCGGCGATGCCCCACTCCTCGAACCGCTGGTTTGCGTACGCGGTCTGTTCCTCGGCCAGCGTCACGCCGACGGCGTCGACCCCGTAGTGTTTGGCCGCGTGTCCGACCAGCGTGCCCCAGCCGCATCCGATGTCGAGAAACTTGTCCCCGGGCTCGAGCTGGAGCTTCTCGCAGACCAGGTTCATCTTGTTGTCCTGGCCCTGTGCCAGCGTCTGATCCGGATCTTCGAAGAACCCCGAGGTGTAGACCATCCGCTCGCCGAGGAACCACTCGAAGAAGTCGTTGCCCCGGTCGTAGTGCTCCTGGACGATCCGTTTGTCCTGATCTTTCGAGTGAATCAGGACCTCGGGCAGGAAGTTGGTGATCGCCCATTTGAAGTGGTCGAGCGTCAGACGGTAGTTGACGAACCGGTCGCGCTCGTCGAGGACGTCGTAGATCCCCTCGTCCTCGGGCAGGTCGACTCGGCCGTCGAAGTAAGCCTCGTAGAAGGTCGCCATCGGCAGCGACCCATCCTCGTACTTCTTCGCGAGCTTGCGATCGTGAAATCGAATCTTGTCGTCGACTGACTGCATCAGCATCACTTCTGGTCCGAGGAACGCCTGACGAGGTATCGGCGGCAGGGTAGGGCAAACCCCCTTGAAGGTCCATACGCCCCACCTCGCGTACGAGCGTCGGTTTCTTAGCGTCTGAAACCCCCGTTGCCAAGTGCCGCTCTCCGGTCGTCGACCGCGTCGGCGTATCAGCGCTCGGCTCCATCCCGCGGCTCGACCCAGATCGGGGAGGTCCAGGCGCGCTCGCGGATGGTGTCCGGAACGGCCGACGAGCTGCAGGAGTCGGGGCGCTCGTCGGCGGGCAGCGAATTGCACTGGTAGGTGCTCCACCGACAGGTCGGCGTCTGTAACACGCGGGCGTAGTAGAACGAACGTGCTCTGGGGTTGAAAGACGGGTCGGTCCAGACGGCACACAGGGTGTCGAATCCCCCACCCGAGGTCTCACAGGTCTGGAGATCGACGCTCGCCTGGTCGTCGGGCTCGCCGGCGACCGTATGCACCTCGACTGTCGGTTCGCCGTCCGGGGGGACGGTCCCCTCGACGATCTGGATCTGGTCGAGCGGGACCCGGGCCGGGCCCTCGAGGCCGGCGTCCCGGTGGGCGAGG
>JBDGRG010000218.1:4745-5114 GCA_042218355.1 Bradymonadaceae bacterium
TCGACTCTCGTGCCGTCAGCTCGCCTCCCATCGGGACCCCTCGCTCGTACCCGCTCTCCGCGAAGCCCGGTTGGTCGCACATCTCGTCGGGTAGGTTCCACCCGCCGAAGAGCCGAACCGGGATCCGCGGTCCGCTGGTGGCGAAGGTCTCCTGCCGCCGGAGGGCTTCGAAGATCGCGTCGCGCGAATTCTCCACCGCCCAGACGCCCGTCAGACCGCCGGGACTGCGGGAGGCCGGAATGTTCCTGTCGCCGTCCCCGGTCAGCCGGGCGCGGGGGCTAGTGTTTCCGGTGGCGTGGCCCGACCAGTCGGCCTCGTCGACCTGACCGGGGGTCGACAGATGGGTATCGGTGCCCGCCACGACTCCCA
>JBDGRG010000219.1:0-3413 GCA_042218355.1 Bradymonadaceae bacterium
CGCCGGGGCCGAGATCCAACTGCTCGTATATTTCGTACGGACTCTCGGACTCGCGCTCCTCGAGCTGTTCGTAAAGCGCATCGATCCCGCGACGCAGGATCTCCGACACGGTCAGGTCGGTGCGATCCTGCAGTTCGCGCAGCCGCTGCTCCGCCTCGTCGTCCAGTCTGACGCTTCGGGTACTCATGGCGAGGTTATGTTATACGCCGTATTACATTGATGCAAATGCGGTTGATGTCCAGGGGAGAGTGCTATCCACACCGTGCTGGATCGCAATTAAATTTTTAGTCGTTGGTGCGGTGGCCATCTTGGCCACCGGCGTCAGCGGTGGGCTAGAAGCCCACCGCACCAATCACGCGCGTCACCCGATTAAAATTTGAATCTGCATGAAGCGCGGTCGACGTTCCGGCACCGGGGAAGATGATCTGTCAGCTACGACAAGGGACGGCAAACCGCTTCGCCGACCCTCGGATTACAAATCCCCGGTGCTGGTCTATGTTGCCCGTACTTCGCTCTCGTGCGCACGCCTCGGCGTCGGACCGACGGAGATTCGTCCGATGCCGCTGCACATCGGAACCGACTGATTCAGACGAGGACTCGGATGTCCCTCGCGGCTCCCTCCCATCGTACACTCGCCGCCCTCTTCTCACTGGCGCTCTTCGCGGTCGGCTGCAGCAGTGGCGGCGGAAACGGCCCCTCCGTCGTCACCATCACCAAGGATGGCGGCTCGACAGACGCCGTCGGTCGCGACGCCGCCGACACGGGCCTGGAGGCGACGGCGGATACCACCGATGCGACGGACGTCGACGAGGGCCCGCCCGGCGCACGCGGCGTCTGTACCGACTGCAGCGGCGACGACGACTGCTCGGCCGACGGCGCGGTCTGTGTCGACTACGGGGGCAACAGCTTCTGCACCTTCCCGTGCGGGCCGGGCAGCCCGCCCTGTCCCAAGGGGACGCTCTGCAGCGACCCCGGCAGCGAGGACCGACGGTGTATCCCCTCGGGCGGATGCGCGTCGTGGAATCCGACCGGATCGGGGGCCCCCTGCACCGACGACGACGACTGCCCGAACGGCCCCTGCGCTCGGGCGGGCGACATCCGTTACTGCACCTCGACTTGCCAGGCACCGACGGACTGCCCCAGCGGCTTTCGAACCTGTATCGACGGCGTCTGCCGAGCCTCGTGGGAGACCGGTCCCGCCGGATGTGGGCGCGGGAAGGCCAGTCCCCTCCCCTCCTGCAGCGGAGGATGCCCCGACCAATTGTCCTGTGTCTCGGACTTGACCGACGCCGCCAAACTATCCGCCCCCACCAAACCGTTCTGCACCTCGACCTGTTCGAGCGACGCCGACTGCCCCGGCGACACGCGGTGCGCCCGCACCGCCGCCGGCGACCGCATCTGCGTCGACCGAGCGTGTCGCTGTCTGGCTCGCCCCGCGAAAAGCACGATGGTCGACGACGCCCTCGACTCGGTCGGCCGCAACCGGTGTACGTTCCGACACTCCAAAGACGCCCGACACCGATTCCCCGCCCGGATCCGCCGCGATCCGTACCGCCTGTCGATCACCGAACGACTCCGAAGCTACCCGGTCGGCCTGCTCGACTCGGCGACCGACATCCACGGCGACTACGGGGCGAACGCGAGTGGAACCGACCCGCTGTCGGACACCATCGCGCGGGCGTCCTCCACCCTGGACCTGCCGATCGACTCGTCGAATTCGCTCCCCGACGTCGACGCCGACGCCCCGCTGGTCGAGGCGCTGGCCGACGTCTGGTCGGCGGCCGGGAAGTCCGGCTTCGACCGTGCGAAGGTCTCGAACAAAGTCTCGTCGCTGCCGGCCCCCGTCCGCGAGGAGGCCGCTCGCATTTTGCTCGCCGCCGCCGACGTCCACCGCGCCCGCGAGAAGATGATCAAACAGGCGAACCTCCCCCGCAGCAACGTCGAGGCCGTCCTTCGACTCCTCCCGACTGAACTGGTGATCCGCGAGGACTTCCGGGGTCTGAGCTTCGGCGCACCCTCCGTGCCGCAGCTCCTCGAACCCTCGGGACTCGACCCGACGGGGCTGTTCGAGGCCGCCCGCGACCTGGCCGGCGTCGTCGAACGGTCGAAGCTGATGACGACACTCGACGTCGACGCCACCTTCTCGGTCCGGCTCGACACCCCGCTCGGCGAGGTGGTCCTGCTCGACGATCAGTCGCGGACGGTCGACCTCGACGACCCGGCGCTGCTCGTCCTCTCGACCGGCGGCGACCAGCACTACCGCGGCCCGATCGCGGCGACGCCGGATCTCGACCACTCCGTCTCCGTCGCCGTCGACGTCGGCGGCAGCGACACGTACGGATTCAAAGGCGACGGCGACAAACGGATGAACGAGCACCTCGCCCCGGCCGACTCGGCGGGCCGGTACGACGGCAGTCACCCGCAGGTCGGCGACGCCATCGGGCCGATGTCGAACTCGACGGTCCGCCGGCAGGGGACCGGGATCGTCGGCGTGGGCCTGCTCGTCGACGGCGGCGGCGACGACACCTACCTGTCGCACAAGCTCTCGCAGGGCGTGGGCCTGATGGGCGTCGGCGCGATCTACGACGCCGGCGGCTCGGACCACTACCAGTGCGAGCAGGCCTGTCAGGGGACCGGCGGATGGGGGATCGGCGCGGTCGTCGACTCTAAGGGCGACGACGTCTACGAGACGGTCCAGCGAGGGCAGGGATACGGCCACATCCGAGGGGTCGGCTACCTGTACGACGGGGCGGGCAGCGACACCTACCGCGCGGTCCGCGGAAAGAAGCACGGCGGTGTACTGATCTACCCCAGCGCGCAGGACGACGAGATGAACAACAGCATGGCGCAGGGGGTCGGCTCGGGCCGGCGCGGGGACTCGGCGGGCGACGGCGTCTTCGCCTCTGGCGGCGTCGGTCTGCTGCACGAGGGGGGCGGCGACGACACCTACGTCGCCGGCGTCTTCGCGCAGGGGAGCGGCTTCTGGTACGGCACCGGCATGCTCCACGAGGCGGGCGGCAACGACTCGTACGACGGCCGCTGGTACGTCCACGGCTCGACGGCCCACTTCGCCGTCGCCTCGGTGGTCGACCTGGGCGGCGACGACCAGAACGAGGGGATGAATCTGACCACTGCCGTCGGCCAGGGCCACGATTTCGGCATCGGCCTGCTCTACGTCGACGGCGGCAACAACCAGATCCGCGGCACCGGCCTGGGACTGGGCGCGGGCAACCAGAACGGCATCGGCATGATGATGGTCGACGGCTCCAAGGGGGTCTACACGGGCCCGGACAGCCGGACATTCGGCGGCGCCAAGATCGGCGAGAACCGAGCGAACGCCGGTTTCGGGTCGATCCTCACCGGCGGACTGTTTCTCAGCGCCACCGACGACTCGACGTACACGTCGCCGAAAA
>JBDGRG010000022.1:0-208 GCA_042218355.1 Bradymonadaceae bacterium
GTCCCGGCGGCGTGGCGCGGAGGTTCTGACGAGTCCGCTCGACGGTCGCTCGCTCGACCGCCACCGGGTTTCCCGTGTCGACCCCCGTCCAGGAGACGACCACCGAGACGACGTTCACTTTCGGGAGGAGCGCTTCACTGAACGCGAACCGATACGCCCACTGGAGGTCCCCCCCGCCACTCCCATCCTTCCCGCCGCCACGCTCTCC
>JBDGRG010000022.1:218-2250 GCA_042218355.1 Bradymonadaceae bacterium
AGGCGGACCGGTCCGTCGCCGAGCTTCTCGGCCTGCGTCTGGAATACCCCGCGGAATTCCTCGAAGGTGGTCTGCTCGCGGTAGCCGGTGCTCATCTGTCTCCACGCCGACCGATACGATCCCTCGCGGACCGCGACCGCGAACGACTGCGCGGTCGAACGCATCTGCGACTGTCGCTTGCGGGCCGTCTCGTAGCACTCGACCCCGCGGTAAATCCCGAACGCGAGGACTGCGCCGAACAGGACCAACAATCCCAGGCAGCCCGCTCCGAGCCACACCCAGATGCTGGTCCCGGACGACCCCTGGCCCTCGAAATCCGACGGTGCGTCGAACGAACCATCTCCCACGGCGCAGTTTCCTCCTCGAGTCGCTTCCCAGCCCCTCGAATGCCACGGGGGCGCCCGCATCGATCCGGCCTGCGTCCGGACGCCGCGATCACTCGGGCGCGCCCCGCCGACGAGTCCGACGGGCGAGGCGGCTACGAACTCTCGATCGCGACTGCGTCCAGTGACGGTCCGGCCGCAACCTCGAGCACGTACGCCCGGTCGGGGCGGCGAAGGCGCCCGTCCAGGACGTAGCCACCCGACCAGTCCAGATGGAGGCATCCGAACGAACGGCCCTCCGCATGGACCGAACTCGGCAGCGCTCCGGCGCGCAGCAATTTCCGGAGCGACTCCCCTCCCTCGCGGCCGGCCATGTACGTCGGTTTCCCCCGATCGCCCAGCGACAGTCCCAGCCAGGTACGAGGCAGCGAGGACGCCAGCGCAAAACCGATCTGTTCGGCCTCGGGCTCGTAGTCGACGGTCATCCGACCGCTCTCACCCCCGCCGGCACTCGATTCGGCCAGCTCGCCGGCGACCTCGGTCACCGCCGATCGCAATCCACTGAAACCGGCCCCGGTTCCCCGTCGATACGCCTCGAATGCAGTGTACAGCAAGCCGCCGCCGAACGTGCATCCGTACAGCGGGGCCTCCTCGACCGAGGGCGTGACCCGCAGCGTCGGCAGCTGCTCGCCCCGCCCGATCGCTCGGAGGTCGCTCGAACCGCAGAGTCGACCGACAACCTCCTCGGAGACCTCCGTCGCCCCGAGCCACGAGGCGACCGTCCGCATCCCCGGTCCATCGAGCGGACACAGTGTCGGTACCGTCCCTCCAGCCTGGTTCATCCGCCCGAAGGCCGTCGCCACGCGTGACACCGTGGGATCGGCCGCGTCGACCACGACCGTCTCGTACCTCGAGAACAATCCACGCAGATCCTCCGGAGACTCGTCGTCGAGCCGGCGGGTCTCGAGTTCGGTGTCCCGCCACGGCGCCATCCCGCCGCCCGCCGACGAGCCGTCCAACACCACCAGGGTCGATGTTCGGTCGAAATCACTCACGCGTCACCGGGAAAGTCAGAGGGGCCCTTCGCCACGAGAACGGATCGTAGACCCGTCGGCGACATTGGCAAGGCTCCACCCGGTGATTGTTTGCGAATACGGTCGAGAGTGGGGGGTTCTCCGAGGCCCCTGCGGCCTCTGCGGCAATGGGCCTCACTGCGTTCGGCCCGGCCATTGGGCGATTCCGGCCTCGCGGCGCTCGGCCTCGGCGATTGAGCAATTGGGCCTACAACCGCATGCCCGCACCCCCTCGCGGTTGCAAAACCCGACGCGTCTACCACGCTTTGAATCCGAGCGTCCCCGCAGCCCGGGGGGCGATTCCCATCGCCTCTCACGCCTCCGGTTTTCTCCTCTGAGCTCTCTGAGCCCTCTGCGGTTCGATTCTCTCAAGGACCTCTGCGGTCACTCACCCAGCGTATTGGAGACGAGATCGACGAGCTTCTCGCGACGCAGATCGCTGGTCATCGTGTAGGTGATCCCGTCGTTCTGCATCACGGCCACCCCGTAACCGTCGTTGCTCAGCACCGCGACCTCCCGCCCCCCGATCTCGCGGATGCGTTCAGTCGGAACCCGAAGCCCCTCGCCTCGAAAGACCATCACGCTCAGGTCCGACCCGTCGGCGCGATACGAGACGTAGGCGGCCCGACGATTCCT
>JBDGRG010000022.1:2260-8359 GCA_042218355.1 Bradymonadaceae bacterium
TTGACGTTCGCGATTCGCCCCCCGACCAGCTCGATACGCTCCCCGGAGAACGCCGGCAGTCGCACCGGAAAGTCGACCTTGCCGCGGAACCAGTCGCGCACCGCCGCCGGCTGTTTCGCCTCGACTTCCAGCGGCAGCTCCCGCTGATGCCAGTCGACCGTCTGCTCGACCACCGGCAGCTCCTCGCTCTCGACCGGCTGGACCGTCATCGCGGGCACCAACCAGACCATCAGCACGACCCCGGCGACGAGTGGGACCCCCGCCGCAGCGTACGCAAGCGGCGACCGCCGCTCTCCCGCCCCGGTCGACTCTCGCTGCTCGCGGTCCGCCTGTCGGAGTTCGTCGACGATGCGCTCGCGGAGCCCGTCGGGGGCCTCGACCTCGTCGGCCGAGGCCTTCAACGCCCGCTTTAGCTTCGCGCGCTGTTCGACGCGGCGACGGCACTCCTCGCACTCGTCCAGATGGGCCTCGAACTCCCCCGACTCGCGCTCGTCGAATTCGCCGTCGACGTACGCACCGATGAAGGGCCGGAAGTCCTCACACGTCATCGCAACGTCGTCCTCGCAGAAGTCGAACGCGGAACACAGGCACAAAGCTGCCATGCGATCGGCCCTCCGCCCCCCGGCCTCGAACCGGAGGCCTCCGGGGGCCGACCGCAGCGGCGATCAGCCGGAGGCCTGCTTCTCGCGATACTCGTTCAGATCCGTCGTCTTCTCCTCGGCCTCCGTTCCCTCGTCGGCCGCTTCGGCGTCGTCCTCGTCCTCCTCCTCGAGCGAGACGTAGCCCTCGTCCTCCGCGTACTCGCCCAGCTCCTCTCGGAGCATGCGCCGGCCGCGGTACAACCGACTCATGACCGTTCCGATCGGGCAGTCCATGATCTCGGCGATCTCCTTGTACTGGAAGTCCTGGAGATCGGCGAGCAGCACGACCATCCGGAACTTCACCGGGACGCCGCGAAGCGCCTCCTTCACCTGGTCGGTGAACATCTTGAAGTACAGCTCCTCCTCGTCGTCGATGTCGTCGACGAAGGGGTGCTGCTCGGGCGCCTCGGCGCGCTCCTCCAGCGACCGGTATTCCTCGTCGTCGACCAGATACTCCTTGCGCTTCTGGTCCTTCCGATACCGGTTGATGAAGGTGTTGTGCATGATTTTGAACAGCCACGCCTTGCAGTTCGTCCCGTTCTCGTACTTGTCGAAGTGGCGGTACGCCTTGAGCATGGTCTCCTGGACCAGATCCTCGGCGTCCTGCTCGTCCTTCGTCAGCTTCAGCGCGGTCCCGTACAGCGGATCCAGGTGCGGGATCGCCTCTTCGTGAAAGGCATCGAGGTCTTCGTCGTCGGCGTCCGGCAAGTCGTATTGGCCAAACATGTCGTCGGTCCCGTCTGCGAGTCCGTGAGTCGCCCGATGGGGCGGGGAGGCGCGCACTCACCCCTCCACAACATCAGACGTGCGCCGTTCTATTTCATTCAAACGTGGTCGAGTGGCCGAGTCGTTAGCCGGCACACCCCGGCCGGCGGTGCTTCAGCGCCGCCGGTCGTCCCGGAGCCATCCAGCCGGCGGTTTCAACCGCCGGGAGAGAGCCGAACGACCGAACCACACCCGCCCTCCGACCCCAGTCGCATCTTGCGTCTCGCGTCTCGCGCCTCGAGCTCCCCGGTCGTGCGTCTGAAACTCACTCACTTAGTGACTGAGTTACTCGATCACTTGTTCGAGCGGCGTGTACGGCTCGTCCAGCGAGTCGGCGACCGCCTCGTAGGTGATCGCCCCGCCGTAGGTATTCACGCCCTTGCGCAGCACCTCGTCGTCGACCGCCGTCTCCAACCCCTCGTCGGCGATCTGGAGCCCGTACTCCAGAGTCACGTTGTTCAGGGCGTAGGTCGAGGTCCTGGCGACCGCCCCGGGCATGTTCGAGACGCAGTAGTGGACGACGTCGTCGACCTCGTAGGTGGGATTGTCGTGGGTCGTCGGCTCGCAGGTCTCGATGCACCCTCCCTGGTCGACCGAGACGTCGACGATGACACTTCCGGGCGCCATCGACGCCACGTGGCTGCGATTGACCAGATGCGGCGCCTTCGCTCCCGGAATGAGGACGGCTCCGATCACCAGATCGGCCTGCGTGACCTCGTACTGGATCGTCTCCGGATTCGAGTGCAGCGTCTGGATCCGATTTTCGAAGACGTCCTCCAGATACCTCAGCCGCTGGACGTCGATGTCCAGCACCTTGACGCTGGCGCCCATCCCGATGGCCACGCGCGCGGCCTGTGTCCCGACCGTGCCACCGCCGACGATCACGACGTTGGCCTGGTGCACACCCGGCACCCCGCCCAGCAGGATGCCCTTGCCGCCCATCTCGCGTTCCAGACACCGTGCCCCCGCCTGAATCGACATCCGTCCCGCGACCTCGCTCATCGGCTCCAGCAACGGCAGCCGGCCGTCGGGCAGCTGGATCGTCTCGTACGCCACCGCTGCGACGTTCTTGTCGAGGAGCACCTCGCCCAGCTCGGGCACCGCCGCCAGGTGGAAGTAGGTGTAGATGATCTGTCCGTCCCGAATCAGGTCGTATTCCTCCGGGACCGGCTCCTTGACCTTCACGATCATGTCCGACTCGCCCCACACCTCCTCGGCCGACTCGACGACCGTCGCCCCGGCCTCGCGATAGGCGTCGTCGGGGATCGCGCTGCCCTCTCCCGCGCCGCTCTCGATGAGGACGTCGTGGCCGCGCTCGGTGTACTCGCGCACACCGCCGGGGATCATGCCGACGCGGTACTCGTGAACCTTGATCTCCTTCGGAACACCGACCTTCACCCTCGTCTCCTCGTCCAGCGGGACCGATTCGTGGCACTCGCTCCCGACCCTCCCGACAGCTTCCCACGCACCGCACGCCCGCCCCAAACATCTCGCTCCTCGCTCCCAACTTCTCGCAGAAATCTCCGCTCTCCGATCCCCGATCATCCACCGGCCGCTCCGGATCCCCCCTCCCGTCGCATACCGACCCCGAGCATCTCGCCTCTCGCGTCTGGCGTCTCGCTTGCCCCCCCTCGTATCAGCCCCCTTGGACTTCCGATCTCGGACTTCCGACCTCCACTCTAGTCTAGACTTTTGCACTTTTCATCGGCTGACGGAACGGTCTCGATCCACACGATTCTCTGGTGCATGAACGAGCCGTCAGGCAAGTAGGCAAGTAGGCGAGTGGGCTATTGGGCTACGCATGGCGATGTGCAGGCCTACTCGCCTAATGGCCCACTTGCCCAATTGCCGTTTTGCGATTTTCGGAGACCCCCGGTGCAACCGGGGTTTGCGAAAAAGGCCCTGCCAGCGAGGGCGCGTCGTTTCCTCGATGTGATCGAAAATCGCAAAACTCCAGTCTAGTCGCACTTCCCCCCGACCGACCCGTCCTCGCCGTGCGGTCCCGGCACCCTCCGTTTGGGCGGAACCGGAAACTGCTCGCGGACGACGCCGTTGCGATAGAACCCGATCGCCTCGCGCTGGATGCGGTAGTCCTTCCGAGCCCGAATCGCCCGTCTCCTCAGCTCGTTGTACTCGGCGACCAGCTCCTCGAGGCGGTCGCGGGAGGTCTCCGCGTCGATCGCACCCCCGAGGCGGTCGAGTTCATCGAGGTATCGCCGGATCCGGTCGGCCTGCCGGCGCAGCGAGGAGGCCATCTCGTCGTAGACCTCCTTCTCGATGGCCGTCTCCGCATCGCCCTCCGTCCCGACCGGGCCGGACCCTGCATACTCCGCCTTCGCCGATTGACTCTCGACCCGATCGCCGACCCGTTCGCGCTCGCTGCCGTCGGACATCGTCTCCACTCGCCGCGTCACTCGAACCGGACGTCCGTCATCCTCATTCTAGTGAAACCAACGACCCGGTGCAGTCTTCCCGACGGCTCGGGACCTCGCCGACGAGTCCGGTCGACATCCCGCGCATTCGACGTACCATGGGGGCGTCCACGTCCGACTCGACCACTCACGAGGCCCGCTGGCAATGCGTTCGCTCGAACGGTTCTGGCATCAGCCGAATCGACACTACCGCGATTTCCAGATCGCCTACACCGTCCTCTTCCTGAACTTCGCGATCCCGGCACTGATCTACGTCTTTGCTCCGGGACTGGCGATCGCGAAGTTCAAACAGCTCAACGCGTTCCTGGGCGGTCAGACCTATCGGGTGCCCGAACATCTCAGCCGCGTGTGGCGGTATCTGGCCGTCGCCAACGTCTCGTCGCTGGCCTTCATGTGTGCCTGGCTCCAGCGCGACCTCCGCCGACATCTGTCGACACTGGTTCCGCTCGTCGTTCTGAAGGGGACCGCCGGCCTCCTCCTGCTCGCCGCCTGGCTGTCGACCCCCAAGTACCCGGCCTTCCTCGCCGTGTCGCTGTTCGATTTCTTCACCTGCGGGATGTTTCTGCTCTTCGCCCTGCCCGCAGCCGCTCAGATCGAACGCGCCGACGACACTCACCTCGTCCCCCGACCCGCCGGGGAGACCCCGCTCGGATGGTCCCACCTCGAGGTCGGCTGGGCGCACACGCTGCTCGGCGCCATGCTGCCGGCCCGACCCGAGGACGATCAGCCCGGGGTGCTCGACGCCGATCTCGATCGCTTCTGGCGCCGTTTCCGGTCGAGCGCACCGCTGGACATGAAGCTGGCGTTCCGGGCCGCAGTCTGGACACTGACCTGGTGGCCGATCCTCACGGGCTACGCCGCCCGCCCCTTCCCGCTGCTCGCCGAGGACGACCAGCAGGAGATCCTCGAGCGCGCCAACGGCTCGGATCTGCACGCGCTGCGGGAATTTGCGAATCTCATTCGACTCGCCGCGTCGCTCGCCTACTTCCACGACCCCGAAATCCGCGAACACTTCGATCTGGACGTCGATTGAAGGGAGAAGGGAGGGGGGAGGAGGGAGAAGGGAAGTCGTGCCGCCGATACGACCCTCGGCGAATCGCACGACCGGCTCGGATGGAGGTGCGAGGTGCAAGACGCGAGACGCCGACTGCAAGACGCGAGACGCAAGATGCCCAATGCGAGACGCGAAATGCCAGACGCGAGACGCCGCGGGGGCGGCGGTCCTGGAGGACCCGTCGACAGCTCGAACCGCACCACGCGGCAATGGTCGTGCGGTTGTAGCTCAACCGCTCAACGGCTCAACCGCTGAACGGCTCGGCCGAACGCAGTGAGGCCCACTGCCGCCTGAAGACTTACGACTGAAGACTTACGACTGAAGACTTACGACTGAAGACACACCACCATGCAAGTTACCGACGGCTCCGACATCCAGACGAATCTCCTCCGCGACTGCGACGTCGCCATCGTCGGCAGCGGCCCGGCCGGCGCGACGGTCGCCCGACGGCTGGCCGGTGAGGGCGCCGACGTGGTCGTCGTCGAGGAGGGGCCGTACATCGAACCCGAGGACTTCCCGGCGGACACCTTCACTGCCTTCACCGAGATGTACCGGGACATGGGGAGTCAGCTGACGGCGAACTTCCCCCCGATCCCGGTCCTGCAGGGCCGCGTCGTCGGCGGATCGTCGGTCAACAACGGCGCCATCTGCTGGCAGTTTCCGCGCGAGGTCTACGAACGCTGGTGCGAAGACGATCGCGAACTCGAGGAGGCGCTGCCCTGGGAGGTCTTGAAGGAACACGAGACGCAAATCGAGGAGGACCTGAAGGTCGCCCCGACCGCCGACGCGATCGCCGGCCCGAACAATACGCTGATGGGCGAGGGGGCTGAGGAGCTGGGGCTCGAGCACCGTCCGATCCGTCGGAACGTCGACGGCGACTGCGGGCGAGGGCGCTGCATGCAGGGCTGCCCGGAGGGGAAGAAGATGAGCATGGATCGCTCGTATCTCCCCGATGCGGTCGACCGCGGCGCCGAGATCCTCTCCTCGGTCCGCGTCGATCGCATCGACCTCGCCGACGGCCGGGCCCGGGCGATCGAGGGAGCAGCCCGCGGTGGCGGGCGCGTCCGCGTTCGGGCCGACCGGGCCGTCGTCCTGGCGGCCAGCGCCATCCAGACCCCCGCGCTACTGCTGCGCAACGGCATCGACCACGGGCCCGTCGGCGACCATCTCCAGGCCGGGGCGAGCGCCAACGGCCCCCGCCAGGAAG
>JBDGRG010000220.1:0-3137 GCA_042218355.1 Bradymonadaceae bacterium
CGACAGGGTTGAAAGCTCTCCACCGGGATCGCCGGTCGCCATCCCGGCCGGCGGTGCTTCAGCGCCGTGGAAGACGATCGTATGACCCCTCGATGTCCGACAGACCGACGCTCGGGCGACGCCCGCCTCCGACGCTCCGCCGACAGTGGGGACGCCGGCGGCGAGCGCGATCCCGACGAGTCGGTCGACGACCGCGAGGAGGACCGGTCCGCGCTCTACTGTGCGAACTGTGGCGAGGAGGTGACCAGCCGCCGTCGATCGACGGCGGTTCAAGGGGGCTTCGAGCACAGTTGCGTCAATCCCGCCGGGATCCTCTACCGCATCGGTTGTTTCGACCGGGCGCCCGGATGCGTACCGTCCGGGCCTCGCTCGTCGGAGTTCTCCTGGTTCGAGGGGTACACCTGGCGGGTCGGTCACTGCCGGAGCTGCGGGGTCCACCTCGGGTGGAAGTTCGAATCGGACACGGATGCGTTCTTCGGGCTGATTCTGGATCGCCTCAGCGACGAGTGACGAGGGGGTCGGCCGACTCGGCTTGCCATGCGGGCTCGGCGGGAATACCGTATCGACGCCCGAGGGAGCGACCAGTTCGGATTCGACGCGACGGATCGCGGCAGTGGCAGACGGGTCAGAGCCCAGGCTTGTCATTCACGGCGGTGCAGGGAGTGCCATCCGGGACGAGAACCGGGCACACTCGGTCGAGGAGAGTCTCCGAACGATTCGCGACGCACTCTATCCGGCGCTGGTCGAGGGAGATTCCGCGGAGTCGGTCGTCGTCGAGGCCTGTCGTCGGCTCGAAGACGATCCGCTGTTCAACGCGGGACTCGGATCGGTCTTGCAATCCGACGGGCGGGCCCGTCTGAGTGCCTCGCTGATGACGACGGACCCGGGTCGGTTCAGTGCGGCGATCAATGCCGAGCGGATTCGACATCCCATCGAACTCGCCCGTGTGCTCCAGGATCGGGAGGATGCGGTCCTCTCCGAGGCGGGGACGCAGCGACTCGCTCGCGAACTCGGCATGTCCGTCTTCGATCCCGTGACCGACAGGCGCCTGGCGAACTGGTACGACGAGCGCCGCGACGAACTCGCCGAATGCGACGGCCCGGAGGACCGGTCGTCGGGGGGCGGGTTCGGCACGGTCGGTGCCGTGGCACTCGATCGGGAGGGGGACCTCGCGGCGGCGACATCGACCGGTGGGCGCGGCTTCGAGTACGTCGGCCGCGTCAGCGACTCGGCGATGCCCGCCGGCAACTACGCGACGCAGCACGCTGCGGTCAGCTGCACGGGCGTGGGCGAAGACATCGTCGACGAGTGTGCGGCCGCCCGGATCGCGATCCGGGTTGCGGACGGTGCCGACCTCGGAGAAGCCTTCGAGAAGACCTTCGAGGAGGCCGAAGAACGCGACCGTCAGTTCGGCGGGGTCGGCATTGCCGCCGACGGACGCATCGCCTGGGGACGGACGACCGACGTGTTGCTGGGGGCCTGGCGGACGCCCGCCGGGCGGGGACATACGCTGGACACACCGGTCGAGCCGACGGTTCGAGCGGTGACCGGATGACCGGAGACGCCATCGACGGCGGCCGGATCGCGGAGCGTGGTTCCCGCCCGGCCGCGGACGAGCTCATTTCGTGGGACCTGCAGACGAAACTGGCATGAGACACTTTCGAAACGGGACGGCTCTCGCTGTCGGTTTGGCACTGTTTGCGGCCGTGGCGACGGTCTGGGCTCAGGATCGAGATCGGGCAGCGCCGAAGCCGGAGACGGTCATGCGCGAGGGGCTGGCTCCGACCCGGACTCACGAGCAGGGAACTGCCCAGGTCTCGATTTTCGCGGAGGGAGACAACGGGTGGCTGGGAAAACTCCGCGTGTCGTCGGGGGCGAGCGTGCCTCGACACCGGGACCCGACGGAGGAATACCTCTTCGTACTGCGCGGCGAGGGCGAACTGAACGTCGCCGGCACGAAGCGGACGCTCGGGCCGGGGGCGTCCGTGCGGCTTCCGGCGGAGGCGCCGGTCGGTTTTTCCAATGGACCCCGGACGTTCACCGCCATCCAGTTCTTCGCCGGGCCCGAATCGGGCGACAAGTACAGCACCTGGAAGATGGGCAAGCCCACCATCGGAGAGAGCGCCAAGGGCAAGCGAAAGATCAGCACGACGCGCGCCCAGCTCAAGGGGGCGACCATCCGGCGGTCCCCCGACGGACAGACCGAAGTTGCGACGCTGGCGGCCGGTGAGAATGCGTGGATGGGCATCCTGTGGCTCGGCCCGGGGGCGACCGTCCCGGAGAACAGCCACGAAAGCGAGGAGTACCTCTACGTCCTCTCCGGGACGGGGAAGCTGTCGGTCGGAGAGACGACCTACAATCTGGAACCGAACACGGGGGTGTTGATTCCGGCGGGAACGAAGTCGACCTTCGAGAACGGGGAGTCGGTGCTCAAGGTGCTGCAGTTCTTCGCCGGCGCCGAGCCGGCCGCGAAGTACCGCGACTGGTCGACCGTGCAGTCGCCGTCGATCCGGCCGTCGGCGCCGTCCGGTACGAAGACGGTCGGGGGCATCGAGCTGAAGTGAGTCACGTCGCCGGGACGATGCTCCGGGTGCCGAACGCTCCGTTGACCGCCGCCCGTTCGTCCTCCGGTCCCCGGCGGCCCTCCTCGAGTCGGTACTGCTCGCCCCCCACTTCGAGGTTCGCTCCGACGGGATAGGCCTCTTCACGGGCGATCGTGTTGGAGGCGATGTCCATCAGTCGGAAGTAAGCGGCGTTCAGCCCCGAATCGACCGGCGTCTCCAGCTCCGGATGGCCGAACGCCGTCAGTCCCCGCGACATCATCCAGTCGCCGTCGTCCCAGGCGGCGACGAAGAGATTGCAAAGCGCTCGCTCGTGGTTCAGCTTCATCGTCTGAGTCTCGATGAAACTCGGCGAGTGGAGCTGGAGCAATGCCGGGACGAAGGCTCCGGCCGCGCCGGCTCGCGCCAGGGTCGCCATCAGACGCCCTGCCGCCAGTGCACCGCCGATCGCGGCTTCGTCGTCGCCGACGGAGATCCGCCAGATGGCGGTGTGCTGCTCCAGCCGGGCGTACTCCGA
Source organism: Bradymonadaceae bacterium (assembly GCA_042218355.1). Taxonomy (GTDB): domain Bacteria; phylum Myxococcota_A; class Bradymonadia; order Bradymonadales; family Bradymonadaceae; genus CAJXPB01. The sequence goes on from JBDGRG010000220.1 coordinate 3,079, forward strand.
GGGTTGCATCGGCTCCTTGCCGGTCCCTGCGGCCTCGGTCATCTCTTCGATGGGGGGCT
>JBDGRG010000221.1:0-6539 GCA_042218355.1 Bradymonadaceae bacterium
TTGAGGAGAAATTCCTGCCCGGCGTTCGGCCCCTCGAGTACGTTGAGTTTCGGACAGACCGGATCGCTCTCGAAGGGGCTGTCGAAGAGCGCAGTCTTCTGGGAGGAGAAATCGTCGTCCTCTTGCCCCTGGCCCTCGGCCGAGCCCGGTTCGGACTGTTCCGGGGGCGGCGCGTCGTCGGACGCGGGCGAGGACGTCGGTTCGGACGACGGCGCGGGGGCGTTTGCCTCGGGACCGGACGCGGCCTCGCCGCCGGACGGTTCGGACTCGGGAGACCGGGACGGAGAGCCCGATTCGCTGCCGGCGGGTTCTCCCGAGGGCGCCGGTTCGGCGGCCGGTTCGGGCGACTCGCCGGAGGTGTCCTCATGGTCGTCCCCCATCGGACCCGGTGCACCCTCCCCGTCGAAGTCGAATCCGCCGCTGACCATCGTTTTGTCGTATTCGTCCCCCTCTCCCTCGTCGAACTCCCCGGGTTCGACGGCGTCGTCGTCCAGCGAGGCGCCGCCGGGGACGTCCCCGCCCGCTTCCTCGTCGGGAGATGGCAGCTCGTCCTCTTCCTCGTCGCCCGTCTCGAGAAAGTCGTCCGAGATCATCGTCGGTTCGTGGCCGAACTCCTCTCCCTCTTCGGCGCCGGCGACGACCTGATGGCCCTCCTCGTCGGTCTCCCCGTCCGCGACCTCTCCCGGGTCCGAGTCGGCAGCTTCCCCGACGGGCTCGACGTCCTCGACCTCCTGGACGTCGTCGATCTCTTCGACCTCGTCGACCTGCTGGACCTCGTCGACCTGCTGAACCTCTTCGACCTCGTCGACCTCGTCGAAGTCGTCGAACTCGTCCGGTTCGAACTCGTCGATCGCCGGATCCGTGTCCTCCTCGAGCAACTCGGGATCGGGCGGTTCCTGGGCCTGATGGCCCATCCCCATGAGGGTTTGCCGCGTCTCGTCCTCCCCCTGTTCCTCGTCCGCCCCCGATTCGGATTCGGCAGACGGCTCGTCCGCTTCGGATTCGGACTCGGTCGCTTCGGTCTTTTCGTCTGCCTCCGGCTCGGCCTCGGCGGTCTGATCGCCGTCGACCGACCCCGGATCGCCCGCCTCACCCCCGACGTTCGGGACGGCCGCTTCGACGGTCTCGTCCGCGTCGGCCGACTCGTCGTCGGAAGACGGCAGGTCGATGCCCAGTGAGCTCGGGGTTCGGTCGCGAGCTCGTTCGTCTCCACCGTTCTCCTCGCCCCCGTCGGCCCTCCCCGAGTCGGCCGAGGTGTCCGGCTGATCGGGGTGCGGAGAGTCGTCCGCCCGCGAATGCTCGGTGTCGTCCGAGTCGGTCATAAGTGTCGGCGTGAAGGCGTTTTTGGCTCCATCGCGTGGAGTGCGAGTCTAGGTTCGCCCCCGGGGGGTGTCAACTGCCAGTGGCGCCGTCTGCGTCGAATAAACGGGTGTTTTCGCAGGTGCCGGCGGTTTCGGCTCCGGTGCGCACAGTGATATCGTCCCCGGGACTCGTCGGCGTTTTCTCACGGACGGCGCGGGCATGGATGTCTGGCGAAACCGGTCGCTGCGCACGAAGATCATCAGCGTGTTCCTGGTGCCGACCCTGGTGATCGTCCTCCTGTACGGTCTGCTGGCGTACTTTTCGGCTCGGGCGGAGCTGGAGGAGGAGTTGGGCAAACGCCTCGTTTCGGTCGGTCGGGCGGTCGCCGCGGAGCTGTCGGACGGGTTCTATTCCCGCCAGATTGCCGGACTCGACGCCGGGAGCGAGCGCGTCCGTTCGCGCCTGCGCGATCGGCTGCGTCGAGCCCGCGACGCGACCGACGTCCGCCGGATGTATCTGTTCGGCGAGGAGTTCGGGACCCTCGTCGATACCGAGGGGCCGGTTCCCTTCGGTGACACGATCTACAAGTTGAAGACGAACCGGGTCGAGATTCGACGGACGTTTCGGGAGGCCCGTGCGACGACCAGTGTGCTCTTCGAGGGCCGCGACGGGAGCCTGTACAAGAGTGCGTACGTCCCGATCACCGGTCCGAAGGGCGAGGTCGTCGCTGCGCTGGGTGTCGAGGCCAGTCCCGAGTACTTTTCGCTGCTGCACAATTTCGCCAGCGCGCTGACGGCGCTGGGGGCGGTCGGGCTGGCGTTGATCGTCTTCGTCGGGGCGCTGTTCGCCCGGGCGTTGACTCGGCCGTTGAATCGCCTCGTCCAGGCGGTCCGACGGCTCGCCGAGGGGGACTTCGAAGAGCCGATCGTCGAGCCGGAGCCCGAACGGACCGAGGGGGACGAGATCGATTTCCTGGCCCGGACGTTCGAGGAGATGCGTCGCAGCGTCCATCGCCGCGATCGCCAGATGAAGATGATGCTGTCGGGCATCACTCACGAAGTGCGCAATCCGTTGGGCGGGATGGAATTGTTCTGTGGCCTGCTGCGCGAGGAACTCGAGGGGGAGGGCGACGAGGAGAAGCTCGAAAAGCTCGATCGGATCGAACGGGAGCTGGCGTATCTGGATCGGGTCGTCGACGAATTCCGCGATTTCGCCCGCGAGTCGGATCCCGAGCTGGAGCGGTTCGAGGTGCGGGCGTTGTTCCGCGAGGTCGGCAATCTGCTGGAGGGGGACGTCGAGGAGGCGGGCTGCGAGCTGATCGTCGATGCGGAGGACGTCGAACTGACCGCCGACCGCGAGCAGGTCCGGCGGGCGGTGATCAACCTGGTGCGGAATGCTCATCAGGCGTGTGGCGAAGGGGGAGAAATTCGCCTGATCGCCGACGAGTCGACGCGCCGGGTGATCGTCGAGGACGACGGCCCCGGGATGGACGACGAGCAGCTCGAGGAGGTCCGAACGCCCTTTCACACGACCAAGGAGAAGGGCAGTGGGCTGGGGTTGCCACTCTGCGAGAAGATCGTCGAGCGCCACGGCGGGGCCCTGGAGATCGAGACGTCGCTCGGCGAGGGGACGCGCGTCGAACTGCGGTTCCCGTTTGACCCGTCGGTCGAGACCGGGGACAGTGACGTGCCCGACGATTGGCTCGGCTGAGCGACTCCGCCGGCCGCCAGTCCACGCAACCCGAGGTCGAGGAGTACTCATGACCACGGTTCTGACGATCGAGGACAACGAGACCCTCCGCGAGGGGGTTGCCGAGGTAGTCGAGGGGATGGGCCACGTGTCGGTGACGGCGCCCAACGGGGCGGTCGGGCTCGAGGCGTTCGAGGAGTGCGAACCGGAGCTCGTCATCACCGACCTGAAGATGGACGAGGTCGGCGGCATGGAGGTCCTCGAGGAGATCAGCTCGCGGGACTCGGATGCGTTGGTCATGATCATCACCGCCTTCGGTAGCATCGAGCGGGCGGTCGAGGCGATGAAGGCCGGGGCATTCGATTTCCTTCCCAAGCCGTTTCCGCCCGAGTTGCTGCGCGAAAAGATCGCGAAGGCGCTGGACGTCTACGACGAACGGCGCGAGAACGAGCGGCTGGAGAGCGAGAACGAGATGCTCCGCCGCGACGCGGGCATCGACGACCAGAGTCTCGAGATCATCGGGGAGTCCGCGGCGATCGAATCCGTCTTCGAACGCATCGAGAAGGTCGCCCCGACCGACAGCACGGTCTACATTCACGGCGAGTCGGGCACCGGAAAGGAGCTGGTCGCCCGGGCGATCCACGAGAATTCTCGCCGTGCGGAGGGTCCCTTCGTGAAGGTCAATTGCGCGGCGCTGGCCGAGAGTCTGCTCGAGTCGGAGCTGTTCGGCCACGAGAAGGGGGCGTTCACCGGGGCGCACGAGCGGAAGATCGGGCGGTTCGAGCTGGCCGACGGGGGAACGATCTTCCTCGACGAGATCGGCGACATCTCCCCGAACATCCAGCTGAAGCTGCTCCGGGTCCTCCAGGAACGGGAGATCGAGCGGGTGGGGGGTGAGGAGACCATCTCGATCGACGTCCGCGTGATCGCGGCGACGAATCGCGACCTCGAGGCGGCCGTCGAAGAGGGGGGGTTTCGGGAAGACCTCTTCTACCGGCTGCACATCATTCCGATCGAGTTGCCCCCGCTGCGCCAGCGCAAGGAGGACATCCCGCTGCTGGTCGATCACTTCATCGAACGGCTCGCGGATCGGACGCGTGCTCAGGTCGAGGGCATCGCACCGGAGGCGATGGAGACGCTGAAGGCCCACGACTGGCCGGGCAACGTGCGCGAGCTGGAGAACAGCATCGAGCACGCGCTGGTGTTCGCCGAGGGGAACGAGATCGAGATTGGCGACCTCCCGCCGTCGGTGACCGGCGCCGAGGAGGGGGGCGAGCTGGCGATGCCCGAGGGCGATCGCGACTTGCCCGAGATCCTCGACGACCTCGAGCGCCAGCTCGTCGTCCGGGCGTTCCGCGAGGCGGATGGGGTGAAGACCGAGACGGCCGAGCGGCTGGGGATCAACACCAGCGCCCTGTACTACAAACTCGACAAGTACGACATCGACGAGGAGGTCCTCGACTCCGGGGGGACCGAGGAGTGAGGCGGCCGATCCGTCCGCGATCGCTCCTGCCTCGGCGGGCGTGTAAACGGGGGAAGCATGGCGCGTTCCGTGTTGTAAGAGCGGAGTCGATTCGCTAACACTGCCGCCGCGCAGGCGTGTTTCCCGGCTCGACGGTCCGTCTCGGCGGTACGGTCGGCGGAGCGACGAGCGGTTCTCAGTTCCGAAATGGTCGTCGATCATCGTTCGGTCCCGGGGCGTCCGCTGGCGGCGCAGCCGGGTTCGGCAGTCGGTCCGTTACATCTCCAGAGGAGCCGCACATGAGTAGTCTGAACCTGAGTCGGTACGAAATCGAAGTCGATACGGTCATCCGGAATGCGCCGCCCGCGCGGCTCTACGACGAGGCGCTCGAGCGCGAGCCGGGAACGGCGCTCGCCTCGTCCGGAGCCTTGATTTCCTACTCCGGCGAGAAGACGGGGCGGACCCCCGAGGACAAACGGGTCGTCGAGAACCCGGAGAGCCGCGACGAAATCTGGTGGGGAGACATCAACATTCCGCTCGATCCAGAGGTCTTCCAGATCAACCGGCGGCGGGCCGTCGACTACCTAAACACCCAGGACCGGCTGTACGTCGTCGACGCGTTTGCGGGCTGGGATCCGGATTACTCGCTGAAGGTTCGGATCGTGACCAGTCGAGCCTATCACGCGCTCTTCATGCACAACATGCTGCGGCGGCCGACCGACGAGGAGCTCGAGAATTTCGGGGAGCCGGACTTCGTGATTTTCAACGCGGGCGAGTTCCCGGCCAACCCTCACACCCAGGGGATGACCTCGGATGCGAGCATCGACCTCGACTTCGATCGAGGGGAAATGGTCATCCTCGGGACCGAATACGCCGGCGAAATGAAGAAGGGCATCTTCACGCTGATGCATTACTTGATGCCCGACGAGGACGTCCTCTCGATGCACTGTTCGTGCAACGAGGGCGAGGCGGGCGACGTCTCGCTGTTCTTCGGGCTCTCGGGCACGGGGAAGACGACCCTCTCGAGCGACCCGAACCGCAAACTGGTCGGCGACGACGAGCACTGTTGGACGGAGAACGGCGTCTTCAACATCGAGGGCGGGTGCTACGCCAAGACGATCGACCTGTCGCGCGACGAGGAACCGATCATCTACGATGCGATCGATTTCGGGGCGATCCTGGAGAACGTCGTCTACGACGAGGAGACCCGGGAGGTCGACTTCACCGACGACAGCATTACCCAGAATACGCGGACCTCGTATCCGATCGACCACGTCGAGAACGCGAAGATCCCGTGCGTGGCGGACCATCCGGACAACATCATTTTCCTGACCTGTGACGCCTTCGGGATTCTGCCGCCGGTGTCGAAGCTGTCGCCCGAGCAGGCGATGTATCACTTCATCAGCGGATACACCGCCAAGGTCGCGGGGACCGAGGTCGGCATTACCGAACCCGAGGCGACGTTCTCCGCCGGATTCGGCGCCGCGTTTCTCGCCCGTCACCCGACCGTCTACGCCGAGCTGCTGGCGGACAAGATGCGCCGGCACGACTCCGAGGCCTGGCTGGTCAGCACGGGATGGACGGGGGGCAAATACGGGACCGGCCATCGGATCGACCTTCCGTACACGCGGTCGATCATCGATGGGATCCACAGCGGCGAGCTCAAAGGGGTGCCGACCACGACCGACGATTACTTCGGTCTGGAGATCCCGGAGCAGTGTCCGGGCGTGCCGAACGAGGTGCTGCTTCCCTGGGAGACCTGGGACGACCAGGACGCCTACGACGAGACGGCTCGCAAGCTGGTCGGTCTGTTCGACGACAACTTCGACGAGTACCGGGACCGGGCCAGCCGCGAGATCGTCGAGGCGGGTCCCTCGCTCCCGTGACCTCCGGGACCCTCCCGGAACCGGCGTGGGAGCTCGCCGGAGCCGACCACTTCCGACAGTGGAGCGGGGAGTTGGAGGTCTTCCGCGTCGACCTGGACCGCCTCGATGTCGAGGGGTTGGCCGGGAGCGCACTGGCGACCTCCGAGGAGCGGACACGCGCGGGCCGTTTTCAGCGATCCGACGATCGGCGGCGTTATCTG
>JBDGRG010000222.1:0-11370 GCA_042218355.1 Bradymonadaceae bacterium
CGAGAATCGGTCCCACATTTCGACGGTGTGGTAGCCGGGCTTCTCGTCGATTCGCCCCTGGGGGAGGTTCCAGAACTGCTCGGCGTCGCGGCGATGGGACTTCTTCGCCACGAGGCGCCCGCCGGGAAGGGCATGGGCGAGCGTGCCGACCTCCCGGGCCGTCCCGCAGGCCGAGGGCTGGCCGGTCAGGCTGGTCGGGGAGTCGCCGGGTCGACCGAAGTGGCCGCTCAACAGGTGGATCCCGTGCAACAGGCGATTCATGTCGGTGCCGCGAGTGTGCTGGTTCGCCCCCATGCACCAGAGACTGCAGATCCGCCAATCCTCGTCGGCGAACAGTTCGCCCAGCATCCGGATGTCCTCGGCGGGGACGCCGGAGATTTCCTCGACGCGTTCGGGGGTGTATTCGGCGACGCGCTCTTTGAAGGTCTCGAAGTCGATCGACTCGCCCTTCAGGTCGCCGTCCTTCTCGGCGGCGCGGAAGCGGCAGAACTCGTCGACGAACTCCTCGTCCCAGGCCTCGTTGCGGACGAGGTAATTCGCGATCCCGTTGGCGATGGCGAGGTCCGACTGAGGATTGAACTCGAGGTAGTGCTGAGCGTGTTCAGTCGTTCGGGTCCGCCGCGTCCCGATGTCGATCAACGTCACCTCTTCGCCCTTGGCGCGACGGTCGACGATGCGGCTAAACGCGACGGGATGCATCTCTGCGGGATTGTTTCCCCAGGTGATGACGACGTCGGCCTCGTCCAGATCCGTGAAGGTCCCGGCGGGTTCGTCGACCCCGTAGGTGCTGATGAAGCCGGTCACCGCCGACGCCATGCACAGTCGAGCGTTCGGATCGATATGATTGCTCTGCAGTCCCCCCTTCATGAACTTCTGGGCGGCGTAGCCCTCGGGGATCGTCCACTGTCCGCTCCCGTAGAACGCAAACCCCTTCGGTCCCTGCTCGGCCCGGTCGGCGATGATGTCGAGGGCTCGATCCCAGCTGATCGGGACGTGCTCGTCGCGCTTCTTGAGCATCGGCTGCTCGAGCCGATCCTCGCCGTAGAGGATCAGTCCGACGTGGTAGCCCTTCACACACGCCAGTCCCTTGTTCACCTCGGCCTTCTTGTCGCCGGCGATCGAGACGACCTCGCCGTCCTCGACGCCGACCTGGACGTGACAACCCGTGCCGCAGAACCGGCACGGAGCCTTCTGCCAGTCGACGTCGTCGCGGAGCTCCTCCGGGGAGGGGGCCCCTTTGCCCCGATCCTGACCGTAGGCGAGGCGCGACGCGGCCATCGTCGCGGCCGTCATGGCCGACATCTCTAAAAACTCTCGTCTGTCGACATCCACGACAGCTCCTGTCTGAAGGTTGGGCAAATTTGGCGGCTCTGCATCTCTTCGTCGCCGGGCGCCTTCGTGCCGCTGAGCCTTCGTGTCTTCCCGGCCCTCGTTCGTGCTTCGCGCCTTCGTGTCCTTTGCGTCTTTGCGGCCCTTTTTGGGGCTGCTTCGTGTCTTCGGAGTCTGTTGTCTTCGTGTTCTTCGTGTCTTCGTGGCCTGGTTTGTCCTTCGCGCCTTCGTGGCTCTTGGTTCCCTTCGTGTCTTCGCGGCCCCTCAGCCGAGTCGCTGGGCCGCCCACCCGTCGTCGATTTCGTCGGCCGCGTCGGCGTCGTCGAAATCGACGCGGACGATACGCACGAACTCGATACCCTCGCGGGCGGGGAGCTCCTCGTCGACGAGCTCGATTCCCTCGTCGATCCGGTCGGTGGTGACAACCACGGGGAGGTACAGCTCCTTGCGGGCGCCAACCTCGACCCGCGGATCCTCGTCGAGTGCGTCGAGTGCGACTCGTCGCTCGACGGGGTCGTCCGACAAATTCAGGACGGCGGCTGTGACGGGCACGGTTGTCTCCGCTGGCGCGAGTCGTCGAACCGGGGCTTTCGCCCCCACTCGACGATAAAGCTAACCGAGGTGGCCCGCGGCCGGCATGACATAGATCATATCCGCCGGGCTCGCGGGCCGATTTCCCTCGATCGTGTCGCGTCAGGGGGCCTCGAACTTGTAGACGAGGACCTGTTTGACCTCCCATGCCGGCTCGGTGTGCTCGGACGTGCCGTTGATCAGCAGGGAGGCGCCGTCGCCGGGCAGGAAGACGCCGCCCAGCGTGACCGCTTTCAGGTTTTCATAGATGTTCAGTTTGAAATTCAGGTCGATCTCCTGGCCGATGTCACTGGAGGTCTCGTTGGTCGGTCCCTTCGAGTTCCAGCCGTGGATCGGCTCGGTCGCGCGGAGGTAACTGTAGCTGGTTTCGACCTTCAGGGCGTCGACGGGACGCACGCCGACCGAAACCTGGCCGACGGTCGTGTTCTGCAGTTCGCGATATCCGCGCGAGGCCGGCGAGCCCAGCCCCTGTGGCGTGATGCCGCCCATGTCGGGCATCACCGAATCCTCCCAGACGTTCGTCAGCCCGAACAGCCCTTGGGTTTGAATGCGATTGATGTTTCCGGCTCCGCCGGTCGGATCGCCGTCGCCCGAGCCCATCCCCAGCGTCAATCCCGCGTCGAGGGGAATCCCGATGTCGAAGGACTGGGTGACGTCCAGGTAGGCGTTGTATCCCCTCAGCGTGCCGTTGTTCTTGTCGAGCAGGTTGCCGGCGTAGCCCTCGTTCTCGATGTCGTCGGAGCCGAACAGGTAGTCGAACTCGGCGTTGTACGAGAGGCCCTCCGCGACCGAGAGGGTCCCGTCCAGCGCGATGCCCAGGGCCGTCACCTCCGATACCTGCGGCTGGAAGCGCGAGTAGAAATAGCCCAGCCCCTGGGGGAAGTAGGCCCACCCGTTCGGGCTCTCGTCCGTGGTCTTCATGTTCGTGTTGTCGCGGTAGTGCAGTCCGAAGAGCCGAGCTCCGAGCACCTCCGTGTCGTAACCGACCTGTAGCCCGTAGAGATTCGTGTCGCTGAAGTTCCCTCCGTCGCTCATCAGCTTTCCGCTCGGGCTCTTGTACGATCCGAAGCCCTCCGAGACTTTTCCCCAGCTCGCCCGGAAGTGGAGGGAGTCGGTCGGCGAACTCTCGAGAACGACGCCGTCGAGGTCCTGGTCGAGCACCAGTTTGTTGCCGACCGACCGATGTTCGCGGCCCGCGCGCATCCGGAGGGGCAGGCCCGGGACCCGGAAGTAGAGGTACGCGTGGTCGACGTGGATGTCGTAGTGCGTCCCCTTCTTCCGGAAGTAGGCGTAGGGATTGTACTGGTCCTCCTGTCGGACCGTTCCCCCCTCGTCCTCGGCCGCGGTGCGGTCGACGTTCGGCTTGTTGTCCGCTCCCCACCATCCCTGGGCGAAGTCCGCCCGCAACACCGCCCCGTACGCAGGCCGGCCCGCCTTCAGTTTCAGACGGAAGTTCTGAACGACGTAATCGGCGTCGTTCAGTGGGTGGTCGCGGCCCAGAAAGAAGTTCGCCTGGTGGAGACCCCAGATGGAGTAGGCTCCGTCGAGCTCGACCGAGAAGTCGTCTTCTTTCTCCCCGGAGGAGCCGCCGTCCCCTTCGTCGCCGGAGGACGACGCCTCGTTCGTCCGGGTCGCCTCGTCGTCTGCGTCTGCTGTCTCCGACTGGTCGGCCTCGGCCGACTCCTCGGTGGACCGGGCCTTGCTCGAGTCGACCTCGCCGGTTTTCTCGGAACGGGAAGCATCGTCGGACGGCGATGTCCCGGCCCGAGCAGTTCCGGTCCCGAGTGCGAACGGGAGCGCGAGGAGCATCGCGAGGATCCCACCGCCAGTCTGCGATTTTCGATAGCGCATCGACAGGCCTCCGACATTCGGAAAACGTCACGCGAGAAGAACGACAGCCGTTGGTTGGCACGCCCGTGTCGGCGGGCGGGCGGCTCGTCTCGATGCCGTCGTCGAGAGCCGCCCCGGAGCCGTCTGCAGGGGACCATGATGTTCAACCGACGTTCCAGCCGCCGGTGACATAGATCAGGTTCGTGCTCGGGGGGCGACGGACGGGCTCGGGCCCGGCCGGTCGACGTACCGCTCGAGGCGAGCGATCCATCGGGGGGAGCGCCTTTCTCCCCGCGCGGACGGCCAGACGAGGGCGGCGTGCGGAGCGAGCGGTCCTCGGATCGCGGATCCGCGAAGCGGATTGCCAGCTTCCCGTCGCAGCCCGGCTCGCCGCTGGGATCGCGGACCTTCGGGACGATCGACGGCCTCGAAACCGACGACTGTCGCTCGAGAAGTGGGGAGTCGACGGTGAAGCGCCGCCGCGGGCGCGGTGTTCTCTCGCATGTCTGCAAGTGAGCCCGGTTCGTCTCGCAAAACTGCAAGCCGGTGACGTCTGCTTCGATGCGGCACGTCCACACTCGGGTCGACGGGGATCGGCGTTCGGGCGGTGACTGAGCGGCGAGCTCGCGCGACGAGCCGGGGCCAGCGGGGTGAGCGAGACCGAGGGGGTGGATATGCGTCAGATCACGAACTCGTGGAATGACGATTGTACCTTGGTTCGATGCACGGGCCGGGAGTGCGTCCGTCCAGCTTCCGCTGCCGTCGGAGACGGGAGGACGCGGACCAGCGGCACGGACGCAGACAGCGACGGCTGGTTGTACGGGCCCGACATCTTTCAGCGCTCGGCCCCGGGAGTCCGGCATGCTCGACCTTCACGAAATGTTGGACGTCGCGTTCGGCGAGCGTACCTGCGACGAGGTTTCCAGGGAGACTCCGGGGCGTTACGGCGACGAGCGGCTTCCGGCCCCCGTCGTCGTCTGGAACGTCTGCCGTCGGTGTAACATGAGTTGTCCGCACTGTTACGCGGCCGCGGGTGAGGCGCCCTCCCGATTTGCGCTGGAGCCGAGCGAGGCGCTTCGAGTGGCCGACGAGCTCGCGGAGTGTGGTGTGCGGGCGGTGATTTTCAGCGGCGGCGAGCCGCTGATGCGGCCCGATCTCCTCGAGTTGATCGATGCCGTCCGCGCCGGCGGGATACCGTGTCATCTGTCGACGAACGGGACGCTGCTCGACCACTCGACGGCCTCGGCCCTCGCCGACGCCGGGATCGGATACGTCGGCGTCAGCGTCGACGGGGGGCCCGGATTCAACGACGACTACCGTGGGTTGGCGGACGGTTTCGAACGCGCCTCTCGCGGGGTGGAAAACGCCCGGGAAGCCGGTCTTCGGACCGGCCTGCGGATCACCTTGACCGAGCGCAATCTGGACCAGCTCGATGCGGTCCGGGAGCACGCCCGTTCCCTGCAGGTCGATCGGTTCTACGTCTCACATCTGGTCGATGCCGGACGGGGCCGCGCGATGGCCGACGTCGACCTGGACCGCGAGGAGAGTCGCTCCGTCGTGCGCGGCCTCGCCCGCCGGTCCCTCCCGTGGAGACGACGCGAGGGCGACCCGTCCGTCGTCACGGGGGGGAACGACTCCGACGGACCCTTCCTGGTGGGATGGCTTCGCCGCTGCTTCGGAACGGGCCCCGCCGAGCGCGCATTGGCCCTGTTGCGCCGACGCGGCGGAAACTCCGCCGGGGTGGGCCTGTTGAACATCGACGCGCGCGGAAACGTCCACCCGGACCAGTTCTGGAGGGAGTGTACGCTGGGGAACGTCCGCGACCTCTCCGTCGAGGAGCTGCTGGAACATCCGATGCGGCGAGTACTGGCGACTCGGACGGAGCGGCTTCGGGGGCGGTGCGGGGAATGTCCGTTCGCCGACGTCTGCGGGGGATCGCACCGCGAGCGAGCGCTGGCGAGGAACGGGGGAGTCTGGGACTCCGATCCCGCGTGTCTGCTCAGGGAGAACGACCTCGCTGAATCGATCCTCGAGGAAGAGCAGGAGGGCCAGCCGTGCGCGAGCATCTGATCTGTCTGGCAGTGGTCGCCCTGGCGGTGGGCGGGTGTCTGGAGGACCGGGTGCACGGTGAGGCGGCTGCACGGTCCTCGGCCGACTCCGAGTCGTCGGCGGACGATTCGAAGGTCCCGGGTCGGCTCGGCTCGAGAGTCTTCGTGGTTCGACGGAACGGAGGGCTCGCCGTCTACGACTACCATCGCCGAGAGCTGCTCGACCGTACCATCACCGGACTCGGGAACCTCCATCACGCGACGATGACCTTTTCTCCCGGGCTGCGGTGGGGATTCGTCGCCTCGCGCGACGGTCGACTCTCGCGCATCGATCTGAGGTCGTTACAGCGGACGGGCAGCGTCGACACCGGGGACGAGGCGATCGATCTGGCGATCGGCCGGCGGGGGCGGTTCGTGGCGACGGCGGAGTACGAACCGGGGGGGCTGACTGTCTTGAAGGCGAACTCGCTCGAGGTCGCTCGAAACATTCCCGCCGTCTACCGCGAGGATGGAACCGAAAAGCGTTCGCGCGCGACTGCGGTCGTCGATGCGACGGGGAACCGATTCGTCTTCTCGCTGATGGAGGGGGGCGAGGCATGGATCGTGGATGCCGACGACCCAAAGTTGCCGGTTACTCACCGCGTCCCGCTGGCCGAAGGGCGCGCTTACGATGCGATGATCACCGCCGACGGTCGGTACTACGTCGTCGGTCATTATCAGAAGGAGTACGTCTCGGTCGTCGACGTCGAGCATCCCGATCGGGGAGCGAAGAAGGTCTCGCTCCGCGATCCGGGCGGGGTCTACGACCCCGACCACCCGGTCAAACTCCCGCACATGGCCTCGTGGGCCACGGCTCGCGGTCGGGTGTTCGTCCCGCTCGTCGGCGACGCGCGGCTGGCGGTGCTCGACCGGGACGGCTGGGAGTTCGAGGCGACCGTCGAATTGCGTGGCGACCCCGTCTATGCCGTCCGTTCGCCCGAAGGCGACGAAATCTGGGTGACCTTCTCCGGCGAGGAGGACGACGCCTGGGTCCAGGTCGTCGACACCGACGAGTTAAAGGTCGTCGAGGAGTTCCGCGTCGGCGACCGGATCTATCACGCCGATTTCACCCCTCGCGGAACCTATGCACTCGTCTCCGCGAACGAGACCGGAGTGCTCACCCTGATCGATACGGAGAGCTACGAGGTCGTCGACCGTCAGAAACTCCCCTCGCCCTCCGGTATCTTCGGGATCTGGCGGGCCTTCGAGATTGGACTCTGACAGAACGAGGTCCCCGGCTATGGATGCCGAGCTCCGTCATACGCTGGCCGAGACGATTCAGGACGATTTTCCGGTTCGGGAGCGTCCGTTTCGGGTGCTGGGCGACCGTCTCGGCGTCCAGGAATCCGAGGTGCTCGCGCAGATGCGAGCCTGGGACGGGGAAAAGTTGCGGGAGATCTCCGCGATCCTCGAGGGCGAGGCCTTCGGTTGGGACAGTGCACTGGTCGCCGGCCGCGTCGAACCCGAGCGAATCGAGGAGGTCGCCGCGATCGTCAATCGACATCCGACCGTCACGCACAACTACGAGCGCGACCACCACTACAACCTCTGGTTCACGATTGCCGTGCCGCCGCGGATGCCGATGGAGCGGACGCTCGAGATGTTGAGCCGGGCGACCGGCGTCGCTCCGTTCCATCCGCTCCGACGCACTGAAACCTACAAGATCGGCGTCAACTTCGATCTCGATTCGAAGGAGAGCTCGACCGAGCGCGTGGAACTCGAATCGCCCGAGCGCCTCGAACCGGACGAACGCCAGCGGCGCATGTTTCGCGCACTTCAGAAACCCCTGGAGATCGTCGAGCGTCCATTCGACCGACTGGCGGAGTGGGCGGGCACCGACGTCGCCGAACTGCTCGCCTTCGGGCGTGGAATGGAGCAGCGCGGAGCGGTGCGTCGCTACGTGGCGACGTTTCATCACCGGGACCTCGGCGTGCGGGGGAACGGCATGACCGTCTGGGACGTCGAGCCCGAGCGTCGGTCCGACGTCGGCCGTCGGCTCGCCGAGGCACCCGAGGTCAGCCACTGTTACGCCCGTAACGCCATTCCTCGGTTCCCGTATACCGTCTACAGCATGATTCACGGCCCCGACGAGGGGAGCGTTCGCCGGATCGCCCGTCGACTCTCCGATCGCGTCGACGTCGACGACTATCGGATCCTCTTCTCGAGCCGGGAATTCAAGAAGTGCCGACTCCGGTATTTTCTGCCGCAGCTCCAGAAGTGGTGGGGCCAGAGGAGGTGCGATTGAACGACGGATCGAACGGAGGGGCGAGTATGGCCCCGCAGATGGCGAAGCGACCGGCCGGATGGTCGGAGCGACGGCCGGTTCGGCCTGCGACGGACCGCGGACGAGAGTATCCCAACGCCTGGAGGACGCGAGATGTCGAACTCGGAGGGACGAGTCGTACTGGTCGGGGCGGGGCCCGGGGCACCGGACCTGATTTCGGTTCGGGGCGAGCGGGCGCTGGAGTCCGCGGACGTGGTTCTCCACGACCGGCTGGTCCATTCGGAGCTGGTCGACGGGTTGGAGGCCGAGGTGATCGACGTCGGGAAGCGCAAGGGCGACCGGTCCCGCACGCAGGCGGAGATCGACGAGCTGATGATCGAGCACGCGCGGCGCGGGCGGGAAGTGGTTCGGCTGAAAGGGGGGGACCCGACCGTCTTCGGGCGGGGCAGTGAGGAGATGGTGGCGCTGAGGGAGGCGGGCGTCGAGTACGAACTGGTTCCCGGCATCACCAGTGCGACCGCAGCGCCGGCGATCGCCGGTGTCCCCGTGACGCACCGGGGTTGGGCGGACGGGTTTACGGTCGTCACCGCCCATCGGAGCGGGGACCGGGCCGACTTTTCGATTCCTCCGTATCACCCGCGAAGGACGCTGGTGTTGCTGATGGGCGTGGGGACGATGGCGACGTGGCGTCGAGAGCTGTTTCTGTCGGGATATCCCCGAGACCTTCCGGTCTGTCTCGTCACGCGGGCGAGTCTGGACGACCAACGGGTCGTCGTCACGACCCTCGAGGACTGCCTGGTCGCCGCCGAACAAGTGGGGATCGAACCGCCGGCGACTGCAATCGTCGGCCGGACCGTGGCGATCCGCGAGTACCTGCGGCGGAGACGGGTCTCGGAGGAGGACCTGACGCTGGCACCGCTCGATCTGGACGAGTTCGACGAGGACGACGTGCTACCCCCTCGCGAGGAGAGGGGCGGAGATCACCATTCACCCTCGAACGACTGAGAGGTGCTGTCATGTGGAATCGTATGCTCGCGATCGCTTCTCGAGCGCTGGCCGAGTTCGGCGGAAAACGAGTTCGCCTGCTCTTGTTCGCCGCGGTGCTCGCGGGGGCGGCCGGTGTCTTCGCAGCCTGTGAGAAGGAGAACGGGACGGAGCGGAGGGCCGAGAGCCAGACGAAGACGACCGGCTCCAGCGTGACGGCGGAGAAGAAGTCCGGGGGGGCTGCGGGCGAGCCCTCGAAAAAGGTCGAGGCGGGAAAATCGATTTTCAATGGGCAATGCGCCTCGTGTCACTCGATCGGGGGCGGCGACATGACCGGCCCGGACCTGAAGAACGTCACCGAGCGGCGGACCCGGAAGTGGCTCGAGCGGTGGCTGGCGAACACGTCGAAGATGCTCGAGGAGGACGAAACGGCGAAGAAGCTGCTGAAGGAGTTCAACGGCGTGCCGATGCCCGATCCGAATCTGAACGACAGCCAGATCGACCGGGTCCTGGCCTATATTGCCTACGAGAGTCGGTCGGGAGCGGGGCCGAAGAAGAAGAAGGAGCTGAAGATGGCGGACGAGATCAAGGGCCGTCCGGTCGAGCAGTTCGTCAGCTCGGAGTGCGGAGGATGTCACAATCCGAAACGGACGGGGGCGACGGGCCCGAACATCACGAAGAAGCGGCTGAACGAGGGGACGGAGAAGCTCAATTCGATGACCCGGAAAGCCGTCATCGCGACGATCTCGAACGGTCGGCCCGGGACCTCGATGCCGGCGTGGAGCACGGCGCGCAATCCGATCATGGAGCCACTCTCCAAGCCCGAGATCAACCGAATTGCTCACTACTTGTTTACCAAATCGGCGCCGGAGCGATTCCACTACGGCATGCAGAAGATCGAAAACACGCACGAGGTCCTGGTGCCGAAGTCCGAGCGGCCCGACGAGCCCACGCACGATCACCCGGTCGACGATCTACTCCTGGTGACCGAGCGCGAGGACTTCGGTGTCGCCGTGATCGATGGCGACAGTCTGGAGGTGGTCGACCACCTGAAGGCCGGAGCGCGCGCTCACGGATACACGTTCCATCCCGGCGGTCGGTACGCCTACAACCTCGGACGGGACGGCTGGCTGTACAAGTACGATCTCTACACGCTGCAGGCCGTCCGCAAGGTGCGCGTGGGGATGGACGCCCGAGGGGTGGCGATCTCCGACAACGGCGAGTACTTTCTGACCGGCATGTACATCCCGACGCAGGCGGTGATGCTCGACGCCGAGACGCTGAAACCCCTGAAGGTGATCGATACGCACGACGTCGAGGGGCCGTCGGGCGAGACCGTCGATTCGCGGATCTGCTCGGTGAACGACGTCTCCCCGAAGAAAGTCGGCCCATACTTTCTGATGGCTCTCAAGGAGGCGGGACAGGTCTGGCGTATCAACTATGCGAAGGAGGGGTTTCCGGTCGAGAAAGTGACCGACGTCGGAAAGATCCTGCACGACGGCTTCCTCAGTCCCGACAACCAGAAGTTCTACCTCGCCTCACAGAACTCGAACCACGTGGCAGTGATCGACGTCGAATCGATGGAGATCATCGACAAGATCGAGACGGGGAAGAAGCCCCATCCCGGCCCCGGAGCGACGTGGGAAGCCGACGGCAACACGTACGCCGCTACCCCTCACATCGGTGACAGCAAGAACGTGATCTGGAACGTCGAGACCGACGAGATCGTCGGAGAGGTGCCCAGCGGGGCGCCCGGACTCTTCGTGAGGACGAACGATCACATGAAATACGTTTGGTTCGATTCGCTGTACGATCCGAAGCCCGAGGAGATCACCGTTCACGAGAAATCCAAACCCTTCGACGTCGTCAAACGCATCACGGACGGTACGCAGACCCTCCACCCCGAGCCCGACGCCGACGGGGACTACGTCTTCGTCAGCGACTGGAAGGACGAGGTCGTGCGCGTGTACGACGACGAGACGCTCGAGAAGGTGAAGACACTGGAGGACGTCACCACCCCGACGGGTATCTTCTCGGTCGCCCGCCGGCACGAGACGGAGGGGCACTGAGGGGGCACGTCCAAGGTCCACGTCCACGTCCCACGTCCCACGTCCACGTCCCACGTCCACGTCTGACGTCCACGTGCCACGTCTCACGTCCACGTCCCACGTCCACGTCCAACGTCCACGTGCCCCGCCGTCCACGTGCCCCCGTCCACGTGCCACGTCTGACGTTTGCGTCTACGAGTACGTCCGGCGGGTTCCCCGATGGTCTTCCACGGGGTTGAAACCGCCGCCTGCCCGGCGGTCTGTAACCATCCGGCGA
>JBDGRG010000223.1:0-5799 GCA_042218355.1 Bradymonadaceae bacterium
GACGAGGAGGGGCGCAATCCCTTCGAACCGAAGATTCAGCTCGACCGCCAGCAGCGCGAACAGTCGAAGGACGAGAAGAAAAAGGAGACGATCGAGAACCCGCTCGAGCGGTACACCCTCAAACAGCTCCGGCTGGCGGGCATCATCAGTGGGGTGCCGGTTCCCAAGGGGCTGTTCATCGATCCCGAGGGGGTCGGGCACCTGGTCAAGGAGGGCGATCGGATCGGCAAGGAGGGCGGGAAGGTCGACGATGTCCGCCCCGACGAGGTCGTCGTTCGCATCCCCGCCGGCGAGACCGACGAGAAGGTACGGACCCGGACGGTCGAGCTGGCCAAGTCCGAGCTTCCGACCAAACGCCGCCAGGGGCTGACCGAGAAACAGCGCGAGATGCTGAAAAAATTGCGCCGCAGTCGCCAGGGGCGGCGGGCGCTGAAGGAGTCGTACGAGGACATCTCCGGGCGGGGCGCGGGACGGCCGCGCCGCCGGCGGAGGGGCACGTCGCCCCGGCGCCGCCAGCCGACGGGCGACCAGCGCTTCCCCGGGCTGGCGCCTCCGGAGCAGGAGCAGCAGCAGTAGGATGCCGATGGATGGAGACGAGCCCCGTGTCTGGCCAAACCGATGATGGATGCTGGTCGACGACACGGGACGACGGCGATAGCTGACCGGATGAAGGCGAACGAGGCCATGACCTCTCTGAAGTCGAATCGATCGCACGAACCTTCGACGGCGGACGCCCGAGACGGCGGGTCGCGACAGCGCGGGCCGTCGTCCCGCAGCGCCGGATCTAGCCCCTCCGGTCTCGGACGCGCGTCCGCCGTCGGTCGGACGGCCGTCGTCGCCGTGACTGCTGCGCTGTTGTGTCTCGCCGGCCCCGGGGCGGCCTCGGCGCAGTCGTCGTCCGACGGGGGAGACACGAACGTCGTCTCTGAACTGCAGATCAACGAGAAATCCGACGGGACGTACCTGCGTCTGTCGAGTTCGCAGACGCCTTCGTTTTCGGTGTTCAAGCTGCGCGATCCGCTCCGGCTGGTCGTCGACGTCTCGAACAGCCGCCTGAAGGCCGAGTCCGGCGCACGGCGCGTCGACAACGGCGTGCTCAGCAAGGTCGCCGTCCTCGAGAGCAAGGAGGATGGCCGGTCTCGGGTCCGGCTGATCGTCGGCTTCGAGCAGGCTGCACACTACGACGTCCGCACCAAGGGCAAGGACGTCGTCATCTTCGTCGAGAGTCAAGGCGAACGTCGCAAGTCCGAGGATGTCGCGCAGATCAAGAAGGAACTGAAGGCGAAGGAGCGGCAGCTCGCACGCACTCGGAGCAAGCTGGATCGGTTGCAGGCGAAGTACGATTCGAAGCTGAAAGAGAACCGCCGGAAATACCGTCGGGCCAGCGAGAAACTGAACGAGACGAAATCGAAACTGCAAGCTGCGCGCCGGGAAGCCCGGCAACTGGAGAACCGGGTCGAGAATGCGAAGGGGAAGGTTCGCGAGCGGCTCGAGTCGAAGCTCGAGGCGAAAAACAGCCGCGTGCAGTCGCTCGAGTCGTCGCTGCAATCGCGGCAGCAGAAACTCGAGAAGTTGCGGGCTCGCACCGACGAGTTGAGGCGCCAGCGCGACCGGAATCGCCAGAAGCTCGAGACGCTCGAGAAGCGACTGGCGGCCCAGAAGCAGAAGTTGAAGAAGAAGCAAAAACGGCTGGCGGAGTTGCGCGAGGACAAAAAGGAGTGGAGTCAGAAGCTGGCGAAGACGCAGACGAAGTATCGCGAGGCGACGGCCGAGCTGTCTCAGATGAAGGAAAAGTTGAAGTCGGCCCGCTCGGAGGTCGAGCAGCTTCGTAAAGAAAAGAAGGAGGCGGTCGGAGACACCAAGGAGAAGCTGCAGGACGAACTCCAGAGCAGGGAACAGGCGATCGCCGAGCTGGAGAAGAAGCTCGAGAAGCGTCAGTCCTCGGCCGATGAACTCCGAAAGCGCGTCGAGAAGCTCGAGGCCGAACGGCAGCGGGCGCGGAAAAACCTCGATCAGCTCCGGGCGAAGCTCGACCGTCAGCAGAAGCGGACGAAGAAGAAGACCAAGCAGCTGCAACAGGCCGAGAAGAAGGCCGCCAGTCTCGAGAGACAGCGCGAGCAGCTCGAACAGAAGCTGGCCAGGCGCCAGGAGAAGCTCCAGAAGATGCGCCGAAAGATGGAGTCGCGCGACCAGCGGCTCGCGTCGCTCGAGCAGCGCGTCGAGAAGCTACAGAGCCAGCGTTCGGGCGAGGAGACGGTCGACGCCGATCGGCTGGCGGAGCTGAAGAAACAGCTCGAGCGCGAACGGCGTCGTGCTCGCAAGTTGACGAAGGCGCGCCAGCGGCAGGCGAAGAAGCTCGAGCAGCTGAAGGCCGACCGGCGCGAGACCGAGCAGCAGCTGGAGCGGGCGCGCAATCGGTCCGCCTCCTCGCAGCAGGGAGAGGCGAAGGGTCGACCCGCGCGCGCGGTGCCGATGAATGAAAAGGGGCCGAATACGATTCGCGACATCCGACTCGTCTCGCGCGAGGGCGAGTCCCGGATCATCGTGGAGATGGATCGGCCGGGCCAGTACCAGCGGCTTCCCTGGAAGGACAGCCGCGCGGTGATGTTGTTGAACAACGTCGAGCTTCCCGACGAGTTGCAGAAGACGATCCGGTCCGACGGCGCGAGTGGGGCCGTGCAGTTCGTCTCCAGCTGGGAGGAATCCAAACGGCGAGTCCGGATGGAGGCGGCCGTCCAGCGCCGGGCGAAGGAACGCATCGAGCAGAAGGGAAACAAGCTGATCTGGGAGTTCGCCCCGAAGGTCTCCGAGCGTCCGCCGGCCCGGGCCCGCCGGTCGAGTTCGAGGCCGCCCCGGCGGCCGACGGTCGGGACCGCGCGCACGTCGGCGCCGCCCTCCAGTGGAGGGGGGAGTGACTATCCGTCGGTGGTGATCGACCCGGCGAAGGTCCGCCACGTGCCGGGCATGAGCAAGAAGGAGCTGACGATCGACCTGCGGGGCGCCGACATCCAGAACGTCCTCCGGCTGTTCGCGAAGGAGGGGGGCGTCAACATCATCGCCGGCGATCAGATCAAAGGGACGGTGACGCTGCAGCTGCGCGGCGTCCCGCTCGACCAGGCGTTTTTGATCGTGCTCCAGTCCCAGGGACTGGGCTTCGAGCTGCGCGGGGACGTCATCCGGGTGGCGCCGCAGTCGGAGCTGCGCAAGGAACGAAAGGCCCGGCGGAAGGCGCGAGAACGACAGCAAAAGACGCGGCCGCTGGAGGTCTTTCTGATGCCGGTCAACTACGCCGACGCCGGGGACATGGTCAAACAGGTCAAGCGGCTGCTCAGTCCGCGGGGCAGCGTGTCGGTCGACTCCCGGACGAACACGTTGATCATCAAGGACTTGCCCGAGAACATCCGTTCGATTCGGCAACTGGTCAACAGTCTCGACACGCAGGTGCCCCAGGTGCTGATCGAGGCGAGGATCGTCGAGACGAACGACACGTTCTCACAGGAGCTCGGCATTCAGTGGGGCGGTGACTTCACGGCGTCCCAGGCCAACGGCAATCCGACGGGCCTGGCCTTCCCGAACGTCCTGGGGGTCTCCGGCGGGGCGACCGACGGTCGGGCGCCCACGCGCGGAACCTCGTCGAATCCGAACTTCGCGGTCAATCTCCCCGCGCCGGCCGGTACGGGATCCGGTGGATCGCTGGGGCTGACGATGGGCAGCGTCAACAACTCGGTGAACCTGAATCTCCGGCTGTCGGCGGCCGAGGAGTCGGGGCGAGCAAAGATCGTCAGTGCGCCGAAGATCCTGACGCTGGACAACGAACAGGCGACGATTTCTCAGGGGACGAGCATCCCGATCAGCGTCGTCAGTGCGGCGGGGGTCCAGACGGTGTTCGTCGACGCGACGCTCGAGTTGACGGTCACCCCTCACGTCACGCCCGACGGCAACATCCAGCTGGAGATCCAGGCGTCAAAGAGCGAGCCGGATTTCCAGAATACGGGTGCGCGGGGCGATCCGACAATCCTCCGGAAGGAGGCCGAGACGGAGCTGCTGATCGGCGACGGCGAGACGACCGTGATCGGGGGCATTTACACGCGGAACTCCGGGAGCAGTGTCACTGGCGTGCCGTTCTTCCGTCGCATTCCGATCCTCGGCTGGTTGTTCAAGAAGAGCAGCAAGTCGGAGAGCCGATCGGAGCTGTTGATCTTCATCACGCCCCGGGTCGTCAATCGGAGCGAGGCGCTGTCGGGCACGTCGAACGACTCTGTGACCTCCTCGGGAGGCGGGGGTGTGCCCGCGAAGGGGGGCAAGGGCAACAAGGCCGGTGGCACGGGAGCCGGCCCCGGAGCTGGAGGAGCGAAGACGAAGACGTCCAAGGGTCGTTGAGTGCCGCGACTCGCGGGTGACCGCGAGGAGTTCGAAGCGCGGTGATGCGACGTCGGTTTGACCGCATGCGGACGAGGAGAGCGATGAGAGGCAGTCGGGCGAAGGTGGTCATGGGGGTCGGCCTGTCGGTTGCCCTGTCGACGGCGTCGATCGGGTGTGTCGACCAGGAGATGTCCCTCAACCTGAGGGGGGTCTTCAACTACCAGGGGCAGCTGAACGAAACGCAGGTGCAGTGCGGGGACGGTGGGGGCGGAAACAACGGTGGGGGAGGCGGCGGTGGCGGCAACCAGGGCCGCTCGGTGACCAAGCCAGTC
This sequence comes from Bradymonadaceae bacterium, assembly GCA_042218355.1. Classification (GTDB taxonomy): domain Bacteria; phylum Myxococcota_A; class Bradymonadia; order Bradymonadales; family Bradymonadaceae; genus CAJXPB01. Next base: position 4,695 of record JBDGRG010000223.1, read on the forward strand.
GTCTCCTGTCAGTCCGACGTCTCTGCCAGCGGTGTCCAGAAGTTTCTGTCGAGAGCCAGTGTCAACATCCAGACCGTCAAGCAGCAGGGGCAGGTCGGGGAGCCGCTCCAGCCGCTCTCCGAGGTCGACATCTGCGCCAAGGACGTCGATCGAGCAAAGTTTATCAAGGAGAAGTATCGACACAATTCCTTCCAGCTGGTGCTCAATCTGCGGAACCAGCTGAACGACAGCCGCCGGGTCGGCTCTCAGGGACAGGGGGGCGGGACGGGCGGATTCGAGGGCTTGAGACTCGATGCGAATACGGTCCAGCTCAACAAACTGAAGATCAAGTTCCCGAACGCACCCGCCGACGCCGTCGAGAAGACGATCGACATCGGTCGGATGGTCGAGAGCGGCGGGGGCGGCGTCGTTCAGGAGTTCATCATGTTCCGCCGCGAGGAGCTCCAGACGGCGGCCGACCAGCCGGGGTTGGCGCAGGTTCACCGAAGTCTCGTGCTCAATCGGACCGCGCTGCAGGAGTACAATACCCGTGCGAGAAAAACGACGGTCACGATGAGCGCCGAAATTTGGCTGGAGGGGAAGACGCTGGGCGGACGGTCGGTCGAGTCCAACCGGCTGACGTTTCCGGTCGATGTCTGCAACGCACGCGGCGCCTGCCCGCTGACGGCTCAGTGCGAGGTGACCGAGACGACCGGTGGCGGGGGCGGTTGAGCGGCGGTTCCGGCTTCATGCCGTCGGGCGCCGTCCGGCGAGCCCGACGAGACAGATCACGACCCATAGTGCGGAGCGGGGGTGATTCGGCGCGGTCGAGCAGCCCTCCGGAGAGACGCCCGGTGACGGCTGGACGAGGGCCCCGAAAGTCGAGCGTCGACCGGGTGATCGGTCGGCCGTATCAGCGGATCGGCGGTCGCCACCGTCTCGGTCGGCGGGTGACGAGTCGCCGACATCCGCGCCCGTGTCGGCGGCCGGTCCGGTATCCAACGCCGGGCGATCCGCCGATTCGACGGCGGGTTGCAGGTGGACGCTCGCCCAGTTGGTCCGGTCGGCACGGAGTCGTTTCTGCCGCCGGCCCGTCTGATAGCCGGGTTTTCGGGCGACGATGTCG
>JBDGRG010000223.1:5809-10978 GCA_042218355.1 Bradymonadaceae bacterium
CGACCGCTGGCTCCGCTGGCACGTCGTCAGTCGCGTCGAAGCAGTCCCGCAGGTCGTCGAGGACCGGATCGCTCGCGCCGCCCTCGACGGTTTCGGTCGGGAGGCGTTTCAGACGGTAGCGCCCCGACTCGTCGGTTCGAGTCGACCATCGGCCGTCGACGGTCACCTCTACGCCGGGGAGGGCCGTCTCGAGGATGTTCGACGGGTCGGTGTAGGCGTAACCGGTCAGCACGGCGCGGTTCCGATCGTCGCCGATCCGACGCACGTCGAGGTTCGGCTGGTAGTGGTCGACGATCCATGTCCAGCCCTTGCCGGCCTCGCTCCACGACGCGGCACTCCACTGACACATCCCCCGAACCAGGCAGGAGTCCGAGCCCGGGACCTGCGGATTGTCCTCGTGTCCGGCGCAGTCGTCGTGGCCGCACCAGTTGTTGACGCAGGCCGAGTCGGGCGGCCGGTCGGGGACGAGCGAGCGCTGGAAGGCGGGTCGAGTCCCGTGAGCTCCGCAGCTGGCGGCGTATTCGAATTTCTCGAGCAGATCCCGGTCGGACGCGCGAACCATGATTCGCCCCGAGACGGCATCGACCGCGCGGTCGGTGATCGCCAGGCGGTTGTCGCTGTAGCGCTGTTCACAGGCGGTGTCGCCGATGTGATACCAGGAGTAGCCGTGCGGTGGGACCGACCGGCCGAGCCGACGACGGTTGCCCCGACCGTATCGGAGTCGGAACCAGAGGCCGTAGCTGCGTGCGGCGATTGCGAATGCGCGGTACGTCTGGCCGATGTTCGAGAGGTTGCGGAACACCCCGATCTCCGGAGGCAGCACGCCGCGGACGTACTCCTCCAGCGACATCTTCTCGATCGCGACGATCGGATTGCCGCGGCATCCCCGGTCGGGGTGTTTCCGGCGCGCGACCCGAATCGAGGCGGGAGGAGTACCCGGAAGGTCGAGCGATCCGGGACCGGGCCGTCCGTCCGCTGGAGGGAGCGGCAGTCGAATCGGTTCGTTCGAATGTGGGGTCGACGGCGGGGGGCGCTCCGACGGTGGCGCACCCGGCGGATCGGCGAGCCGTGGGTCCCCCCGCTCGAGAAAATAGTCCGTGTAGAGGTGCGCTTCGGCCGATTTGTACTGGGGAACCCGCTGGTTGACGAGGCGGGTCTCGTGGCGCTCACCGCCGAGCCGGGCGACGAAATGGAGTCGATAGGTACCCGGGGGGAGGTCGAACTGCCACCGACCGCGGTCGTCGGTCCGAGTCGTCCGGTTCGTGCCGAGGACGCGGACGTCGGCATCCGCGACGGGCGTGCCGGTGAGCGCATCGGTCAGACGCCCGGCGAGCGTGCCGGCGGAGACGGTCGACGGGGAGACGAGAATGCCGACCAGGACCGCCGCCGCGAGTATGTGACAGGGCGTGCGCCGACGTTCCCGGTGGTCGTCGTCGAGCATCGGCGGGTCGCCTCCTCGATGGGCGAGTCGGAGAGCGAGTTCGGAACTCAGTCGATCGCCCCGGCGTCCAGCAGAACCACGCTCTCGAAGACACCGGGGGTGTCGATCGGGGTCTGAACGCGCCCGAACTCGTCATCGAGGTGGTCGAGGGTCCGTTCGAGCCACTCGACCGCCAGCTTCTCCGTCGCGACCGGACTCGAGCCGATCATCGGCCGGACGAGATCCTCGAAATACTCCTCGAGGTCGTCTTCCCAGGGCGAGTTGCGGAACAGCTCGGGGAGCTGCTCGAGCGCATCGAGGTCGAGCGGGGCGAGGGGGGTCGATCGATCGACGAGGAAGTTTGCCACGCGCGTGGCGAAGAGAAGGTCGAACGTCACTGCGTCGGGCGGGTTCGCCGTGACGTCGCTGAAGACGACCTCGGCCAGATCGGAGACCTCCTGGTCCTGAATGCTGAACAGCCAGACCTGTTTGAACGCCATCAGTCCGAGGCGAAGCGCCGCGTCGTCGATCTGATCCTGCTCCTTGAAGATCTCGTAGTTCGAGGCGTCCGCCGCCCAGGTCGGTCGCCGGCGGGTCAGCGACTCGGCCAGTGCCCGATCGTCGGGGCTGAGTAGCGACAGCTCGTCGTCCTCGAGCAGGGTCAGCGTGGGCCGGTCGCGGAGGCTCTCGAACTTCCCCTTCAGCTCGTTGGCCAGCGAAAAACCGACCTGGAAGATCTTCTTGAGCGGAACGTCCTGAACGTAGCGGTGCGCCCGGTCGAGATCCCCGCGGCTGAGGAACTGCAGCCCCAGGCTCAGGTATCCCAGCGTGCGTCGAGTGACCTCGCGGCCGGCCCGCAGTTCGCCCGGTTCGATGCCGTCGGCGACCATCGCACGATTCAGGAGCGCGTCGAGCTCGAAGAGCGTGCGATGGAGCTCCTCGTCGTCCGCGATCGCTTTGATCGCCTGGAAGGCGAAGAATTCGTCGTCGAACTCCTGGCGGAAGACCTGCGGGAGATCGAGGGTCTCCGGTGATTCGACCTCGGCCCGTTCCGAGGTCGCGTCCGACTCGAGGCGTTCGCGTACCTCGGTCGGATCGACGTGCTGATAGATCTCGACCGCTTCGTCACGGCGGACGTAGCCGTACTCCTCGAGTCGGCTGTTCCGCCACTGGTACGCCCGCTCCTCCATGTCGCTGTACAGCTCCCAGTTGACAGCCTCGAGGAGGGTCCAGACCAGTACCCGGTCGACGTCGTAGAGGCGTTCGATCAACATCCGGATCAGGGTGGCCGTGTCGTCCTCGTCCTCCGGGTATTTCACGGCGTACTGACCGTCCGGAGTCACCGCGACCTCGCCCTCCCACTGTTCGGGCGGTCGCTGCTCCTCGTCGGTGTGCGCGACCTCGATGTTGTCCTTCAGGTACAGCGGCAGTATCTCCGGGTCGATCTCCCGGCAGACGGTCTGAAAATGGTCGTCGTCGGACTCGGAGACCAGCGCCTTCAGCCAGCGCTGCATCTTGTTCGTCGCGATGCGGTCGCGTTTCCAGCAGTCGAAGTCGAGGAACACCTGGAACTGCCGGGGGGAGACGTACTGCATCAGATCGTAGCTCTGGTCCCACCCGGCGCGCTCCATCAGCCGGTAGAGTACCGGCGGATCGAGCGACCGGAGCGCCTGATCGGCGTCCTCGCGCCGCAGAAGCGCGTCGATCTGTTCGGCGGGGTCCCCCGGGGGCAGTGGGGTGTCGAGTCGGTCGAGGACCGCGTTGCCGGTCGGACGTCGTTCGAGTTCGGTTCGGGTCATGGCCACTCGTGCGGAAGTCGTCGGAGGGGTTCTCGTCGCCTGTGAGCGCGCGGCGGTCCCGGACGGCCCGTGTCCGGCCGGAGGCGGGACCGAAGTGGTCGTGGTCGGCGGGCGCTCACCGAAGCGTGGAGCGTCTGTGTAGAGTCCCCGCACGGTTAACACAACCCGTCCGTCTGAAATTCGACGCAACGCTCGGCGCCGGAACGGCGATCATTAACATGGAGGGGGTTGTCTCGGCGTCCGGCCGTTCGCGGTTGAAGCGGTTCTACCCATCAGGGGCGGGGGGCGCCGCCACCCGCAGTCGGGTGAAATCGACTGCGCGGACCCCCTTGGCCGGGATGGCCGGGTGGCGCGCACACGGGCGCGCCGGAGGGCTACACGTGGGCGCGTATGGCTGAAGCTGGCGCGCGGTTCGGGCGGGGAGCGTGGACTCGCCGACCGGCGCTGGCCGTGGGACACGGAGTTCGAGATCGAAGCGGCTCTGCTTCACGGATCTGCGCCGGCTCTCGCGTCGGGCCCGGTACGTCGCCGTCGAGGCGTATGGGCCGACTCCGTGCGACGACGACTCCAGCGGGCGCCGAACGCACCGTCGCCCGGGCTTCCAACGTCGAGCGGGCGGTCGGCTCAGGGGGCTGGAGGCCGACCGACTTTCAGATCGTCGGGGCGGTCGCCAGGGGGAGTCTCTGCAAAGTGACGACTGGAGCGGTGGTCATCCTGCCCACCGCCCTGGGGGGTCGGACCCGCGGGATCGTGTCTCGAGCCGCTGGGAGCCCGGTCGACGCTGCTGTCGGCCGGCGGCCGAACTCTTTTGCGGTTTCCGAGCCGGCCCCGGGGGGGGGCCTCGAGCGCATCCGTTTCAACCCGTGCTAGCCCCCGGTCGTCGACGTTCGGACGCTGTACGCCGTACCGTTCGGGGCGCGACTGTCGGCCCCCGGAGCCAGCGCGGGGCGACTCGACCGACGAGCTCGTACGCCGGCGGAGGGCGGTTGTCCACTTTCGGGTTGTGCCGTACACACGGGGTCGCCACGCGACTTTCACTTGTTTTTCGCACCGGCTGATGACCGATACGAGCGATCTTCGCGTCTTCGTCACGGGTGGGACCGGATTCGTCGGCTCTCATGTCGTCGATCGACTCGTCGAGGCGGGGCACTCGCCGCTCTGCCTGATCCGGGAGACGTCCGACACGAGCCACCTCGACGAGCTCGGAGTCGATACCTACACGGGATCGCTCGGGGCGGTCGAGGATCTCCGACCGGCGCTGGAACAGGCCGACGCCGTCGTTCATATCGCAGGTATCGTCAAGGCTCGCGAACCGGAGGACTTTTACGACATCAACGGCGAGGCGACGGTGGCGCTGGCCGAGCTGGCCGCGGAGGTCGGCGGGTTTCGGCGGTTCGTCTATCTCTCGTCGATCGCCGCGCAGGGGCCGGGCTTTCGCCCGGACGTCGAGGCGCGGGAGCCGGCCCCCGTCAGCCACTACGGCCGCAGTAAACTCCTCGGCGAAGAGGGGGTCCAGGAGGTCGCCGGGGAGCTTCCGGTCTCGATCTTCCGTCCGCCGCCGGTCTACGGCCCCCGCGACCACGAGATGTTCAAGATCTTTCAGGGGGCGGCCCGGGGCGTGGTTCCCGTCTACGGCGACGGCGAGTCCGTCACCAGCGTCGTTCACGTCTTCGATCTGGCCGATGCCGTCGTCCGTTCGCTCGAGCGGGAGCATCCCTCGGGGGCGGTCTTCCCGATCGACGACGGCAACCACTACTCGTGGAACGAACTGGCCAAACACTTCGGTCGGCCGTTCGGCGGGGAGCCGTTTACGGTCGGGGTGCCGCCGTTTCTGTTCTCGGTCGGTGCGCGGTTGAACGAATGGCGCGGGACGTTGACCGGCCGCGCGGTGATCTTCACGAGAGACAAGCTCGCCGAACTCGAACAGGACGCGTGGGTTTGCGGGCACGA
>JBDGRG010000223.1:10988-12107 GCA_042218355.1 Bradymonadaceae bacterium
CTGGCCGAGGAGCTCGACTGGACGCCCGTGTGGCCGATCGATCGCGGCGCCGAGCAGACGGCCGAGTGGTATCGCGAACACGGCTGGCTGTGACGGAGTGGGGTTCACTCCGGGGCAGAGCCGAATTCGACGCAACGAATCGCGGTCGAACCGCGATCATCGACATGGAGCCCCCTGCCGCCCCGAGTGCCGGTCACTCGGCGGTCGGCGGGTCCGCGAGCGCACCGGGCTGGCGCTCGACGGGTGGCGCGTGGCAGCCGGGCGACGGACGGCCCCGTGAAATTAATCAGACTTCAGTCGATTCGGAGGACGACATGTCGGTCAACAAAGCGATTCTCATCGGCAATCTCGGTGCGGACCCGGAGAAGCGGTCGACCCAGAGCGGGACGACGGTGACGAACTTCCGGATCGCGACGAACCGTGAATGGACGGACAACTCGGGCGAGCAACGCCAGGAGACCGAGTGGCACCGGATCGTCGTCTTCGGGGCCAGCGCGGATGCCTGTGCGCGATATCTCGAGAAGGGACGGCAGGTCTACGTCGAGGGTCGGATCCAGACCCGCGAGTGGGAAGGGGACGACGGGAATACCCGGTACACGACCGAAGTCGTCGCGCAGAACGTCCAGTTCCTCAGCGGCGGGAGCCAGGGGGGAGGCGGTGGGGGAGCGCCGCCGCCGGCCGAGCCCGCCGGCGGGTTCGATCAGTCCGGGGGCGCGGGCGGAGGGGGCGGCGGCGGTGGCGGCGAGACCGAGCCCTTCGACGACGACGAGATCCCGTTCTGACGGGCGGATTCGCCGGCCCCGGGGGGATCATTCGTATCGCTCGACGATCGTCTCGAGGTTCATTCCCCCGGGGTAGGCGTAGGAGACGTGGCAGTCGTAGCCGTAGGCGACGGCCCCGAACTTCCCCTCGCTGGTCAGTCGGTGGATCCCATCCTTCACGCGCAGAGTCGCGACTTCGTATTCCCCGCGATTGCCCAGCGCTTTCCATTCCTCGTCCGGGATGGTCTTTCCGTCCAGTGAGACGTCCCGGCCGACTCGTGCGACGAGGTTGATGTAGTCCTCCGCATAGTCGTCCGGCGTCAGGAAGATGTAGTCCTTCCGAAACTGCGGCACCGGC
>JBDGRG010000224.1:0-10966 GCA_042218355.1 Bradymonadaceae bacterium
TTCGGTGAAGCCGAATTCGTCGTCCAACCGGGGAGCGAGACGAGCTCCCGAACGCAGGGACTGAACAAGGACGAAAAGGGCAGCAAGGAGGGCACCGACGACGACGCATCCGAGAAAGAAGGGAAGGAGGATGACGATCGGAGCTCCGGCGACAAGGGGAATGACGATTCGAATGATTCGGCGTGCCGAGGCAAAAACTCGTCCGGCGGAACCCTCTGCGTCGAGGACGAGGAGGTCGGCGACCACGACGAGTGCGAGTCCGAGGACGACTCCGACGACGAGCACGGAGAAGACGACGACGGCTCGAAGAAAGACGACGACTCCGATGACGAGCACGGAGAAGCCGACGACGGCACGAAGAAAGACGACGACTCCGACGACGAGCATGGAAAAGACGACGACGGCTCGAAGAAAGACGACGACGCCGACGACTCGAAAAAGGATGACAACGGGAAAGATCAGGACGACTCGAAGAAAGACGACGACTCCGACGCCGGCGACTCGAAAAAGGACGACGAGGGCGGCAAAGATCGGGATGACTCGGAGAAAGACGACGACTCCAAAAAGGACGACGACTCCGACGCCGATGACGGCGAGGTCGAAGGCGAGGATGCCTCCGATGACACCCCCGACGCCGACCGCGAGGTGGCCGTACCGGAATCCAGTCCCCCGAGCTCATTCAAGTCCTGCAAGGACGATGAAGAGGGCGCGGAATCCGATGACGACGAGGAGGACGACGACGCCGACGACGGGGACGACAAAGACGAGGAAGATGACGGCCACGAAGAGGACGAATAGCCCGGAGAACTTCGGAGCCTACTCCGAGGCTCGTAGCTAAAACGACGCTTCAGGCATTTCCGTGAAACGCCATTCCGCCTACCCGGCTCCACGGCCTCGCCGATGGACCCGGATTAGGCGGGATGGCGTTTGAATTTAGACACTCTGGTGTACGCGAAACCGACGAAACATCATCGCTTCGGGTTTGTTTCAGGGTGTGTATCTGGAATTGATCATGAAACCGCGTAGGTGGGCGTCACGCTGCTGCGGTACTCATCGAGTATTAGTCCGAGTCCGCGCTCCCAGTAGTCGCTCAGCGCAAGCGATCTGAGGTCCAGGATCGCCTGGGCCCCTGGATATCGCCACCGCTGGCCGTTCCTCTTCATTCGCATCTGGACCAGCTGCTTGCAGGTCGCCTCGACCTGGCCACTCCCGATCGGAAGCCCCTGGTCTCGCAGCGAAGCGTACTTCATCTGTTCGCGGTGGTTTTCGATGTAGGTCAGCGCAGCGTGCACAGGTCTGTTTTGACCCACCTGGAGGTCTTCGGCGCCCCACCGTCGGATCGCTCGCTCGATCGCTTCAATGGCGTCATCCTCATTCAGCAGCTTCAATTTCCATCGTTTCAGCGTCTCTTCGGGGCCGCGCGTCGTTGACCGCGATGCACAAAACACCCGAAGCGCCGCCCCGAGCTTCTCGATGACGTGCCAGAAGTCGATGCGCCGAGCCTCGACCTCGTAGTCTTCGTCGAGCATCTCGCACAGATAAGTCTCGCCGTCGCTCAACGCGACCAGCGGTACGTCCTCCCCGCAGTGCTCGAAGACGGCCTCGACTTCCGATTTCAGCCGCCTTCGAAAGGCTTCCTCCCGGTCGTCGCACATCCCGACTCGTCTGGTCTCCAGCGGCTCGCCCTCCTCGTCATGCAGGGTCACCGTCCCACACCAGGCCATCTTGTAGTTGACCCCGTCGTCGGACTTCATCGGCAGTGAGACCCGGTCGACGGCCACCGATACGGACGCAGTGTCCTCGGGGATCGACCGACACACCGTTGCATCTTCGAACGACTGTCGATTCGCCTCCCATTGCTTGCCCAGCTGTTTGGGCACCCGGGTGAAGCTCGCGTGCGAATACGGGACGACTCCGGCCGCGCTGCTCAGTCTGGAAGCCGCCCGGGAGGGAAGTTCCTGGCCGTACTCCGCCATCACCTTGGCCGCTTTCGGACTCCACGTCCCTTCGACGATGCCGGCGCGAAGCTCCAGTGGACAGATGGTCGGCCCGTTATGCACCCCGACTTCGCGATACAGATGACGTTCAACTGACCGCTTTCCCCGCATCATCGCATAGGCGTGCGACGACGGCTCGGCGACCTTCCGGTAAAGCCGCCCTTCGTACCGCACGTACGGCGCCTCGATGTCGTAGGATTTGAGCACTTCCGCCTCAGCAGTCGCCTCGAGCTGGGCGACGGCCTCTTCGAGCTCCTCCTGAACTTCCAGAAACTCGCTGTCTTCTTCCTCCGGCGACCGATTGCTTCGAATCGCCTCCGCTCCCACGTCGGCGACCGCTTCGGCTATTTCGAACACACGCTTGCGAAACTGCTCGATCTCCTGCGATACTTCGGTCATGGCTGCCTCCGTGAATCGAGTTACGATCATTCTGGGTTCGCAACTCGATTTTCCACGGACGGCAGCCATTTTCAATTCGCCATCCTCCTCACGCGCTCAATACGAGATCCACACCCTCACAGACACGGAGGGGGTGGCTCGGCGTCCGGCCGTTCGCGGTTGAAGCGGTTTCCCCATCAGGGGCGGGGGGCGCCGCCCCCCGCGGTCGGTGTGAAACCCGCCCGCGCGGACCCCCTTGGCCGGCACCGGCCGGGCGGCGCGCACACGGGCGCGCCGGAGGGACATCACGTGGACGCGTACGCCTGTACTTTCGCGCGCGCGACCGAGAGAATCGAGCCAGTGGCTCTTCGAGCTGACACCAGGGACGAACGTCGGTTGTGGTTGTGACGGGATGGGGAGAGTGCAAACCACGCCGGGAATCGTGAGATACTGGGAGCGTTCGTGCAGTCGCTCCGGGGTTCGTCGCCCCCGAGAGAGCGCGGTTGGGTCCAGTCGACGGAAGGAGGTACGCCATCGGTCGGATCGAGGTCGAGAGAGATGGCTACGTGACGAGAGTCGAGCTGGTACGCGAGGACGTACGGAATGCGGTCGACCGCCAGACGGCTCGCGAGCTGGCCGACGCGTTTCGGGAGTTCGAGGCCGACGACGGAGCGCGGGTCGGAGTCCTTCACGGGCGGAACGGCACGTTTTGTTCGGGGGCGGACCTCGAGGCGATCGCCGAGGGGAGGACGAATCGAATCGAGCCGGACGGAGACGGCCCGATGGGTCCGACGCGGATGCGTCTGGACAAACCGGTGATCGCGGCCATCGAGGGACACGCCGTCGCCGGCGGGCTGGAGCTGGCTCTGTGGTGCGACCTGCGGGTCGCCGCGGAGGATGCGGTACTCGGTGTGTTCTGCCGGCGGTGGGGCGTGCCGCTGATCGACGGCGTGACGGTCCGCCTGCCTCGGTTGATCGGTCAGAGTCGGGCCCTCGACTTGATTCTGACGGGCCGGGCCGTGGAGGCAGAGGAAGCCCGGGAGATGGGACTGGTCAATCGGCTCGTCGATCCGGGTGGGGCGCTGGATCGCGCCCGGGAGATGGCAGAGCGGATCGCCGAATTTCCGCAGACCTGTCTGCGGAACGACCGGCAGTCGGTCTACGAGCAGGCGGGTCGCTCGCTCGAGGAGGCCATCGCCCGCGAATTCGAGCTCGGTCGCGAGTCCCTCAAGGCGGGCGCTCGGGAGGGCGCCCGCGCGTGCGTCGAGTCGCGGTCGGAGTCCGGTGCCGGCGATTGAGCCGGTCGAAATCGAGGCGGAGGTCGCCGTAAGGGGGTCGCATGCGTGCTCTCGAATCCCGAGATCCGGTTTCCGGACATCTCGACGGCCTCCTTCGAGGCGGACCAGACGCCGACCGAGCCCTTCCGGGGAGCCGAGCCCCGCTCCAGCTCGTTGTCTCGGATCGCCGTTCGGCGGGCCGCCGACCCGTCGTCGGAGGACCGTCCGATCTTCAAGCCGACCGGGACGTCGCGGATGTCGTTGTCCTCGACGACGTTCAGGTCCGCAGCGAGCGAGCCCTCGTTCGATGCGTTCAGATGATAGCCGACTCTGCGGACGCCGGTGATCTCGTTGTCGCGGACGATCGAGCCCAGAACCCCGGGAGCCCGCAGAGAGGTCCCGTCCGCCGCGTCACCGGCGGGGATGTTCACGCCCACACGGGTCTTGTCGATGCGATTGTTCATCACCTGGAGTTTCCAGGCCGAGGAGCGAGTGACGATCGCTGCGCGAATTTCGTGGAAGCGATTGTCGTCGACGATCACCTCGTACGAGGGGAGCCACGGCTGGACGCCGCTGTCGGCGATGTGATCTTCGCTCTTGTAGGCGCGCGGTTTGGCGTCGAGGTCGTTGTCGTGGATGGCCACCCGGGAGATCTGTTCGAGGATGCGAATCTCGCTCTCGTCGGTGGGGGGCACTCGCCACGGGACGCTGGCGAGTTCGAACCGATCTCCGTGCCAGTCGCCGATCTGTCGTGTCTGACCGGCTCCCGGGCCCGAGACGATCAGCGCGTCCATGTACCAGTTTCGCCCCCCGGAGACACGGCTCTCGAGCCAGACTTTCTTCCCGTCGACCTTCTTCACCCCGGCCGCCCCCTTCACCTCCTTCGATTCCCACATCAGCTGTTCACCCATGTTCTGGTCGTGGAATTCGGGTCGGACGGTGAGGTTCTCGGTCTCGTTCCCTCCGATGTAGACATTGTCCTGGCGCTGTGAGCCGCAGGTGCAGGCGTAGAATCGGCCGACTCCCTGTTCGTACGAATTCGGGTTCGACGGATCGTAGTCGTAGTTCCGGACTTTGTTGTCCCGAATCGCCATGTTCCAACCGCCGTACGAGTAGATCGCCATGCCCGCATCGGCCCGCAGCAGGAACGTGTTGTTCGCAAAGAGCGAATTCTTGGGGGTTCCGAAGGTGTTTTCCTTGGCGGCGATCTTCGAGTTGCGCACGACGACGTCGTGGTTCAGCTTCCAGGTCGAAAACCCGCGGCTGTACTGCGCATTGATGTGCGCATTCTCGACTCGGAGCCCGCTGTCGTAGTCTTCCTTCTCGTGACGGATGACCGCTCGGCTCAGTTTGTCCCGCCAGTCGCTGTCGTCCGGATAGGGGCGCGCATTGAGGTGGAGTTTGATGTCGCGCACGACGAGGTTTTTGTCGAACTGGATCATCGTCTTCAGACCGGCGTCGTGTACCGCGCGAATTTCGGTGGAGTCACGACCGGCCCCCTTCAGCCGGACGTCGCTCAGCCCGGAGATAGTCCGGTCGATGAAGAAGGTACCCTCGGGAAAGTGGACCGTCGCCCGCCCCTCCTCGCTCGCCCTCTGTACCGCGCGGTCGATCGCCGACGAGTCGCTGGCCCGGTCGGTGCCGTCGGCACCGAAGTTCGTGACGTCGAACGAGGGCGTGGTCGACCACCGGGGAGTCGTGTCGATCTTCAGATATTCGTTTCCGAGGTGTCCGCCGGCGCCGCTGTGCAGTCCCGCCCACCCCCATCGGCCGCCGTGGCCGTTGTGGACCCAGTCGCGGTAGGTGCCGCCGGAGAGGTTCTCGGGGAGGTCGACGGCGACGCGATACGGATCGACCGACGTCGGCTCCAGCCATCGGCCCCGCGAGCTGTCGTTTTTGGGCTCGATGTAGACGCGGACGTCTTCCGGGCTGTCGCCGATCTGGAGTTCGCGGCCGAACAGCGACACCGTGTCCCCGGGCCGCGGTTCGTCCTGGAACGACCACCACAGTTCCGGGCGATTGATGGCGAAGGGACGTCCCGACCCGCGCGCATTCACGGGCCAGACGACGTACATCGACGGTTCGGGGAGAGACTCCGGGAGTTCGAGCAACACGCCCGAGTGTGGCGAAGCCGTCACCTCGGAGACACGTTCGACGACCGGGGCTCCGTCGGACGTTCGCCCGAAGATGACGAACTCGGTGTCGCCGTGTGGTTCGGGCGCCGACTCGTGCGTGAACTGGGTGCCGCGGACGACGATCGTGTCGCCGGGGCCGGCGGTCTCGGTCCACTCCGAGACGGTCGGCGTCTCGGGCCCCGGGTCGGAAGCATCGAACGGAGGATCGAAGCAGGGCGCTCCGGGGGGTACCTTCCGGTCGAGTCGCGGCGCGTTCGGGCGCGACTTCAGGACGTACTGTTTTCGGAGGGGTGGCCGAGTCTCGACATCGGGGGGCAGGGGGTCACAGTCAGTCGTATGGGAGTCGTTCGTGTCACGGGAAGTCGTATCCCGGGCGGCGGTGTCGGCCGGCCGGCCACCGCCGTCGTCGGTCGCCCCGTCGGCATCGATGCGCGACCGGTCGCCGGTGTCGACGGTCTCGCTCTCCGGCAGCTGCCCTCGGTCCGAGGTCGGCGAGCAGGAGAGCACAGTGGCGCATCCGGCGACCAGAGCCGCGAGCGACGCGAGACGAGGGGTGCCCGCAGCGACGGGCGGGAGCGAGATAGGCATCGAGGCCACCCGAGCGGTGCGAACTGGAACGCGGTCCCGTGTTCGGCCCCCGATCGTCTTCCCCATTCGGATTCGGTCGGACGAACCGGGCCGACGATGCCACCATTCGCCGCAGAGGGTATCACAGGCGATGGGGTAACAAAAGTGACGGGCGGCCGCGTGCGAAGGAGCGGACTGACGTGCCCCAGTCGGTCGACGGCGGCCCATCGTTCGAGGTCTGGTCGGAAACCGTGGGACGAGAACCTCTCCCGATGCGGAGAGGGGCCGTGGACCGCGCTTCCAGCGCGGTGGGGTCGGCGACCTGCCAGCGCAGGATGCGCTGGCCACGGTTCGCTCGTCCCCGGACACTCGCGATTCCACTGTGTTGGATCACACCCCATCGTTCGGGAACCCCGTCACGAGATGGGCCTGGACGCGGGCGGCCGAGTCGTTAGGTTCAGTGGTGAGTGGTCGCGGATCCCCGGTCGACTCGAGGTGAGAGGGAGGACATGTTGCGGCATCTCGCCACCATGCTCGCGGTCTGCGGGACGCTGGGTCTTTTCGGGTGTGAGAGCAGTCCACAGTCGGCCGGCGGAGAGTCGGCCGCTGAAGAGGGGACCTCGTCCGGAGGGCAGGCTGCGTCGGACGAGGCAGGAACCCAATCGGGGGCCGACGATGAGACTCGAGAGGGATCGTCGTCCGAGAAGGAGAACGAGACTGCGGTTCAGGGGAATGAGAGCAGCGAGTCGTCACTCGTCCTGACGAGTGCCGCCTTTGAAGATGGCGAGACGATTCCCGAGAAGTACACGTGTGCCGGCGAGGGCGCGTCTCCGCCAATCTCCTGGACCGGAGTGCCGGACGGAACCGAGAGTATCGCGGTCTTCCTCGAGGATCCCGATGCGCCGAAGGGAATCTTCAAGCACTGGGCGGTCTTCGGCATCGAGCCGTCGACGTCGTCGCTGGAGCCGGGCCTGACTCCCGACGCGAGTGGCGTGCGGCAGGCGACGAACGATTTCGGCGATCTCGGGTACGGCGCTCCATGTCCACCGCCGTCGGACGATGCCCATCGCTATCGTTTCGAGGTCTGGGCGCTCGACACGCCGGAGCTGGAGGTCGGCCAGTCGCCCGGCTACGAGGAGGTGCGCGAGGCGGCCGAGCCTCACACACTCGCCGAGGACCGGTTGGTCGGGACGTTCGCCCGTTGAACGGCCGGTTGCCACGCCCTCCTCGTCCCAATCACTTCGTACTCGGCGGATCACCCGTGCGGGACGTCGTCGAGGAACGGGAGGATCCGCTCGCAGAAGGCCTCGGGGCGATCGACATGCATGAAATGGGAGGCGCGGGGGAGCGTCTCGTACTGGGCGTCCGGGATCAGCTCGGCGAGCCGTTCGCCGATCGACGGCGGGACGACCGGATCCCGGTCGGCGTAGATCAACATCAGCGGGACCGGGAATCCCTCGCCGTTGTCTCGGCGCCGTTCGAGGCGGTCGACGAAGCTCGACAGCGCCGACGGGGCGAGTCCGTCTCGCATGTACTTCGCGAAGGCTCGAGCCCCGGCAGACGTCGACAGCGGTTCCGCGAAGGTGGCCGTCTCCTCGCGGGACTTGAGCGACTCGTCGCGGTAGTGGATCCGCCGGTGCGCCCACTGCTCGGGATCGCGCCCGGCCAGCCACGCGAGCAGTCGCACTCCTCCCGGGGCGGAGAGCAGCACGTGCAGCGCTCGGAGCCGCCAGGTCGGGATCCCGGGCGAATGGACGTCGACGACCCCCGCGGTCGCTTCCGGATCGTCGAGGGCGAGCCACATCGCCAGATAGCCGCCGAGCGAATTGCCGACGCCGGGGCACCCTCGAATGCCGACCGTGCGTTGGAATTGTCCGATCCATGCGGCGAGCGCGTCGGGGTGGTAGCCGGCGTCGTCGGGGATCTGACTCCGGCCCGCGCCGGGAAGATCGGGTGCGAACAGCGTGTACCGAGGAAACGTGCACGAGGAAACGTGCCACCCTCTTTGCAAGCGTTTGAATAAAAAGGGAGTTGCGGTCGACCCGGGGCGCGTGCGCGTTCGAGTCCGGGCGGTCGTGGTCCCGTCCCGGGTCAGTCGGCTGTCGGGCCGTACGGGTGACCGGCGGTTCAAACTGCCGGCTGCACGGTCCTCGGGACAGCCGGCGGCGCTGAAGCACCGCCGGCGGGGGTTCTTCTCGCCGGATTGAATTTGGCAGGACGGGACGGCCCGCGGCGCTAACCCGCCGCCGGCTGGAGCTCTATTTGCCTGACCGAACTCGTTGCGTCGGGGCGACCGGCGGCGTTGAAGCACCGCCGGCCGGGTGTGGTTGGATCATCGTTTCGACGGGGGGTGCGAGAGTCGTCGCTCGGCGCGCGAAGCTCGCCGGGAGGTCGGGTCAGGGAGGTTCGTCGCCGCGTTGTCACCGGCCGGTGGATGGGGTATTCTAGGAGGCTGCGGCGCAGGTCTCTCGAAGCGAGGAGCAGAGGTGATGGCTACACTCGAACTCGACGTTCCCGACGATATCGCGGAGGAGCTCGAACGTCGCGCGTCCGAGGCGGATCTGAGCGTTGCTGCGTACATTGCCGCCATCCTCGATGTCGACGGATCCGACGACTGGCCGGAAGACTTCTTCGACCAGGTCGCCGGCGGGTGGGAAGGGGCTTCACTCGAACGCCCCGAACAGGGTGAGTTCGAGGAACGGGACGACCTGTGAGTTCGCGTTATTTACTCGATACCGATACGTGCATCGAGTTTTTGAACGGAACGAGTGAATCTGTGGTCGAACATATCCGCTCGCGTCGTCCCGCCGACATCACGCTTTGCTCCGTCGTGAAAGCCGAGCTCCTGTTCGGTGCACTCAACAGCGAGCGCGTCGAGGAAAACCTGGAGACCCTCCACCAGTTCTTCGAGCCGTTCGAGAGTCTTGCCTTCGACGACGCCGCAGCCGAGACCTACGGCCAGATCCGAGCGCGCCTGGAGAGTTCGGGCAACCGCATCGGGCCGAACGATTTGCAGATTGCGGCGATCGCTCGGTCGAACCAGCTCACACTCGTGTCCCACAACACGGACGAGTTTTCGCGTGTCTCCGACCTGAATCTGGAAGACTGGAAGTCCGGTGGGTAGCACCTGCCAGCAGCTACGCCGAGGAAACGTGTCACCCTCTTTGCAAGCGTCTGAATGAAAAGGGGTTTCGTTCGGATGGGGGGGTATCGTCGGTGTGCGTTTGAGTCCGATCCCGGTGGGCTGGACGCGCGCCGGGTAGAAAAGGTGCCACCCTGTTTGCGAGTAATTGAATGACAAGCGGATTCGTGTTTGAGGACGGTTGGCTCGACGGGAGCGGCGGCCATCAGGTAGTCGACTGATCGTCGGCCACGGGGTTGAACCTGCCGACTGCGCCGAAAGGGGATTGGGGATAGGGACTCGGCGGTTCGAGGCTACGTCCAGTCAGCCTATTCACTCACCTTCCAGGGGTCACCGGGGAACTGGGCGACAAATTCGGAGAGGATGGTGTCGAATGCCTCCTCGGCGTCCCATTCGACGTCTCGAGCCAGCAGGGGGTCGACATCGGTCCGAAATCCGGTCTTTTCCCGTTTGTCCGCGAGATTTATCTCGAATTCGGCGCGAGACGGGCAGTTGTCGTTGCGCTCGAGGTACGTTCGACTGATGTCGACAACCTCATTGGTCGAGAATTCGAGCGAGTTCCAAGCGTACCACAGGTCGAACAGATCTCGCCCCTTGTCGCGTTGGTATAGCGCTCGGAGCTTCGTACCCAGCAGTTCTTCGAGCTGGTACGTCCGGAGGTCAGTTTCCTCTTGTAACCACGGGGAATCGACCTCGAAAAGGACTCGGTCGAATTCGTTGGCGAAAAAATGTTCCCGCGTGTTGATCTCGACTTTCAAGCGAATCGGCGGAGCATCTGTCGGTTCGGACTCCACCTCGTATTGGAGTGTGAAGCGAGCGTGCTTTTGCTCCCAATTGACCGATTCACCGAGCCAGGGACTGAGCGTCGCTCGGACGGCGTCGATCGTCTGACCGATGGGTTCCTGATGGACCTGAACGAGATCGATATCCTCTGAGTAGCGGGCCGAGTCGAGGTGGAGTTTGTGCAGTGCGGTTCCGCCGCGAAACGCCAGCGCTCGACAGACTTCCGGGTGACTGAAGAGTTCGACGAGAGCGCGCGAGACAATGAGGTCCTGTTCCACTTGGACGTCCTGGACCCACGGAGCATTTTGTCGCCAGTGAGTGATGTGTGCCTTCGGAATCATAGATCGGGCTCCACTTCGTGGTTGACGGCGACTTGCCACCTCGTGTCCCGCGGGCGGCCACTCTTTCCGTTCTCCTCGGGTCGAAGCGGCGTAACTTCGTCCACGTGATCGCGGACGTAATCGGCGAGTGGACGAGAGACCTCCTCGGCGCCGGTTGCCTCGAGCAGATAGCCGAGGCGTTGCAGCCAGGCGTCCGGTGCGATCTGCGGGCCGACCTCCCGGAGCTCGTCGCCATCGAGATGGTCGGCGAGTTCCACCAGAATGGTCGCCACTCGATTCGGTCCGCCGATCCGGTTTGCATATCCGACCAGATCGAGGGCCGTCGCCTCGGGTGTCGAGATGGCGA
>JBDGRG010000224.1:10976-11313 GCA_042218355.1 Bradymonadaceae bacterium
TAAACGCTACGACGGGAACGTCCTCGAGGGTGCGGCGCTGATGAAACTCGATGCGAACCCGGCCGCATTCGACGTCGCGGCGGGTCTCGTCCACCATCGTCTGAAAGCTCTGGGGTTGCTGGTGAGCGGCTCCGTGAAAAAAAGCGGCTGTCAACAGTCCCCCGTAGTACTCCCGCTCGACGTACGTCATCAAAAACGGAAGAAACTCCTGGGGAGGGAGGCACTCCAGCCGACGGTACTCGGGGGGGACGACGACGTGAAAGCCCTGCACCGGCGTCGCGATGCGTCCCTTGTCTCGGAGGCGGCGAAGAAACGCGTTGGCCGCCGTGCGGCTCTT
>JBDGRG010000225.1:0-8896 GCA_042218355.1 Bradymonadaceae bacterium
TTGTTCTCTGCGCCTTTGCGCCTTCGTGGCCCAATCATGCTGACCGCCCCGTGAACCGTTACGACGGCTCGGGCTCCGCGAAGAGGTACGTACAGGCGTCGTTCCCTTCGGGCATGTACTCCACGCGCTCGAGCGACCCGTCGACCGCCCGCTCCATGAATTCCGCCTCGAGTTGACAGGGGATCCGCGTGGCGGCGACGACGTCGCGCAGAGGGCAGTTGCACTCGCGGATCTCGACCGCTCCCTCGTCGGTCCCCGCGATCTCCGGCATGAATCCCTCGTCGTCGAGAAACTCGGCCAGCGCTTCGATCTGATCGCGAAACGCCGTCGCATCGGGCGCAAAGCACCCCTCGAACTCCTTCCACCGCGACTCCCAGTACTGTCGAAAGAACTCGACGACCAATTCCTGCTCGCCGGTCTGCTCGAGGAATTCGAGCAGTTCGCGCAGCACCTCGCCGCCCTTGGACGGATAGAGCCGTTCGCCCAGCTCGGTCAGATGATAGACGTGGGTCGGGCGCCCCGGTCCGTCCGATTCGCGCCGATAGTCGACCAGAGCCCGCTCCGAGAGCCAGTCGACGTGCTGCCGGACCGTCGTCTCTCCGCGGTCCAGTGCCTCGACGGCCTCGCCGACGGTCAGTTCACCGCGGCGTTTCAGCAGGTCGACCAGCTCCGCCTTCGTCCCTGTGACGAGTTCTCGGTCCATACGACCGGCGAATGTGTCGACGGAGAGGAATGCGTCCGCGCGACTCGCAGTTTCTCAAACGAGGACGTCGCCGTCAAATAAAATCGCTTTACGACGATTAAACAGTCGTCGGGGGGAGCGAGCGGCCCGCACGAACCGAGAGTCGGTTGCGAATGCGGATCGAAGAGCTCAACCGCGGATGAGGGCCTCGGGATCGCCGCCGACGACCACCGCAAACGCGTCGACCTCCATGCGGTAGTCTCGAACGCTCTCGACCAGCGACCGGCGCCACTCGATCGCACGCTCGGCACGGGCCTCGATCTCGTCGTCATCGGTCTCCTCGAGCACGTCCTCCCAGTAGTCGATCTCGGGAGCGAAATCGTCCTCGAGCTGGTCCGCCGCCACGTCGACCAGCGGCTGCCGGTCGTCGCGCAGTGCGTCGAGACCGGCGTCCGCGGCGTCGTGGATGGCCGTGCGGAACGCCCGAGCGTCCTCGACCGCCCGGATCAGGGTCTCGTACTCGACCTTCTGATCCGCTTCCGGCCCTTCGTAGGCCTCCTCGAGCCGGCGCTCCAGGTCGGCGTCGTCGACGACGGCGGGCTCCGCCTCGCCCGACAGGTCGAGTTCGAGCGACACCGAGGCCGACTCCGGCCAGAACCGGCGATAGGTCCGGCGCAGAAGCCCCTGCGGGGCGTCGTCCTCCGGCCAATACGAGGGATCGGGAGCGCAACGGGCGACGACGACGGCGAAGACGTCACCGTGGCGCTTGGCCCCGAGCCGCCGGGCGAAAATCGTCGCGCGGCCATCGTTCGGGCCCTCGGCATCCCGGATCAGGGCGTCGACCAGTCGATGACCGGGAGCGAAGAACTCCAGCGTCTCGTCGTCCAGTGCCCGCCGCCGGCTGAACGTGCCCGACAGATACTGGACGGTCTCCTCGTCGGTCCACTCCTCGGGGTCCTCTCCCTCGGGGACGTGGAAGCCGGCGAGGTCCCGCCGGACGCTCGACCAGTGCCACTTGAAGTCGTAGACCCCCGGCCGGACCCGATGATCGTCCAGCCCGAGCATGCGCGCCCAGTGCCGGACCGGCAGCGGATTGTCGATCCCGTCGACGAAATCGAGCAACTCCGCGAACTCCTCGACTTCCTGGCGCCGGGCCTCGGTCGGCTCGATCGCCGCCCGAAAGGCCGACGACTCGGCCGACTCCGCGCCGACCTCCTCGCCCGCCGTCTCGACCAGCTCCCCGAGCGCCGCAGGACCGCCGGTCGCCAGAACGTCGAACACCTCGGCGCCGAGTTCGAGTCGCCGGCGCGCGGCGCCGGTCGGTCGAGCGGCGTACAGCCCCAGTGCGTCGCGGTACAGCTCGAGGAGCCCGGATTCGAGCGGGCTTCCGCCGATCACCAGCGACCGGACGGTCTCCGCCTGTTGACTCGGAGCCGCGATGCGCGAGAGCCGCCGCTCCAGCCGCTCGGGCGTGCGCGGCTGGTCGAGATGGACCACGGTCGACGCGACGTCGATCCGACGGCCGTATCCCGCCGATTCGTCGGTCACGAGCACCCGACATTCCTCGTCCTGCTGGAATTCGTTCAACGACTCCTGCAGCGATTCGACCGGGAGTCCGACGTGGTGCATGGCGACCCGCTCGTTTCCGAGCCGGTCGCGCAGCCGCGGCGTAAATCGCTCGATGGTGTCGGGTGACCGGCTGAAGACGACGAACTTCTCGGCCTCCCTCTCGGCCGCGGCGTCGGCCAGCCACTCGATCACCGACGCGAATCGGTCTCCCCCCGACGGCGCCTCGCGCTTCCACTCCTCGACCAGTCCCAGCGCCTCGCCGATCCAGTCGCGCTCGTCTTCCAGTTCGGGGGCCTGCTCGACGGCCAGGTCCCAGGCGATCTGCTCCCGCTCCAGTGCGGGATCGCCGGCCATCTCCGCGGCCACCGACCGGGCTTCGTCCCCGGCCCGGCGCTTCAATTCCAGCGCCTCGCCCCGCTGGCGCAGCAGCTCCGCGACGCGATCCGGGGTGCTCGCCAGTGCGCGCTGATAGGCCCACACGAGCACCTTCTGCAATTCGTCGTTCGACTCGGCGGTCGGCAGATCGGCGACATGCTCGCCCAGCGCCTCGCGCGCCTCGGACGCCTCGAGTTCCAGCTCCTCGCAGTCGCGTTCCGGACGCGACCCGTCATCGGGTGTACGAACCACTTCCAGGGGGAGAGCGTGGAACCGACGGACGTAGCCGACGAGCTCGTCGGCCGCGTCGCCGTCCGCTTCGAAGTCGTCGATGCGCCCGGCGACCGCCGACTCGTCGGCGATCTCCGTCTGACGCCATCGCTCCACCAGCTCACTCGAGTCCTCCCAGTCCCCCCGCTCGGTCTCGTCGATCAGCGTCCAGACGTCCTCCCGACGCTCGACGATGTCCTCGAACAGCTCGGTGTCGTCCGGTTCGTACTCGGCCGGGTCCACCAGGGCACTCAACGTTGCCAGCTCCGCAGGGTCGGGCTCGTCCGAAAGCGGCGAGAGGACGTACGCCGATTCGGCGAGCTCGGAGAGTTCACGTGCGAACTCGTAGCTCCCGCTCTCCGGGTCGAGGTGGGCCGCCCCCGCCACGATGAGCGTCTCCGTCCCCTCGCCGGCCAGCAGCGTCCGCGCATCGCGGGACTGTTCGAGTACCTCGTGGGAGACGACCAATCGGTCGTCCCGAAACATACCGACCATCTGGGCGAACTCGCTCGCCTCGACCTCGCGGAGGTCGAGTCGGCGGAAGCTCCGCCCTCCGAATCGAAGCTCCAGCTGGCGGCTCCACTCCCGAGCCATGCCCCCCGGCGCGACGACCACCGCCCGCCGATTCGGCTGACGCGCGAACTCCGCCTGCAGGACGGTTCCCGCCGTGTACATCCGGTCGAACGGATCCGGGTCGGCGAGCAAGACGCGTCGGTCTCGGTTCCACAGCGCCCGCCGTGCCCCCCGGATGCGCGGGCCGGTCGGGGTCATCCGGGCCCCGACCAGTGACGGAATCCCCTCGGAATCCTCGTAGAGCCGCGAGATCGTCCGGTGCATGCCCCAGCGGGCAAAGAACCGAAACGGTCCGCGCCAGAAGAGCGCGTCGAGCTGGTCGAGGGGCTCGGAGCTGTCCGGTTCGATGGGAAAGAGCTCGGCCTCGGAGACGGTTCGTTCGTCCCCGTCGACCTCGACGACGTAATCGCAGAGATCCTCGGCAGTCTCGGGCAGTTCGGCGTCGACGACCATGCCTCGCTCGGTCTCGCTACTGCCGAACCGGCCCGAGCGCACCT
Organism: Bradymonadaceae bacterium; assembly: GCA_042218355.1. Lineage (GTDB taxonomy): Bacteria > Myxococcota_A > Bradymonadia > Bradymonadales > Bradymonadaceae > CAJXPB01. The sequence goes on from JBDGRG010000225.1 coordinate 3,967, forward strand.
CGACCTCGACGCCCGGAATCAGCGGAAGCCGCGAGACCTCCACGCGCGAAACCTGGACGTCCCGGATCTCCTCGCTGTGTCCGAAGCGAATGCGCGAGGCTCCGCCGTCGAGTTCCGCCACGATCCGCCCGGGACCCAGTTCCGGGAGCTCTCGGTCGCGCACGAGTGCGCCAACGGGAATCGTCGTCATAAAGCCCTCGAGTCAGTTCAGTGTCGTACCGACAGAGTTACACGATCGTCGTTCGACGGTCCGGCGGCCATCGCCGCCCGAAGCCCCTGCGTTCGAGCTGACCGACGACATCGCCGCGCGGGCCGCATCTCCTACTCGTCCCCCCGCTCCAGGTGGCCCTCTCCGCTCCGGATCTCGAACCGATACCTCGTGCTCTTTTCCGGACGAACCTTCAGGTCGAACCGGAACCGCTCGCGGTCGGGGGTCTCGAAGACGGCCGGATGCGTCCCGGCGGGCAGCTCGAGTTCGTCGACCGACCCGTCACCGATCTCGTTCGAACCGATGTACACGGTCACGTCGGCCGGGACCTCGACCGACACCCTCCCCGGCGTCCGCTCGACCTTTTCCAGACGAGTCGCGATCCGAACGGTCCCCGGGAACCGGGTCGACAGGACGTGATTCGTGTCGCGGTAGTTCGCCCGCCGGGCGCGGATGTCCAGGTACGTTCCGCAGTCGTGTCGCGAGGCGAACCTCGCTGTCCCGAGTGCGCCGCCGTCGACCTCGACGACGGTCCCCCGGGGGACGAAATCGTAGACGACCCGGCAGTATTTGCTGTCCCCCTTCCGTGGGACCAGGTCGGCCGAGTACGGATAGCTCTCGCCCGACGCGGGGCGGAACAGTCCAGTGTGGCGGAAGTGGCCCTCTTTTTTCAACTGCACGTGGTGAACCGCGGCGACGAGGACATCCTCGACCGACACGGGAGTGCGCCCCACCGAACGCCCGTCGAACCGGAGGGCGGCCCCCGACGGAGTCGATTCGACCTCGACCGTCACGCGCTCACTATCCGATCCGATCTCGGTCAACTCGACCTTCTCGGGCGACGCGTCGTCCGTTCCGGTCACGACCCGGCGCGCCGGCTCGAACCCCTTTTTGTAGACGTACAGTTCGTTCTCCCGGCCCTCGACGAGGGGAAAAGAGCCCGGCGTCCTACCGGATGTCAGATGACCGTTCAAGACGACGTGGGCCCCTTCGGGATCGGTCTTCAGCGCCACGTCGGTCCGGGGCAAACCGGCCGGCTCCTCGTTCGCTGCCGCGTCCGGCGGGGCCGACGCGCCGGGTTTGGCATCGGTCAGTCCGGGAATCTCGATCCCCTGTCGGACGGCGACCCAGCCGGCGGCGACGACCGCCAAGGCCACGGCCACCCCCCCTCCGGCGACCACCAGGCGACGTCTGCGTTCCTCCGCGGCAAACGAGGCTCCGTCGAACTCCTCGAGTGAGGGCTCCCCGGCCGGCGCCCCCATCACGTCCGCCTCTTCGCGAGCATCGTCCGGTTCTCCCGGCGAGGCAGACTCGCCGCCGTCGGGGGGGCCGCCGGGCCCGAGCGCATCGCCGGGCGGGCCGGAGGGCGTCGTCCCCTCCGGCTGCGAGTCGACGCCGGGAGGCGGGGTCGACTCACCCTCGGTTCGACCGCCCGCGGACTGATCGGAGTCCGGTTCCGAAGCGACATCGGCATCCTCGTCCGACGGCTCGGATCGGCTGCCGGTCCCTTCCGGCGGGGGCACACCCTGTTCCGGTCCCGGGGTGTCGTCGTCATCCCCCTCGTTCGAGGGCGCGTGCGACGCCGAGCTCGCCTCCCCCGCTCCGTCGTCGCTCGACTCGGTCGATTCGGCCGCTCTCTCCGGTCCGTCCCCCGCCTCCGATGCCTCCGCTCCGGGCTCGTCTCCGTCTCCGGTCGCCCCCTCCGCAGTGGAGGTCTCGGGTTCCCGGTCGACCGACTCCGACCGGGCGGCCGGTTCCGGGGGCTCCAGACCCCGGGTTGGTTCACTCTCGTCGCCGGATTCTCCGGTCGACTTCACCTCCGAATCGGCCTCGCCCTGCTCCCGCCCCTCCGAACCCTCGCGCCGAATGTCCGCGCCGGAGTCATCGTCCGCATCGGACTGGGCGGGATCGTCGGCCGACTCGGACGGGGTCGCCGCCGGATCGTCGACCGGCTCGCCAACGGACTGGCTCGAGGGTTCGGAACCGTCGCCCTCCTCGTCTCGAGCTCCGAACAGCGACTCTCGACTGCGGCCGAGCCCCTCCCCGCCGGCTCCCGAACCACCCGGGGTATCTTCGCCCGCCATCGACTCGACCGTCGCATCCGAGGCCGCTGCCGTCTCGGGGAGCTCCTGCCACTCGCCCGACCCTTCGCCCGTCGCCGACCCGGCAGAGGGGTCGATCTCGACACTCCCGGACGCCGGAGACCGGTATCGGACCTGCGTCTCCTCGACGTCGGTCGTCTCCTCGAGGTCCTCGCGCAGGTCGTCCCGGGGCTGGTCGTCCTCCTCCAGATACTCCGAAGCCGACCGGTAGTCGCTGAGGATGACCTCGTTCGTGGGGGGCGCCTCCATCTCCGAATCGGGCTCTCCTCCCAGTGGCACCTCCGTCGTCACGCCGAAGCCGCCGGTGTCGAAATCGTTCGGATCCTCGATGCCGTTGAGTTCGGAGAGCGCCGCGGCGATGTCGTCCTCGAACTCGGGGAACAGTTCGCGCACGTAGTCCGCGACCCGAGTGCGGCTGACGATCCGATCGCCGGCGTGGAGCCACTGCTCCAGCTCGCGGCGCATCTCCTCGGCGCTCTGATACCGGTCGTCGGGGTCTCGACGCAGGGCGCGGAGGATGATGCGTTCGAGCTGGGGGGGGAAATCCGGATGCACGTCCGAGGGGCGGTCGAACCGAACTTCGGAGACCTGGCGCATCCGCTCGACGTCACTCTCGGCGTCGAAGAGTCGCCGGGCCAACGTGACTTCGTACAGCACGATGCCGAGGTTGAAGACGTCGGATCGCGCGTCGACCGACTCGCCCTCGACCTGCTCGGGGCTCATGTACGACAGTTTGCCCTTGAACTGACCCGTCCGGGTCTGAGCGAGCCGATTCTCGGCCTTGGCGATGCCGAAATCGCAGAGTTTGACGTATCCCTCGCGGCTGACGAGGACGTTCTGGGGAGAGACGTCCCGATGAACGATGTTGCGGGGGCGGCCCTCCTCGTCCTCGCTGGTGTGGGCGTAGTGGAGAGCTTCGGCCGCGGTGGCGACGATGTGCGCGGCGAGCCGCGCGGGGAGATAGTTCTCGCGCTTCAGCCCCCGGCGACAGATCTGACGGAGATCCGTCCCGTGGACGAACTCCATCGTCGTGTAGAAGTAGCCGCCGATCTCGCCGAGATCGTACACCTCGACGATGTTCGGATGGTTCAACTTGGAGGCGATCCGCGCCTCGTCGATGAACATGCGGACCGTCTCCTCGCGCTCGGTCAGATGGCGGAAGATCCGTTTGAGCACCATCCGCTTCTCGAAGCCCCCGACGTCCCCCGTGCGGCGGGCGAGGAAGATATCCGCCATTCCGCCCTGCGCAATCTTCCGCTCGAGTTCGTATGTGCCGAAGCTCTCGGACATCGCCAGCGGCCTCGAACGGCGCACATCGACGGCTCCGGTTCGCAGACCCGAACGGGACGGATCGGCGTCCGGACGACGAGCCACCTCCCGAAGTGCGAATGCCGGGCAACACAGTCGAAACGTCGACGATGCTCTCGCCTTCGCCGGGCCCGTGCCGAGTTGCATGCGGGAGGTCGGACTCCGCGGAACTGTACGAGAGGGAGTGCGCCCCGTCAACGACGCACGCGCGAAGAGGCGCGGTCGCGACCCGATGGTAACGAATCACCGACGGGGGATGGGGTGGGGCCTCTCTCAGATGATGGACGGCATCGGGAGTGGGATATGAGAGGGGCCCCACCCTGACCGCCCTGACACCGGTCAGACGGGATCACTCGTGAACGCACCCCGCACGACACAACGTCGTAGTCGACCTCCTCCGGCAAGACGACGGAACGTGTTGTCTCACCGTCCTCGTGCCGTCACGATGGAGGCCCCGAGCTGATGGAGCCGAACTTTCGACCGGGTCCAATCGATGTCTCTCCAACTTTCAGCCATTCTCATCGGCGACGAACTCCTCGAGGGGCGAGTCGAGGATCGGAACGCGGCCACCCTGGGGCGGACCGTCGCCTCTCTGGACGCACGGCTCCGGGAAGCTCGCATGGTGGCGGACGATGTCTCCGACATCGCGGCTGCGCTCGACGCAGTGGTCGAGACCGCGGACCTCGTCGTCGTATCCGGGGGGCTCGGGCCGACCGGCGACGACGTCACTCGCGAAGCCGCCGCTCGCTGGCTCGACGTCCCGCTCGAGCTCGACTCGGAGGTCGCCGACGAGTTGAAGCGGACCTTCGAGGAGCACGGCTTCGACTTCACCGACAACAATTTGCGCCAGTGCCGCTTTCCGCGGGGGGCGCGACAGCTCCTCAGCGACATTGGCACCGCGCCGGGATTCGCCGTCGACGCGGACGGCACCGAGTGCTTCTTCTTTCCGGGCGTGCCCGACGAGTTCGAGTGGTACGTCGAGGAGTATCTGGTCGACCGTGTCGAATCGCGCGTCGGCACCTCCGACCGACACGAGCGCACCATGACCTTCGTCGGCATCGGTGAGAGCGACCTCGAGACCCGCATCGGCGATACGGTCGAGCGTGCGGCGAACGCCGGAGCGGCCTTCGACTTCCTGCCCGACGCCCCCCGGGTTCACGTTCGGGTGACCGGACCGGAGGCACCGGTCGTAGCAGCCCGCGAGGCGGTCCTCGTCGAGATCGGCGACTGGCTGGTGACCGAAGGCGGACGATCCATCGGCGAACGGGCCGGCGCACTGCTCCGCGAGCGGGATGCGACCGTCGCGACCGCC
>JBDGRG010000225.1:8906-16941 GCA_042218355.1 Bradymonadaceae bacterium
TGCACCGCGGGCGGACTCGCACACCGTCTCACCGAGACACCGGGCAGCTCCGACTGGTTCGAGTACGGCTTCGTCACCTACGCGAACCGCGCGAAGGTCGATCTGCTCGGCGTGTCCCCGGAGACGCTCGACCGTCACGGAGCCGTCAGCGCTCCCGTGGTCCGGCAGATGGCGATCGGAGCGTGTCGTCGGGCGGATGCCGACTTCGCCCTGTCGATCAGCGGCATCGCCGGGCCGTCGGGCGGTACGGCCGACAAACCGGTCGGAACCGTCGACTTCGGGCTCGCGACCCCCGAGGGGGTGTACCGCCGCCGCTACGAGTTCTCGGCCCGGTCCCGCGAGTACGTCCGCCGGGCGTCGATCGATACCGCTCTGTCGCTTCTGATCTGGCACGTCGACGAGAAGCTGGACCGGCACGGCATCGACGGCCCGACGCCCGTCGACGAGGTCCGCAGCGATCACTGAGCCGATGCCCGTCGAGCGATTCGTACGTCCACGAGGGAGCCAACCAACCGTCGGGGCATACTTCACTCCGAACCCGGCGAGGTGCGCTCGTCCGGGTTCGTGAGTATCAGCTCGGGCCGAGACGGCCCGATCTCCCGCAAAGCCTCCGGTCGAGGCCCGATCTCCCGCAAAGCCTCCGGTCGAGGGCGCGCTCCGGGGGCAGCTGCCCGCCGCCAGACTGCACGCCAGATACGCATCCCCACATGTCCCTCCGAGGGAGCCCGCGGCCCCGCGCCCGACCAGTGCCTTCCAGACGGGACCCCGGCGCGGACGCACTGGTCGGCGCCCGCTCCGGCCGGATATTGCCCGCCACATCCCCTGTCGCTCACCGACGAGCCCCGTCCATGTCTATGATCGCCGATCGCCGCGATTTCGTTGCGTCGAATTCACGAATGAGACCGGGCGCGTTACACTGGAGCCGCGTCTTCGAGAAGCGGTCGTTCGCCGATCGTCGACGACGCACAGCGACGAAGACAGAGGCAAATTGGACGACGCACCGCCGCCCCGCCGTCCGCCGACGTCCGGTGCACGGCAGCAGCGCTCGAACGCGCACCCACCGGAGCATCGGCCGGCGCGGCGTGCGATGCGCACCCAGGACCACGACCACCCGACGCAGTCTCCGTCTCCCGCGACGAAAGGCTCGACATGAAACGACTCTTCTTTGCGCTCGACCTTCCGGCCAGCATTCGCGACGAACTCGAGTCGCTGCAGGAGTCGATCGAGGAGCATCTCCGAGGGGGAGTTCGGGTGCGCTGGACGCCCCGGGAAAATCTTCATCTGACGCTGAAGTTTCTGGGAACACTGGAGGATGGACTCGTCCTCCGGCTCCGGGAGATCGGCGACGAGTTGGTCGACGACGTCGAGCCCGTCGAGATGACCGTCCGCGACGTCGGCGCCTTCCCGAGCCCCGCACATCCGCGGATTCTCTGGGCGGGCGTGGATCGACAGAGCCAGGAGTTGCTCGCGAAGCTGCACGGGCGTCTCGAGGAGCGGCTCCGCCCGATCGATGTCGAACCGGACGAACACGACTTCACCGCGCACGTGACTATCGGGCGAGTCAAATCGAGCCGCGGTCCCGCACTGACCGACTGGCGCGCCGAACTCCCCACGGGCCCGTACGGTGAGATGCAGCTCGAGGAACTCGTTCTCTACGAATCCGAACTCGACGACAGCGGCGCCGAGTACACGGTCCTGCACCGCTCGCCGTTCGGCGGCGGTTGAGCGGCCGAGCGGCAATTCGACGCAACGAATGTCGCCGAATCGTCGATCATAGACACGTGGGGGGAGGCGCCGGACGAGGCGCCGTCGCGCCCGGCTCGCACGGTCGACGTCAGCAGCCTTGACGAATCACACTCCGGGCGTCGATGATCGGTGTGACTATACACGTGTTCAGTACACTGGACGCACGCTTCGGCACTCGACCCGCCACGGCAACCGCTCGGACACGTCACTCTCTGCCACGACCAGGAGACGATCATGGGATCGGACAGCGAAGAGCAGGCACTGGATCGCACGATGGACGCCATCGAGAAGGAGTTCGGCGAGGGCTCCATCATGAAACTCGGCGACGAGGAGATGGGGGTCGACGTCGACAACCCGATACCGACGGGTTCGCTGGCGATCGACGTCGCGCTGGGAACCGGCGGCTTTCCGCCGGGGCGAATCGTCGAGATCTACGGCCCGGAGGGTTCCGGAAAGACGACTCTGGCCCTACAGGGCATCGCGGGGGCCCAGCGGCAGGGAGGCGTCGCCGCGTTCGTCGACGCCGAGCACGCCCTCGACCTCCAGTACGCAAAGGCTCTGGGAGTCGATCTCGACGAGCTCCTCGTCAGCCAGCCGGATACCGGTGAGCAGGCGCTGGAGATCGTCGACATGCTCGTTCGGTCGAACGCCATCGACATCCTGGTGATCGACTCGGTGGCCGCGCTGACGCCACGCGCGGAGATCGAGGGGGAGATGGGCGACGACCACGTCGGTCTGCAGGCGCGGTTGATGAGCCAGGCGATGCGCAAGCTCGCCGGAAGTGTGCGGAAATCGAAGACGTGCGTGATCTTCATCAACCAGATCCGGATGAAGATCGGCGTGATGTTCGGCAGTCCGGAGACGACTTCCGGGGGGCGTGCACTGAAGTTCTACTGCAGCCAGCGACTCGACATCCGCCGGACGGGGGCCATCAAGGACGGTTCCGACGTCATCGGAAACGAAACCCGGGTCAAAGTCGTCAAGAACAAGCTCGGCCCGCCGTTTCAGGAGGCCGAGTGCGAGTTGATCTACGGCGAGGGCCTCAGCCGCGAGGCCGACCTCATCAATCTCGGCACCGATCTGAACGTCGACCGGGCCGGCTCCTGGTACAGCTACGGGGACGAACGCCTCGGTCAAGGGCGGTCCAACTCCAAGGAATATCTGCGCGAGAACCCCGATACCGCCCGCGAGATCGAGAACAAGATCCGCGAACACCACGATCTCCCCACGCTCGAGGCCGCCGAGGGAGACGTCGAGGAGGACGACGGGGGAGAGTCGGAGGACTGAGGGCTCGGGGGGGAGTCGAACTCGGGTGACAAGCCCCCGATGCGGTGGTAGGTTGCGCGTCCCGATTCGACTCCACCGCGGTGACCTGTACGATGTCCGATCAGGCCAAGGATCAGCTCCACGACATTCTCAAAATCGGGGTCAAGAAAGGGGCCAGCGACATCCACCTCAAGGCCGGCCTCCCCCCGCTGTTTCGGATCGACGGATCGCTTCGGCCACTCCGCGAGGAAGACCGGCTCGAGGCCGATACACTCCAAACGATGGCCGAAGCAATCATGACGGACGACCAGAAACGCGGGTTCAACGAGCACCTCGACTACGACTTCTCCTACGGCGTCTCCGGCGTGGGTCGGTTCCGCGTCAACGTCTTCCAGCAACGCAAGAAGATCGGGATGGTCTTCCGCGTCATCCCGTTCCGGGTTCGTTCCATCGACGAGCTCCATCTGCCCGACGTCGTCAAGACGCTCTCGGACAAACGGAGGGGGCTGATCCTGTGCACCGGGATCACCGGCAGCGGCAAATCGACCACGCTGGCGGCGATGCTCAATCGCATCAACGAGTCCCGGACCGCCCACATCATCACGATCGAGGATCCGATCGAGTACGTGATCCGGGACAAACGGAGCGTGGTGAACCAGCGCGAGCTGGGGCAGGATGCGACCTCCTACAAGCGGGCACTCCGCGCTGCGCTCCGCCAGGACCCGGACGTAATCATGGTCGGTGAGATGCGCGACTACGAGACCATGGAGATCGCGCTGACCGCCGCCGAGACCGGCCACCTGGTCCTGTCGACCCTCCACACCGTCGACGCCGCCGACGCGGTCAACCGGATCGTCACCGCGTTCCCCCCCGAACTGCGCGACCGCGCCCGTTACCAGTTCGCGAACCTCTTCGAAGGGGTCATCGCCCAGCGACTCCTCCCGCGCGCCGACGGACAGGGGCGGATCCCGGCGGCGGAGATCCTCGTCTCGACGGCACGCACCCGAGAGATGATCCACGAAAAGGCCACCCCCGGGATGATCACCGAACAGATGGCCGAAGGCGTCGAGACGTACGGCATGCAGGTGTTCGACCAGTCGCTGATGCACCTGCTCCAGGAGGGATACATCACCTACGAGGAAGCGGTCGCCCATTCCTCGAACCCCGAGGACTTCAAACTGCGCATGAAGGGCGTCGACTCGGCCTCTCGGGGGGCCGAATGGAAGCAATTCGAATCGAACGATTCCGACGACCAGCCCGACGAGCAGAATTTCGACCTGGACAACTTCGAGATGGACGACGTCTGACGGTCCGAGATGCCCTGTCGAACGGGGCCCTTCGCACGGTCTGTCGATGTGACTGCCCTCTCCGGTCCGACTGATGAGGCACGCCGATTCCTTCGCCACCTTGCCCGCCCTCGCCCTGGCCCTCGTTTGGGGCGCGGCCGGAGTCGCGCTCGGGCCCCGGTCCGCTCGCGCCGAGGACGAGCCCGACCCGAAGCGCTTCGTCGTCCTCAACCCGCCCGGCGGTGGGGGCGCTCACCTCCGCGAGGAGATCTCCAAGATCGACAAGTTCACCCTCAAGGGCCAGAAGTGGTTCCTCGAGCAGGTCGACCAGCGGGCGCTCGATGCGAAGGGGTTGATGAATCGCCCGGAGGACCTGACCTGGCTGATGGACAAGGCCCGGATCGCCTACGTGCTCTACGCCGTCCCGGAGGAACATCGCTACGAGGTCCGACTGGTCTCCGACGACAGCGGCGAGGTCGTCTTCAAGACGGTCGTCGATCGGCCGAAGGGCAAATTGACACGACCGGGCGCCAGACTGGTCCGATACGAGGTCGTCTCCCATCTGGGACTGCGCGACGCACCCGACGACCAGCAAAAAGCGGCGACCGATCAGTCGACGGCTGATCAACAGGGGCCCTCCCCCGAAGAGCTAAAGAAGCGGGCGGCCCGCTCGAACCGAAAGACCGCCCAACTCGCCAAACGGAACTGGCTGTGGGCGAGTGCGAAATTCCGTCTCTTCAAACGCGACCTGACCTTCGCCGGCACACGGAGCCAGCGAAAGGGGGTGCTCACCTACCGATCGTTTTTCTATCCCGGATTCGAGTTGACCGCCGAGGCGTATCCGCTGGGGATCAGCAATCCGGACGCGGCGTCGACCGGATTCTTTTTCGAATTCGATCAGGGCTTCGACGGCGGGACGCTGCCCGTCGGGGACGGAGAGACGAAAAAGGTGTCGATTAAACACACCTCCTTCCAGGTCGGCCCGATCTTCCGACTGGGCGACATCTTCGAGAAACCGACCGACGAACTGCGCCGTCGCATCCGCTTCGGCACGTTCCTCCGGTACGAGGTGTACGCCACTCCCTCCGAGGTCACGCTCCCGACCCTGTCACTGACGTCGCTGGTCGCCGGCGGGATGATCACCCAGCCGGTTCTGGACGAGAACTTTGCGATCGAGGGTCGGCTGAACATCGCACCGGTCGCGTTCTTCGGAAAGGGCAGCGACCGGTTCGGCCAGACATCGGGGACGCTCGGCTTCGGCTCTCGGCTCGGGGTCCTCTATGCGATCAAGGAGGCCTATCGAGTGACGCTCGGATACCGCTTTCGACTCAATCACAGCCGCTTCACGGGGCGAGGGAGAAACGACTTTGCGGGGTCGGAGGGCTTCGAACTTGTACAGGGCCTCGATCTGGGGCTACAATACAGCTACTGAACGGCGTACGTCATCGACTCCCGACCGCTCTCATTCCAGACCTCGCCGAGGCTGCGACGTGACAGACGAGAACGTCCCAGTTTTCCGGGCCCAGCTCCGGTACGACAACATCGAGGAGTTCATCGAGGGGTACTCCCGGTTCGTCCTTCCGGGGCGGATGTTCTTTCCGACCGATGCGGCACAGATCAAACCGGAGGGGACGGAGGTTCGATTCGAATTTCTCCTCCAGGACGGCTCCGAAGCTCTCGTCGGAGAGGGCAACGTGCTGAGTACCCGCTCGCCCGAAGACGCCAGCGACGGGCCGGTCGGGATGGTGATCGAGTACACCCACCTCAGTCCGGAGTCGAAGAACGTCGTCAACACGATCCTCGCCGAGCGACGCACCGGCGACGACGCGTCGGCACCGGAGGTCCAGACCTCGGGCGAACCGACCGAGCAGTCCGAGGCAGACGCCGAGCCGGAGTCGTCGGGAGCAGACGCGACCGGACCGCCGGGCGAGCCGCCGGCGACCCCCGACCAGTCGGGCCCCGAGGCCGGTGATCGGAGCGAGGAGGAATCCCGGGAGGAGAGCGCGTCGAGCGAAACCTCCGAGGCCGAACCGCAAGACGACGCCGCGACCGGCCCCCCGCCGGAGCCGTCCGACGCGACGGGCGATGCGCCCGCCGAGCCCGGTCCATCCGAAACCGCCGAGGAAGCCGAGGACCAGCGAGCACGTCAGATCGGTGAGACCGAGGCGGGTCTGGAGATCATGGCATTCGACGAGTCGTCGGAGGGGAGTACGGAGGACCTCGCGGACTTCGCCCCCGACGACGAGGACGACGCCGTCGACGCGCTGTTCGACGGCGTGCTGGCCGGCGATGACGAGGAGGAGGACGACGAGATCGATCTCGGCCTGGAAGCCGAGCCGGACGCGACCGACGCCCCGAACGAGCCCGAAGCTGTGGAGCCGAGCGAGGGCGACGCGGCCGCGGTGCCCGACGAACCGGCACCGGTCGAACCGCCGCCCGAGGCGGGCGAATCCGGCCTCGACGTCGACGAATCGCTGGAGAGCGGCGGGGGGCCGCCCGAGGAGGTCCCCTCAGAGCCCCCACCCGGCGACACTCAACCGGACGCCCAGGGCGATCTCGAGCCGGTCGAGCCGCCAGTGGGCGGCGCGCAGGCCGACGACGACTCCGCCCCCACCGAATCCGCCCCGGGCCAACCGGGGGGCGCCGACGACCTGGAGCCGACCGAACCGGGACCGGGAGACACCCAGCCCGACGCCGAGGGGAATCTCGAACCGCCCGAACCGGCACCGGGCGACACTCAGCCCGACGCCGGGGGCGATCTCGAACCGTCCGAACCGGGACCGGGCGACACTCAGCCCGACGTCGGAGGCGACCTCGAACCGTCCGAACCGCCGGTCGGGGATACGCAACCGGACGCCAGCGGCAACCTCGAACCCGTCGACGCGTCCACTGCAGAAGAGACCAATGCCAATATTCCCAGCGATCGGGCAGCCGGGGAGGAACCCGGTGAAACCGATGCCGACGTAGACACGCCGGACGAGGCGTCCTCGCCCGCCCCGGGGCGGGCGGATTCCGGCGGGTCCGAACCGATTTCAGACGAGGACGGCGAACCCAATCATACCGAAAAACTCTTTCCCGTCGGGGCAGCAAACGAGGGCGCCCCGGCTCGCTCCGGGGACGATGGCTCCGGTGCCGAGGCGACCGACTCCGAACCTGGCGATTCGGCTCCGAGCCCGCCCACGAGCACGGCCCCGCTCGAACCGGATGCGATTCCGGCCGACCCGACGCCGACCGAGGGCGCGGAGGGGGAGACGCCGCCGGAGGACCAGCCCTCGCCAGCGGCTCCGCAGTCCGAGGACACCCCCGCCTCCGAACCGCCGGACGAACCGGCGCAGAGCCCCGGCGTCGGTGAACCGGAGACGCGAGACGAAGACACCGCCGTCGAAACGGCCGACGAACCCCCGGCGGACGGCGAGACCGCACCGGAATCGACCGGCGAGGCATCGAGCGATTTCGAGGTCCTCGACGAATCGAGCGCCGAGCCGATCGAGTCCGAGGCGGGAGAACCCCCGGCCCTCGAGAACGAGGGCGAGAGCAGCCCGGAGTCCGGGGCGGCCGACGAGAGCACGCCGGCCCCTCCGCCGGGTGAGACCGACGGTCCGGCCTCCTCCGACGGCCCGGCGGCGAGCGGCGCCGACCACAGTGACAAAACCAAACCGCCCGACACTCCCGAAGCTGCCCTCGAGGAAACCGGCCCGGACGAAGCAGACGAACTGATCGATCACTTCGACGAACTG
>JBDGRG010000225.1:16951-18079 GCA_042218355.1 Bradymonadaceae bacterium
TGAGCGAGCAGGAGAGTCGAGAGGACGTCTCGCTGAGCATCAGTTCGGACGCCGAAGAGACGGACGACGAGCCGGGTCGAATCGGCGACGAGGATAGTCTCGAGGCACTGGTCGAGGGGGAGCGATCGGATGCGGAGGAGGTCGACGCCGAGACCGAAGGAGACGTCCTGGACGAGGTGCTCGGCGACGATGTCGCCGCCCCGCCCTCGGACGACTTCGACTACGAGGTGCCCCAGCAATCCCCGTCGCTGGAGAAAAACGCGGACCGTCCGGCCGACACCTCCTCGGAACCCGACCGTGGCGACGAGGGTGAACCCGAGGCCGACGAGGACGACGACGGTGACGAGAAGGAAGAAGAGACCGGGGGAGGCCTATTCTCGGGGTGGTTCGGCGGAGACTGAGAGCCGTCGCGGACGCGACCGCCCCCCTATTTCTCCAGTTCGTCCTCGTACTCGTCTCGGATCTTGTCGATTCCCTTCGACTCGACCTGCCGGATCCGTTCGCGCGTGAGGTTCAGCAGCTCGCCCACTTCCTCGAGCGTCATCCCGCCTCGCTCCGCGACATCCAGCGCACACGTCTCGGGAAGCTCCCAGACCTCGAGATCCGGAAAATTCAGTTTGATGGAACCCGTCCGGGGGTTGACGTCGAGGTAGAGGTGGTACTTGCACGAGACGAACGGACAGGGCCGTTCGCCGAGCCGACAGTCCTCGCGTTTGCTGGGACGGAGATCGGCGAGGTCGGGATCGAGCGTCGCCTCGTCGCCGTCGAGATCGACCGAGGAGAGCTTTCGCGAGGAGATGGTGGTGCTTCGGTTCAGGCCCTTGCGGGCCCCGCGTTTGTTCGACGTCGTTCGGCGCGAAGAATCCTCGCTAGCCATGGCCGGCAGATCCTTGCGGCATGAGGCGCATGCAGTCTCGATAAGGTGCAATTCGACGTTAGACTTCGCCCCCTCACATTGTCAATCCGCCGGACGGTAGCGCACGAGCCACCGAGAAACCCGAACCGTAGAGAACTCCGAGAGAACCGTTCCGCAGAGAGTTCGGAGAACAGAGAGAAAGCATGCCTCACTGGAACGACCAACGCCTACCCCCGGACCTCTCGGAAACGCCGTTTGCCCGGCGGCGCCGA
>JBDGRG010000225.1:18089-28860 GCA_042218355.1 Bradymonadaceae bacterium
CGCAGGTGTCTGGAGCGGGGAGTGCGCGAGGCGACCGCCCGGCCCTACCGCACCGATGCCGCCGGTCTCGCCGTCGCGCGCGAGGCTGTCTCGGCGTACTACGACCGGCGGGGAGTGGCAGTCGACACGGAAGACCTGGTGCTGACCGCGAGCACCAGCGAGGCGTACTCGTGGCTGCTGAAGATCGCCTCGCGTCCAGGTGGGAAGATCGCCGTCCCGACGCCGAGCTACCCGCTCTTCGAGCACCTGGTGCGACTGGAATCGGCCGTTCCCGAGAGGTATCGGCTCGCCCGAGCGGGACGGTGGCGGATCGATCCCGCAAGTCTGAGTCGACTCGCCGAGGGCGACGACGCCGTCGACCTCGTCTTCGCCGTCAATCCCAACAACCCGACCGGTCACGCCCTCTCCGACACGGACCTCGAACTGCTCGCCGACCGAGCCTCCGAGGCCGACGCCCTTCTAGTCGTGGACGAGGTTTTCCTCGACTACCACCTCGGTCATTCCCGGGCCGCCAGTGTAACCGGGCGGCTCGAGGACGTCTGCGGCGGCCGGCAGCCGCCGACGGTCGTGCTATCCGGGCTGTCGAAAGTCGCTGCGGCACCGGGGGCGAAGATGAGCTGGATGGTACTGGCGGGACCGGAGTCATGTCGGCGAGGCGCCGCCGAACGACTCGCCTTCGTCGCGGACAACTACCTGTCGCTGACCCCGGCGACGCAGCGCGCAGCGCCGGGTCTGCTCGAGGCGGCCGAGCCGTTCCAGCAGTCGCTTCGCGAACGGCTGTCGACGAATCTACAGACGGTCGCGCGGCTCGCCGAGGACTGCCCACCCTGCACCCGTTACCCCGTCGACGCGGGATGGTATCAACCGCTTCGCTTTCCCGCCCTCCTCGATGAACGCGAACTCGTTCTCGACCTGCTGGCGGAACGCGCGACGGCGGTCGAACCCGGATTTCTGTTCGAGTTCGACGCCGACAGCCACATCGTCATCAGTCTGCTCCCCGAGCCCGACCGTTTCGAACGGGGACTGCGGCGCGTCTTCGAGCACGTCGCCGAACAGCTCGGAGCTCCGTAGCTCCTGCAGCCTCGAGCCCGCGCCACCAGGCCGCGGGCGGGGGCGATGGACGTGGTCGCCGACCGGTTTTAGCCCCCCCAGAACCCGGGAACCCGCGGCAACGGGTCACAGGGGCGACCCGACCGGAGAAAATGTCTGGGGGAGCTAGCCAGCGTGAGCCCCTCATTTACCGCCCCGGTGCCCTTGCGGCCCCGGAGAAGACGGCCGCGACGCACCGCCCGCCGCTCCGGACCGGACGGCAGCCGACCGGACTCCCGACCGCCCCGGGTCCGCGTGACACGGGGCGGGGACCAACCTACGATCGAGACGGACTGCGGTCCGTGATGGCGACCGCTGCACCTCGGCTTCGACGCCCCTCCGACGAGACTGGAATGGACACGGCCGAACAATCGAGACCGGTCGAATTCACGGTCGAGCATCTGCTGAAACTCCTCCAACGCGAGGATCTCCTGACCCAGGAGCAGGTCCGACGCGTCCAGCGACAGGAGTCCCGGGTCCGCACCAAGATCCTCCGCGAACAGGTCTCCCGGCACGGCCAACGCCGCGGACAGCGGTATCAGGTCTCACCCGACGAGGTCGTCGCCCACTTCGGATTCACGGCCCCCGACGGTCGGGCGGTCGACGAGGATCGAATCATGCGGACCGTCGCCGACGACGCCGGGTTTCCGTTCGTCCGCCCCGACCCGCTGGAGGTCGACATGGACCTCGTGGCGGGCACACTCAGCCAGCCCTTCGCCCGGCACCACTCCTGCGTGCCGCTGAGACGCGAAAACGGCAAGCTGGTGATCGCAGTCAACGACCCGTACGACCGGGAGCTGCTGCGCGATCTCCGCGACGTCACCGACGAACCCGTCGCGATCGTCGTCAGCCCCAAATCGGTGATTCACAAGCTGATCACCGAGATCTACGGGCTGCGCAGCTCGCTGTCGGCCGCCGAGCAGGAAGCCTCGATCGGCGTCGACATCGGGAACCTCGAGCAACTGGTCGAGCTGAAGGACGTCGAGGAACTCGACGCCACCGATCAACCGGTGGTCAAAGCAGTCGAGTATCTCCTCCACTACGCCTTCGATCAGCGGGCCAGCGACATCCACATCGAACCCAAGCGCGAACACACCGTCGTCCGACTTC
Organism: Bradymonadaceae bacterium; assembly: GCA_042218355.1. Classification (GTDB taxonomy): domain Bacteria; phylum Myxococcota_A; class Bradymonadia; order Bradymonadales; family Bradymonadaceae; genus CAJXPB01. The sequence goes on from JBDGRG010000225.1 coordinate 20,289, forward strand.
GGATCGATGGCGTGCTGCACAACATCTACACCTTTCCCCGGGCGGTCCACCGGCCGTTCGTCAGCCGGCTGAAGATGCTCGCCCGGATGGACATCTCGGAGAAGCGCCGGCCCCAGGACGGCCGAATCAAGACCGAGCGAAACGACCGCGAGATCGAGTTGCGCGTCTCGACGGTTCCCGTCGCGTTTGGTGAAAAGGCGGTCATCCGGATCTTCGATCCCCAGGCGTTGATTCAGGATCTCGACGACATCGGGTTCGCATCCGACGACCTGAAGACCTGGCGCGAGCTGATCGGCCAGCCCGACGGCCTGATCCTCGTCTCCGGCCCGACCGGCAGCGGGAAGACGACGACCCTGTACTCGACGCTCCGCGAGCTCGCCGGACCGCGCGTGAACATCACGACCATCGAGGACCCCGTCGAGATGGTCTGCGAGGAGTTCAATCAGGTGCAGGTACAGGAGCAGATCGACGTCGACTTCGCCTCGGCCCTGCGGAACGTCCTCCGCCAGGACCCCGACATCGTCATGGTTGGCGAGATCCGCGATCAGGAGACGGCCGAAATGGCGGTGCAGGCCGCGCTGACCGGCCACCTGGTGTTCAGCACCGTCCACACGAACGACGCCGCCTCGACGGTCACGCGCATGCTGGAGCTGGGGGTCGAGCCCTTTCTGCTCAGCTCGACGCTGGTCGGCGTGATGGCCCAGCGGCTGGTTCGGACGATCTGTGAGAAGTGCCGAACCGAGACGCAGTTGAATCGCGAACAGACGGAGCTCCTCGGGCTGAACCTCCCGCCCCGCTCCGATCAGACGCTGCCGGTCGAATACGGCGAGGGATGCACGCACTGCCGCGGGACGGGTTATCTGGGCCGGACGGGCGTGTTCGAACTCCTCCCGGTCGACGACAACGTCCGCCGTCTGATCTCCCGGGAGGCGGACGCCACGAAGATCCGAAAGGCTGCCCGCGCCGAGGGCGTCAAGCCGCTGCGCGAAGCGGCGATCCGAAAACTCGCCAACGGCGAGACGACCTTCGAGGAGGTCCTCACCATCGCCTCGGATGCCCGCCGATGAGACGCCGTCACACCTGGGTGTTCCTCGTCCTCGTCGCCCTCCTCGCCGCATCTGCACTCGTCATGACCGGACTCTGGCCCTTCATCAACCGCGTGGAGACGGGGGAGACCCCCGAGTATCCAGCGATCCAACCCGCATACTACCGGGCGGCGCCCGCCGATGTCCTCGACGCCGCACGCGAGACCATCGACTCTCGCAACCGCTGGAGCGTCGTCCGGGTCGAGAGCGGCGAGCGGACGATCGAAGCGACCCACGAGACACTCGTCCTGGGATTCGTCGACGACGTCACCGTCGAGGTCCGCCCGGTGACCGACGCCGTCGCGCGCGTCGACGTCGTCAGCGAGAGCCGACTCGGCGAGTGGGACTTCGGACAGAACGCCCGAAACATTCGGGATTTCTTCGAGGGACTGAACTCGAGAATCGGGGATACACGGCTCGACCCACAGGAGGTCGGCTCCGGGGGCGCCGGCGGCTCGAACGATTGAGCGCCCCCTCGCGCGCTGGTGGAGCCTCGAGAAATCGACCGCTGGCAGCGGTCGGCCAGCAGCCCCCCGCTCCGGCTGAAATACCGCCGGTCGATGTTCCAGAACTCCAGAAGCGCGGTCGACGGTCAGGGACTCACGTCCCCTTCCCTTCTGCGGCCCGGCGGACCACCTTCCGCAGCTTGGACGTCGGATGGACGCCGACGTCCGCGTACTGCACGCGCCCCTCCGGACCGACGACCACGATCGAGGGGATGGTCCGAACCTGATATTTGTTCGAGATCCGCCCGTTGTCGAGGAGCGTGGTCGCCTCCACGCCGTAGTGTTCGACGTAGTTTTCGACCTTCTTTCGCCGCCCCGGCGACGGTTCGTCCGTATTGACCGCGAGCACCTTTACCGGGGTATCGAGTTCGTCCCCCTCGGTCAATTCCTCGAGGTTCGAAGCCTGCCGACGGCAAGGCCGGCACCAAGTCGCCCAGAAATCGAGCAACACGACTCGACCGCGGTAATCCGACAGCGCGACTGGCTCCTCCTTCCGAACCGCCGGGAGCTCGAACGACGGAGCGGGCTTCCCGACCAGATCGGCATTCGCCGGGGACGAGACCCAGCGGACGACGTTGACGAGCAGCAATCCCAGCAGGATCCCGCCGACCACGACGTTGACGATGGTCCGGCGGTCGACTCCCTCGCTGCCATCTGCGACGTCGGTGTGCATCTCACTCACGGGAGCCCTCCGCCCGTCTCGGTCGTGCGACGTGCGCCTCCGTCAGTCCCGAGTACCGGCCGTTCGGAGTCTGGTAGTAGTCCTCGACCGATTGTTTCATCACTGCGATGTTGTCCTCGTGCCACAGCGAGACGTACGGGACATCGCGGGCGAGGATTTTCTGCACTTTGCTGTAGATGGCCTTCCGCCGCTGGCGGTCGGTGACCCGCTCGCCCTCGACGAGGAGCTCGTCGAGGCGCGGATTCCGGTACGCCCCGCGGTTCGCCCCCGCCGAGCGGCTCTCCGCGGTCGGGATGTTGTCGGAGTGGAAGATCCACCGGTAGAGGCTCGGGTCGTTGACCGAGGGCCACATCAGCATGGTCATCGCGAAGTTGCGGCTCTTGATGTCGTGAAAAAACGTCCCCCACTCGTAGGAGCGCACCGTGACGGAGATTCCGATCCGCGCGAGCTGATGGGCGATCAGCTCGGCGATCGACCGCCGGAATTTGTCCGACGAGACCTTGAACTCGATCTCCAAACGCGAGTTCCCGGGCCCGTCGCCGCGCGCATAACCGGCTTCCTCGAGCAACTGCCGAGCCCGGTCGGGACGATACGGGTAGCGACGGACATCGGACTCGTACGCCCAGTGGTCCGGCGCGAGCAGTCCGCTGGCCAGCTCGGCGTGGCCGCGGAATTTGTAGTCGACGATCGACTTTCGATCGATACCGTAGGCAATCGCCCGCCGCACGGCTCGCTCCTTCAACACGGGGTGTTCGAGATTGAAGCCGATGTAGGTGTACTTGAAGGAACTGGCGGTCTTCACCTCCAGCCCCTCGGTCTCCCGGACCACCGGGAGCATGATCGGCGAGACGGTATTCTGGGCCAGCTCGGCAGTCTTGCCCAGGAGCGCGAGCATGCGGGTGTTGTGATTCGGAACGACCTTGATCACGAGCCGGTCGATCGCAGGCGCCCCCCGAAAATAGTCGTCGAACCCCTCGAAGACGTATCGATGGTTGCCGTCCTGCCCGACGTAGGCGAACGGTCCGGCCCCGACGGGATCGCCCGGACATTCGGCGTGCCCGGCACAGCGGTGCTTCGGGACGATGCCCATCGACAGTTTGGACCGGAACGGCGCGTGCGGGTGCTTCAGCTCGATCGTGAAGTGACGCTCGTCCTCGATCTCGAACGACTCGATCTTCCGTGCGATGTTGGCATAGGGGCTCGAGACCGGTTTCTCGTCCAGTTTCGTCAGGGTGTACTCGACGTCCTCGGCCGTGACGGGATGTCCGTCGTGGAAATCGATGTCCTCGCGGAGGGTGATGTCGTAGCGGGTGGGCGTCGGCTGACGGATCGACTTGGCCAGCTCGAGCTCGGGGCGTCCGCTCTGCGTGTCGAGGTTCACCAGCCCGGCGTGGAGAATGCCCGCCAGTTTCGCACTCGCGTCGCTGGTGATGAAGCGCGGATCCAACCCCTTCGGCTTGGTGTCGAGCAGAACCGTGAAGGAATCGCGGCCGGCTCGTTTCGACTGACAACCGATCCCGAGAGGCGCGAGGAACGCGACCAGCAGCGCGAGCACGGCCAGTCTGCACAGCGACCTGTACGGTCGTCGTCGATACACGAGCCGGAGGGAGGGCGGGGATCGGGAGGTGAAAGCGGTGGGCCCGAGGGCCCACCGCTGGGCGGTCGATCTACGCGGCCGTGATCTCGTCACAGAGATAGACGTCCTGGATGGCGTTGAGGACCTCGATGCCCTCGTCCATCGGTTTCTGGAACGCCTTTCGACCGGAGATCAATCCCGTGCCTCCGGCGCGCTTGTTGATGACGGCCGTTCGCACCGCCTGGTGCAGGTCGTTCTTCCCCGACGCGCCGCCGCTGTTGATGAGCCCGACGCGACCCATGTAGTTGTTCAGCACCTGGTATCGCGTCAGATCGATCGGGTGGTCGGTGGCGAGTTCGTCGTACATCCGCTCGTCGCGGCGGCAGAAATCCTCGCCGAGCGGGTTGTCCGGCGGGTTCTCGATCGCCTTGAACGCCCCGTTCAGGGTCGGCTGCTTCTGCTTGATGATGTCGGCCTGGATGGTCGCCCCGAGGTGGTTGGCCTGGCCGGTCAGGTCCGCGGCGCCGTGGTAGTCGGTGCCGTCGACGATGAAGGCCTCCTTGTTGCGAGTGTAGCACCAGAGGATCGTCGCCATCCCGAGGTCGTGCGCCTTCTCGAAGGCCTCGGCGACCTCGACGATCTGGCGGTTGGACTCCTCCGAACCGAAGTAGACCGTCGCGCCCACCGCCGCAGCGCCCATGTCGAAGGCGCGCTCGACGGTGCCGAATTTGATCTGGTCGTACTGGTTCGGCCAGGTCAGCAGCTCGTTGTGATTGAGCTTGACGACGAACGGGATCTTGTGCGCGTAGTCCTGCGCGATCGATCCGAGGACGCCGAAGGTCGACGCGACGGCGTTGCACCCGCCCTCGATCGCCAGCTCGACGACCTTCTCCGGGTCGAAGTAATCGGGATTCGGGGCGAAGTCCGCGCCGCCGGAGTGCTCGATCCCCTGATCGACCGGGAGGATCGACAGATAACCCGTCCCGCCGAGCCGCCCGTGATTGAAGATCCGGGCGAGGTTCGACAGCACGCGGGGCCCGCGGTCGGACTGCGCGTAGACGTCGTCGATGAAATCGGGGCCCGGCAGATAGAGCTTTTCCTTGGGAATCGTCTCGGACTCGTAGTTCAGAAGCTCCTCGGCTTCGTCGCCGAGAATGTCGACGATGCGGTCGATGCGCGCCATGGTGGTCTCCTGTCGGTTTGGGGGTGAAGCCGAACGTCGAGAGTCGCCAAAATCGGGGGCGGAACGGGACAGGTTGTATAGCCAGCGGCGATCGAGAAAACAAGATCAGCCGAGGTCGACGTAGGTGCGCCACTGCTCGTGCGTCTCCGCACGGCCGCGGACCTGGTCGAAGTAGGCCTCCTGCAGCTCGGTCGTCACCGGACCAGGGTGGCCGTCGCCGATGGTCCGGCCGTCGATCTCGCGCACGGGCGTGACCTCCGCGGCCGTCCCGGTCATGAACACCTCGTCGGCCGTGTAGAGATAGTCGCGCGTGAACCGTCGCTCGCGTACCTCCCGGCCCCGTTCTTCGGCGAGCGTCACGACGGTCTCCCGGGTGATGCCCTCGAGGATCGACCCGGCTGCGGGCGTCGTCACCAACGCCCCGTCCCGCACGGCGAAGACGTTCTCGCCGGACGCCTCCGAAACGTAGCCGTCGGCGTCCAGCACGATAGCTTCGTCGAACCCCAGCTGGCGCGCCTCGCGCTTGGCGAGGATCGAGTTGACGTACTGCCCGTTGATCTTGCCCTTGACCATCGAGGCGTCGACGCCGGGGCGTTCGAAGCTACTGACCTTCGCGCGGATCCCGTGCTCGAGCCCCTCGTCCCCCAGATACGCCCCCCACTCCCAACAGGCGACGGCCACTCGCACGGGATTGCCGGTCGCCCCGAGGCCCATTTCGCCGTGGCCGAGGAAGACGATCGGACGGACGTAGCTGCTCTCGAAACCGTTTCGCACCGTCACGTCGACGCAGGCATCCTCGATCGTCGCGCGCTCCCAGGGGACCTCGATCCCGGCGATGTCACACGTCTCCAGGAGCCGCTCGGCGTGGTCCGACAATCGAAAGAACGCGCCCCGGGTCTCGTCGATCTGATAGCAGCGGATGCCCTCGAAGGCCCCGAAGCCGTAGTGCAGCGTATGTGTGAGGACGTGGACCGTCGCGTCCTCGAAATCCACCCACTCGCCGTCCATCCAGATGACGTCCGACTCGATCCCCAACTGGCTCCTCCTTCGGCCTAGCGTCCGGGTGACTCGTCCGTGCGTTTCGGTCGATCCGCGGGTTTCCCCCGTCGACGGATTCGAAACTGCGCCTCCTTGCCCACGTTGTACACCGACGAGCCTCCAAACGGAAGCGACCGGAGTTCGAGGACGGGCCGCCGCCGGCACCACACCGGCCGCCCGGTCGACGCGGCCACGTCGGCAAGTACTTCTCCCCGCCCGGCGGAGGCCGGGGCTCCGAAACGCGCGTGGAGACCGGCGACTTCGCGGGGACCGGACGGACGGAGTGATCCAGTTCCGTGGGAGGAACGCTCCAGCGGACGCTGACCGAACCGCGGCCAGCGCTTCCAGCTCCGAGCGGGCGATCGGGTCGGCGCGCTGGAAGCGCGGTCGACGCTGCTCTCGCCCGCGGGCGACCGCTCCCGCGGTCTCCGATCAGACCCTCGGCCGGCTCACCGCCGAGCGATGCGATCCATTTCACGCGCCGGCTCCCGCAGTGCCTCCACGGCCCGGTCGACGGCCTCGTCGAGGGCGGCGTCGCCCTGCTCCAGCCCGGCGTACACGTAGTCCGCTCGAAACGCGCCGATCGTCCTCGCCAGGATTTCAGCTCCGACGTGAATGCCGACGTGGCGCTCGAACGGTTCGCCGATCAGCCCCCACTCGTGCTCGAGCATCCGATCGCGGTAGGTTCCGACGAACCAGCGCCCGAACTCGCGCCAGGCCCGCTCGTCGGCGGGATTCGAGGCCCGATGCGCCTGCATCCAGGCGTGCGCGGCCAGGTGGCCGACGTCCTGCGCGGGCCACCCCCAATCCGCAAACTCCCAGTCGATCAGTCGCAATCCGCCGGCGACGACCAGCACCGAGCGCGGCCAGAGATCTCCCATGATGAGACATCGCCCCTCCCGGTCGATGCGGTCGGCGAGTGCAACCGCCCGACTCCCGAGTTCGACGGCATCGTCGTAGCCCGCCTCGTCGAGTCGATCGGCGATCGGCTCGTACTGGAGCTCTCGGCGCGTCTCGCGCACGGGTTCGTTCTGGAACGCACCGCGAATTTCGTCGTCGTCGGACGACAGCGCGTGCAGCCCGGCGGCGAACCAGCCCAGCCGCTCCCCGGCAGCCCCCGGCGACGTTCCCCCTTCGTCCGCGGCCTCGGCCGCGACTCGCGTCAGATCCGGTGCGTCTCCCAGGTCCTCCATCGCCAGCATCGAATGGTCGGTCGACAGGCCGAGGGCAGCGGGCGGGCGAACTTCGTCGGAGAGCAGCCCGCGCAGCGGCCGATCGGGCTCGAACAGCTCGAGTGCACGGGCCTCGAATTCGACACGGACCGGATCCAGCGGGACCTCCGGTCGTGACGCGACATACGGGGGAGCATGCTTGGCCACCACCGACCGCTCGCGCCCCTCCACCCGCCAGACCCGGTTCAACAGTCCGCCGGGCAGTTCGGTCACGCCGCCGGCGTACTCGAAATCGCCCACGATCGACTCGACGACCTCGGCGATCCGCTCGTCCGTCCAGGTCTCGTTCGTCACGTCCGTCTCCGTGGCGTCGATGCTTCTACAGCTCTGGGCTCGCTCCAACCGGGGCGAGTGCGGGTCGTCTGTTGCGACCCGCCGCTCACTCGAGCCGGGAGAACCGATAGATCTGGTTGCCGAACCCCCCCGGCTCGACCCCGGTGAGAAACGCGTCGGTCAACTCCTCGAGCGATTCGCGCGACTGCTCGAGCGAACCCTCCACCTCCGCGGCGTCCGCCATCTCCGTGCGTTCCGGGAGTGAGTACTTGTGTCCGACGACGACGCCCGCACACGGGATCTCGAGCTCGTTCGCGAGCACGACCTCAGGCGCCAGTGTCATCGAATTCACGTCCGCCCCCAGCGACCGCCACATCCGATTTTCGGCGCGCGTCTTGCCGCGCGGACCGCCCACGTAGCCGAAGACGACCGGCGCCCCGAGTCCGACATCGCGACGGTCAGCAAGCCGCCGGAGCTGTTCGCCGATTTCGGGATCGAAGAGTCCGTCGTCGAGCACGAGATGCCCCTGGTCGGCGTGCGGCCGGTCGTAGACCGTGCACGCACTGCCGTCGGGAAGACGGTTGTCGAGCGTCAGCAGGTCCTCGACCGGCAGCGGCTGGAACAGCGGGAGCTCCGGACGCAACACGCCGACCGAACTGGTGACCAGCAACGCCTCGCAACCGACCCGGTCGAGCGCCAGCGCATGGCGACGATACGGGATCTGATTGGGAAGCCACCGGTGAGGGCGGCCGTGCCGAAACAAGGCATACGCCTCTCGATCGAGATGATCGAGCCGATAGAGCGTCGCTTCGCCCCGCCGCGTCTCGATCTCGACCTCCTCCAGCGACCACGACTCCGGGGGCCGGTGGGCAAAGGCACTTCCGAGGATGGCGGCGATGGACACGACGGTCTGGAAGGCAGAAGGGTGAAGGGAGACGGCAGAAGGGGGGAATTATGAGTTATGAATTTTGAATGATGACGGTGGGCGGAGCGACTA
>JBDGRG010000226.1:0-4105 GCA_042218355.1 Bradymonadaceae bacterium
TGCACGAGGACGCCGGGGCATCGGCCAAGGACCTCGACCGGGACGGACTGCGGGCCGCGCTGGACGCGCTCAAAGCGGGGGAGGCCAACGGGCTAGTCGTCTACAAGCTCGACCGGCTGACCCGTTCGACAGCGGACCTGGGACGGCTGCTGGAGACGTTCGACGAGCGGGACCTCGCCCTGCAGTCGGTCGCCGAGTCGCTGGACACGTCGACGGCCGCCGGGCGGATGGTCGTTCGGATGCTTGGAGTCGTCGCCGAATGGGAACGCGAGACGATCGGCGAGCGGACGTCTGCTGCGCTGCAGGCCAAGGCGGCCAATGGTGAGTACACGGGCGGGAATGTCCCGTACGGCTACACGCTCGACGAGGACGGTGAGACGCTTGTCGAGGACCCGGACGAACAGCGGGCGATCGAAGCGATCCGCACGTACCGGGACGCCGGCTTGACGCTTCAGGAAACCGCCGAACGGCTGGCCGAACGCGGGATGTACAACCGCAACGGCAGCGAGTTCGCTCTCGCATCGGTGAGCAACCTCGAGGACCGGGGCGCGGCATGAGTGACGGCGAGGACGACAGCGTCGACCTCGAGAAAGTGCGCGAGGCCGACCGGCTGGCCGAAGAGGCGGCCGAAGGCGGCGCGCGTCCGGTTCCCGACGACACCCTCGAGACGGTTATGGGCGAGAAGCAGACGTACACGGTCGAAGAGGTCGCCGAGCTGACCGGTTACTCACCGGAGACGATCCGCCGGCACCTGCGCAGCGGCAAGTTGCAGGGCGCGAAGCCCTCCGGGGGGCACTACCGCATCTCGCGGGTCGAGCTGGAGAAGTGGTGGCGCGAGGTGCTGGACGGGGGCGAGTTGTTCGGGTCTGGTGCCGCTGACGGACCTGCGCACGAAACCTCGTAGCGGAGCAAAATGAATGGAACGGGTGTGGAGGTCGCTCGCGGTCCGCAGGCGTCGTTCAGTCGGTTTTGGCGGCGCCGTTTTGCTCGTTGCAGGCGTTATGGATCTTCCTGCCCGTCGCCTCCCCGATCCCCGGAACCTCTGTCAGTTCGTCGACCGAAGCGGCGGCGACAGCAGCGACTGAATCAAATCCCGCCTCTCGAAGACTTTCGGCCCGCCCCGGGCCCACACCGGGTAGGTCCTCGAGTTCTGGTTCATCTTCCTCATCCTCGCTCGCGTACTTGTTCGGCAGCCGCCGGAAGTCCCGGTTGGCGAGCCGGTCTCGCAGCTTCGCCATCTTCGGTTTTGGAGTTCGATTCCGGGACTTTGTTTCCGCAATGTACCGGTCGATGACGCCGACCGCTTGGTCCGGTTCGCCGAGGTGATACAGCATTTTTGCATACTCTCGATACGGTGCCGGGGGTAGTTGAAAGTCCTTCTCGACCGCCGACTCAACCAGATCGAGAGCTTGCTCGTAGAGCGGAGCGGCTCTTTTCCCGTTGCCGTCCTTTCTCTCCTGTTCGGCCTCTCCGAAGCGCTCGAGGTAGTCGTCGAACTCGTCGCCGGGGGTGTTTAGCGCTTCAGTCCCTTCCTCGAAGTACCAGCCCGGTTCGCGAGTTGTGCTCGTCGAATCAATCGTCGGGTCGGCTTCAATTCGCTCACTCTTCGGAATCCGCCGGCGGGACCGAATCAGGTAGAAACCGGCCCCGATGACGATAGCGGTGACTGTAATTGAGAGGCAGACGCTCACAATCTCGACTTCGCAACGTTGCGGTATCTGCCGAGTCGAACTCACCGCGACTCGAAATGCGATATGCCCCGACGCTCAACGTCGGTGCTCGAGCCCCCTCCATTCTCATCGGCCCGACCCACCGCACCGCACGCAGGGGGTGAGCCTCCGAGCCATTTGCTGAGCGATCGGGTGTTGACCCAAACGAGGCGGTGAGGTCTCGTCCTATTCGGGGCCCGATGAATCGGCTGTTCGGGGGTAAAATCCGCGCGAACTGTTCACTATGCGTTCACTAATCCGGCTCACCCCTCCGGTCATCGTTCTGTAATTCATTGAAATCGTTAGTCGGGACGCCCGGATTCGAACCGGGGACCTCCTGCACCCAAAGCAGGCGCGCTACCATGCTGCGCTACGTCCCGTGAGGTAGTGCGACGTCCCGTGAGGTGGCGTCCAGAGGGGGGCGCCGAGCCCGACGTCAGTCGTCGTCGGTGTCGAGGAAGCGGCCGTCGTCGCCCTCAGGGCCCTGCTCGATCGTCTCGACGACCAGCTCGCGGGCGCGCTCGGTCTGGTCCTCGCGGACGATGATCTGTTGTTCGCCGCTCTCGCCGACGTTGGTCGGCAGACCCGGCACGTCGCGCTCGCGGACGAAGACGTCGATATTGTGATCCTCGAGGACGTCGAGGATCATGTCGACCTCGGCGAAGTTCGGCGAAGCATAAAGCGGAACGTGGTCGTGTTCGGTGTCGCCGCCGGTGTCGGTTTGGTCGGTCATCGGCCATCCTCGGGTCGGGTGACGTCGCACGACGAACATAACCACACGCAGTCAAAATGCCAGTCGCCGGCGCCGCGGCGGAAGGGGGGCTGTCGTCGACTCGCGTCGACGATTGGCAGTGGACGAGATTGCCGCGACGGTCGGACTCTGCTAGATACGGACGTGGACTGTCGATACCTCGCGGTGCGCCCGCGCTCCCGCCGACGGAGAGGTGCCGGGGGCCGGGCCGTGCCAGACACGACTCTCGAGACGGGACGACACGCGTTGCGATTGACACTGCCGTTCGATGCATCGCGCCTGGGGCTGGTCTGTCTGGTGCTCTTCGGTCTCGCGGCGGCGGGCTGCGCGGGCAAGCAAGACACCTCGGAGTCGACGGCCGAGAAGGTCGATGAACCGAAACCGCCCCGGGCCCGCTACGACAACCTGACCCGAGAGGGGAAGAAGGTCGAGACGTTCGACCTCGACAAGGATGGGCAGGCCGATCAGTGGCGGCTCTCGGAGGGCAGACGTGTCGTCCGGCTCGAGCGCGACATGAACTTCGACGGCCGGGTCGACGTCTGGCAGTACAAGAAGGGTGGGAACCTCGTCGAGGAGGAGATGGATCTCGATCTCGACGGGCGCATCGACCTGGTGGTCTTCTACGAGAACGGCAAGCTGAACAAAAAGAAGATCTCGCTCGATTTCCGCCAGGGCTTTTCGATTGCGAAGTTCTACAGCGAGGACGGCACGCTGCTTCGGGTCGAGCGCGACAAGGACGGCGACGGGAAGCCCGATCTGTTCGAGTACTACGACGACGAGGGCAACCGCGAGCGTGTCGGTTGGGACGACAACGGCGACGGTGTGCCGGATTCCTTCGACCGGCTTCCCTGAGTCGGACCGACGAGCGACGCCCAGCCGACCGTGAGGCTTTGCGAGCGCGCGGTCGGGCCCGAGTCCGGCTGTTTCGTATTCAGAGTTCGTCCGAGTGCGAGCCGTGACTAGGGCCAACCGGAGCCCGCTGATCGGTCCGTTCGAACCTCCCATTCCCTCCTTGTTCCCGAGCCGGTCGGGCTGGGCGAGCCGCTCCCCCCATTCCCAATTCCCCATTCCCCATTCCCTGACCGATGATCGAACTGTACGAGAAAGTCGAATCGACGAACGACCTCGCGCTCGAGGCGGCCGATCGAGGCGCCGAGGCCGGACGGTGCTGGGTCGCCGACCACCAGACGAAGGGACGCGGTCAGCGGAACAGGGACGGCGAGCGCAACCGATGGTTCTCACCCCCGGATGCCAACATCTACGCCTCGCTGCTGCTCCGTCCGGACCTCGAGCCCTCCCGGGCGAGTGCGATGTCACTCGCGGCGGGAGTGGCACTGGCCGGCGCCATCGAGTCGCGCGGCGAGGTCGAACTCTGGATCAAGTGGCCCAACGATCTCTACATCGGGGAGCGCAAGCTCGCCGGCATCCTGACCGAGGCGTCGACCGCCGACGGCGAACTGTCGGCCGTGGTCGTCGGATTCGGTTTGAACGTCAATGCTACGGAGGAGCAGTTCGAGGGAGAGCTGGCGGGTCGCGCGACCAGTCTGCGGGCCGAGACGGGGCGGCGGTGGGATCGGATGGGCCTGAGTCTGGAGATCCGTCGTCGCCTGCTGGTCGTCCGGTCACCGGAACGGGAGTCGGTCGA
>JBDGRG010000226.1:4188-5589 GCA_042218355.1 Bradymonadaceae bacterium
CCGGTCTGCGGGACGGACCGTTCGACTCGATCGAGGCGACCGGCAGCGCAGCGGGACGGCCCGGGGCATCGCCGAGGACGGCCGACTCGTCGTCGAGATCGACGGGACGGAGGAGCGAGTGCGCGCCGGGAGTGTCGAGTTCGTCGATCTGTAGCGGGTCTCGAGTTCAGCGGTCGACGGCCTCGAGTCGCATCGACAGATCCGTCGCGTCGACCGAGTGGGTGAGGGCTCCCACCGAGACGACGTCGAGGTCGATCGCGGCCAGCTCGGGCAGTCGGTCGAGCGTCACGTCACCGCTGGCTTCGACGACGACCCCGCCGTCGGCGCTCCGGCGGATCTCCGCGACGATCGGCTCCATCTCGTCGGCCGACATGTTGTCGAGCATCACTGCGTCCGCGCCGGCGTCGACGGCTCGGAGTGCCTCTTCGTGCGTCTCGGCCTCGACCTCGATGCGGACCGTGTGCGGCGCCTCGTCGCGGATGCGAGCGACGGCCGGCTCGACGCCCCCCGCGGCCTCGATGTGGTTCTCCTTGACGATCACGCCGCCCGACAGATCCCGGCGGTGGTTCCGACCGCCGCCACACCGCACGGCGTATTTGTCCAGATGGCGAAAGCCGGGGAGGGTTTTGCGCGTGTCGACGACGGTCGGACCGTCCGGGCCCGCCGCCTCGACGAACGCTGCGGTTCGAGTGGCGATGCCGCAGAGACGCTGGAGAAAGTTCAGTGCGGCTCGCTCCCCCTTCAATAGAGCGGCAGTGCGTCCGTCTCCGCGGGCAACCGTGGTACCCGGTTCGACGCGTTCCCCCTCGACGGTCTCGAGCGACCAGTCGGTCTCACCGCCGAGGATCTCGTAGAGTTCGGCGACGATCGGGAGTCCGGCGACGACGGTCGATTCCTTGGCGACGATCCGTGCTGTCGACCGGTGGTTCCGGCCGAAGACTCGCGCCGACGGATCCTCGTGAGCGGCGTCCTCGGTCAGAGCGCGCTCGATCAGGCGGCGTGTGGAGGGACTCTGGAAGACGGACATGGCTCGGAGCGTTGCTGGGGGATCGGCGAGAGGTCGAGCGATCGGTGCGAGGACCGAGCTTCCAGCTCGCGTCGGTACGCGGGCCGGCCGAGTTCGACGGGGTCGACGAACGTCCGAAACCCCCGCTACAGATTGGTCACGATGTCGTCGAGGGTGAGGCCGCGTCGGAGCAACCTCGCGACGATCGCACGCTTCATGGCGGGGGCACCGCTGACGAAGGCCGTCGCACGCTGCAGATCCGGGTCGTCGTCGTCGAATGCGTCCTGGACGTAGCAAAATTCGGTGGGAGAGTCCGCAGTGTCGGATTCGCTGCACCAGAACGTCCGGATGTTCCAGTTCTCGATCTCGGACCGATACGCGTAGTCGTCCGGCCC
>JBDGRG010000226.1:5628-14819 GCA_042218355.1 Bradymonadaceae bacterium
GAGCGTGATCTGTGACGGCGCGGCATCGGGATGCCGGTTCCAGTGCTCGATCGTCGGGCGAATGCTCGCGATGCCGCTTCCGGTCACGAAACAGAGCACGTGCTGGTCGGCAACCGTCTCGACCGGATAGCCGGATCCTTCGGGGAGACTGACCTCCAGTTCGTCGCCGCGATCCGCATCCGCCAGCGCCCGGCCCAGGCCCGTCTCGACGTCGACCAGGAACTCCCAGGTTGGGGACGCGTCGTCGGTCGGGGCGCTCGCGATGACCAGGAACCGCGGGTCGGTCCCGGTGGGAGCCAGCGTGACGTACTGCCCCGGACGGCGGTGCGTTCCCTCGAGCCGAGGCGACAGCTCGACCTCCAGGGCGAGGTACTGCGGGCTCTCCCGACTCAACCGCCGAATGCGGGCGGCATGTCGCGTCCGGGGGGCGTCGATCGGCGTCGCCGGATCCTCGTCGGCCACCGACTCGACCTGCCGCTTGAGTGCGTCCTCGTCCAACTCGCCTCCTGTCCGATGAGCGAGACTGGCGAGTCTCCATCTCACCTCGGGAAAATGCTTGATAGACGGTCGCTATTCGTGGATCAACGGACGCCTCCGCCTGCTGTACGCGGGTTTGCGCTGTGGTCCGCGTCCGATATGGTCGCGGCGGCTCGCCCTCCGGGCGGGTCGACGCTGCCACGACCATCGACCGACGCCGATACACCAACCATGTCGACACCGTACTTCCAGCTGCTCGGGCACGTCTATCTCGCCGTGCACAGCTACGACCAGTCGAGCGAGGTGGCGAGTGCCGTCGATGGCGTCGCGGAACCGTCGCTCGACCTCGAGCGCGGCGGTGAACTCCTCGAACGCGGGCTCGAGTTGCCGGACCGTCGACTGCAGGAGGCCGAGGACGACCGCATCACCGAACACAATCTCCACAGTTCGGCCAGCGAGGTCGAGATGTGGCTGCAGACCACGCGGTTCGAGATCAAACAGGCGGTCGACGATCCGGGGGTGCGTGCCAAGACGTTCGGCGTCGGGATCGAGGTCGAGGACCACGTCGTCGAGGTGGTCGCCCGGGCCGTCCGAATGATCTCGATGATCCGGACGAACGGCACACTGCACGACCAGTACGGCACCGGCCGAAAGGTCAAGGATACGCTGATCCGGGGCAACAATCTCCTGAAGATGGTCCTCAAAGACGGAGACGACCTGATGCGGCCGGGGTCCGCCGAGGATCCGGACGCCGAGGTGTTCGAGGATATCCGCCGATCGAAGCGGGAGTTGATCGAGTGGGTCGATCGGTTGGCCGAGACGGCCGACAAGCTCCGCGACCGGCCCGAGGTGCTCGGTGAACTCGGCTACGTCCCCGAGGGGGTCGGACTCCCCGTCGGCGGAACCGGCTACGGGATCACCCTCCACGAGCGCAGCCACCGCAATCCGCCCGACCCGGACGAGAAAGAGGATCCGGATCCCGGCTGGACGATCGGCCGGCAGGGCCGAAACTCGGAGAACATGGGAAAGGGGTGGCTGGAAGGATGAAGGAAGAAGGATGAAGGCAGAAGGGGGGGAAGGATGAAGGAAGAAGGATGAAGGCAGAAGCGGTGGTTGGAAGGAGGAAGGTACAAGGCAGAAGGAGGAAGGGGGACGGCAGAAGGAAGAAGGCAGAAGGGAAGTCCATCAGTCACTGAGTGACTGAGTGAGTAAGTTGCGACCGTTCGACCATTGCTACGCTACGGGCTGCAGAGTGCGCGACTGGGATCGCCGGTCGAAGCGCCCCCGCCGGTCGCCATTCCGGCCGGCGGTGCTTCAGCGCCGCCGGATAGTTGCAGACCGCCGAGCGGGCGGCGGCTTCAGCCTCGTGGAAGACGACTGATTTACCCGTGATCGACCTCTGTATCGAGAATCGGGATTGCGTGAAACGGATTCTCGACGTGCAGCGCCCGTTCGGCCTGGTCGCGTCCGAGCTCGCGGCGCGCCCGATCAAACGTCTCGAACTGCCGGATGCCGAACTCCTCCAGCACGGGCAGCTTCGGGGCGCCGACGAGGGCGAGATCACATCGTTCCATCGCCTGCGCGATGACGTACGCGCGCTGTTCGCCGCCGCGAGTCTCGACGTCCCGCCCGCTCTCTAGTTCTTCGACGAGCGTCTGCCGGCCCCGTCGCATCGCTCGGGCGCAGGCTCGCTCGCCGTCGCCTCGTCCCACGCCCTCTGGGCAGCTCGCCCGCACGACGATCTGTGCACCGTCGGCGACGGCGGGCGATTCGACGAGGGCGGCGTAGGTCGCCGCGCGCGAGGCCTGGTAGACGTTGCTCGCCTTGGACGGGGGGACGTCGAGTTCGAGCCAGTCGAGCGGTCGGTCGATCGGACGAAAAAATCGGCGGCGGGCCCGCTCGACGGCTCGATCGAACGCCGGCTCGAGTCCTCCCCACTCGACCACCGTCGACGTCTCCTGCTCGGCGCCGGGTGGGACGATCTGCAGCCCGTGCAGGTCCGCGTCGATCGGTTCGGCGAGTCGGTCGATCGCCGATCGGAACGGATTGTCCGCCACCGCGCCCAGCCGCGTTCCGGAGAGCCGCAGGAACTCGAGACCATGCATCGAGTCGATGGTGTCTGCGGAGGCACAACCGACCGAAACCGCCTTGGCTCCGCCCGAGAAGCCGGCGTACTGGTGTGGTTCCACGGTGCCGACGCAGACGACCGCGTCGGCGTCGCAGATCCACGGGTGGAAGCGCGCCGGAAGGGTCGGCCAGGCCGGCTCGTTCCCGGCGACGTCGGCGGCGAGTCCGGTGAGCGGACCGGTGACGTCGTGCTGGCCCAGATCGGCGCCGTGCCGGTCGGCCAGCGAGCGGAGGGAAGCGAGCTCGTCGGGGTTCAGCGGACGATGAAGCCCGAGCGCGACGAGGATCGACACCCGGCTGGCGCATTCGGCGAGACGGTCGAGCAGCGGGTCGAGGGCCGCGGGGTAGTCGAGCGGTCGCGTGCAGTCGGGGACGACGACCGTGGTCGAATCGTCGTGGAACCGGTCGCCGTCGAACTGCTCGTGCAGCGTCTCCTCGACGGGGTGTCTCATCGCGACCCTCCCCGACGGTCGAATAGACGACGGCACCAGCGGTGGAGTTCCGGGGGTGGCGAGCGATCGCCGGTCATCACGTCCGCCCCGCGCTCGGTCAGCTCGAGCCCGGTCTCGTCGTTCGTGGCGAGCTCCGCCGCCAGACACTGGTCGAGCCCGCCGACCAGTTCGTGCGGACCCAGGTAGTCGAGCGCCCCGTGGGTCGACAGGTCGTCCCAGCCGGCGCGCCCCGGACGATTCAGCGTCGACCCGCGCAGCAGCGCCGCCACCTCCAGGCGCGTCCGACGCCCCCCGTCCGTCTGGAGCCGTGCGATCCCACTGAGTAGCTTCCGCGCGACGGTTTCTTCGTCGTCGGAGGCGGGCGAGTCGGACTCGTGGCGTTCGAGTTCGGGGGGATCGGCGCCGCAGGTGTCGCAGTTGCCGCAGTGGTCGCCGAAGCTCGGTTCGGTGCCGAAGTAGTGGCACAGGAACCCCTGACGACAGCTCTTCCCGGTGGCGTACTTGATGACGTCTTCGAGGAGGCGTTCGTCGATCTCGCGCTGCTGTTCGAGTTTCTCCCAGTCGACGCGGAGGTCCCGAAGGCGGGCACGGTCCTCGACGACGACGGTCTGTCGGCTGCCTTCGCCGCGGACCTCCAGATGCCCGCCGCGGCCGAGCAGATCGAGAGCGGTCTCGACAGCCCAGGGGTGCACCTCGGGTGCCGACGAGGAACGCGAGACCAGATTCGCCAGCTCGTCGGGCGTGACGTCGCGTTCGCCCGGCCCGTCGCGAGAGACCTCCCGCCAGACGGCCTCGACAACCGTCCGCTCGGGGTGGGAGTTCTCGATGAAGAAGTCGTGGATGTCGCGGTCGCCGCCGCTGTAGAGCATCAGACAGTACGCCGGCTCGCCGTCTCGGCCGGCGCGGCCGGCCTGTTGGTAGTACGCCTCGAGGCTGCCCGGGTGATTGTAGTGGACGATCGCACGGATGTCGGATTTGTCGACCCCCATCCCGAACGCGTTCGTCGCGACGAGAACGGGCAGGTCGCCCGCCATGAAGTCCTCCTGGACGCGCTGCCGGCGGCGGTTGTCCAGGCCGGCGTGATATCCGCCGGCGACGAGGCCCGCGTCGCGGAGTTTGCCGGCGACCTCCTCGACCTGTTTGCGCGTCGCACAGTAGACGACCGTCGAGGCGGAGGGGGCCGAGGCGAGGAGGTCGCCGAGGTGTTCGATCTTCTCGCGGTCCCCCGGGGCGCGATGGACGTCGAAGTGCAGATTCGGCCGCTCGAATCCCCCGAGGACGACGTCCGCGTCCTCGATCCCGAGTTGCTCGAGGATGTCGCGCCGCACCCGGCGGGTGGCCGTCGCGGTCAGTGCGAGCACCGGGGGATGGTCGAGTTCCTCGCGGATCGTCCCGAGCTCGAGGTAGTCCGGCCGAAAGTCGTGGCCCCAGTGGCTGATGCAGTGCGCCTCGTCGACCGCCAGCAGCGACACCTGGGTCTCGGCCAACGTGTCGCGGAAGGACTCGCTCTGAAAGCGTTCGGGCGCGACGTACAGCAGGCGGACGTCACCGCTGCGGACACGCTCGAGCCGCTGTCGACGCTGGCGGCGGGAGAGACTCGAGTTGACGCATGTCGCGGAGAGGCCGACGGACCCCAGGGCGTCGACCTGGTCCTTCATCAGTGCGATCAGCGGCGAAACTACCAGGACCGTCCCGTCGAGAAGGGCGGCCGGGAGTTGATAGCAGAGACTCTTGCCGGAGCCGGTGGGCATCACCGCCAGCAGATCACGGCCGTCCAGGACGGCGTCGATGACCTCGCGTTGGCCCGGTCGGAAGGACGCGTACCCGAACAGTTCGGTCAGCGCGCGGTCGGCGGAGTCGAATGGGGGAGCGGACATCGTGGACATGAGGACCGGTCGGGAGCATGCTGAACATTTTTTTACCTCGCCGACCGAAGTCGTATCAAATGCGAGCCGGCCTGTGCAGACGACCTGCGGGCGGGGTCGACGGGAGCGCGAGCGTGCGGAGCGGTCGGTCGTTCGGCCTGCGCCGGGTGTCCGATCGCAAACCGTGAGAGCACCCCCTACGTCACCGACCAATTCGCCGCGACGTCGAACAGCATGTCCGTCATCGAACTGACCCCTACCTCCAGACACTCCTCGTCGACGTCGAAGTCGGAGGTGTGCAACCCGTGGACGATCCCGCGGTTCTCGTTCCGCACGCCGAGGAAGAGGTAGCATCCGGGCACGCGGTGGGAGAACGCCGCGAAATCCTCGGCGGCCAGCTGGGGCGGGTGCTGGACCACTCGATCGCCGCGGCGGTCGCGGAGGCTGTCGACGGCCAGTGTCTCCAGACGCCCGTCGTTGATCACCGGGCGCGCGCCCGGAGTGAACTCGACGTCCTCGGTCGCTCCGAATCCCGACGCGACGCCCCTGGCGATCCGGCGGATCGCCTCCTTCGCCTGTTCGGCGACCGGCGCCGACAGCGCCCGCAGTGTGCCGGTCAATTCGGCGCGTCCGGCGAGGACGTTGTAATTCGACCCCGATTCCATCTGACCGATGGTGACCACACAGGCGTCTCGGGCGTCGATCCGGCGGGAGACGACGGATTGCAGCGCGACGACGATCTGACTGGCGACGACCGTGGCGTCGAGTCCCTCATGGGGCTTGGCTCCGTGGGCGGTCTCCCCGCGCACCTCGATCTCGATCAGGTCCGACCCCGCCCAGACACTTCCCCCCGTGTAACCGATCTGGCCGACCGAGAGGTCCGGCATGCAGTGGACCGCGAAGATCCCGTCGACGTCCGGATTCTGGAGGACGCCCTGGCGCGCCATCCGCTCGGCGCCGACCGGTTCGTCCTCCGGCGTCGCCTCCTCGGCCGGTTGAAAGATGAACTTCACCGTGCCCGGAAAGCTCGCTCGCCGCTCGACCACCTGATCGGCGATGCCCAGTCCGACGGTCGTGTGTACGTCGTGCCCGCAAGCGTGCATCACGCCGTCGTGGTTGCTGGCGTAACTCGCGTCGTTCGTCTCGTCGATCGGCAGTGCGTCGATGTCCGCCCGCCAGGCCAGGGTCGGACCCTCGCGGCCGCCGTCGACGACCGCTACGACGCCGGTCTCGGCGATGCGTTCGTGCCGGTCGACCCCGATCTCGTCGAGCCGCTGCTCGATGAAATCGGCCGTCTCGGTTTCGTCGTGTGACAGCTCGGGCCGGGCGTGCAGGTGGCGACGTGTCTCGACCAGCTGCTCGATGTCGGCATCGGTCAGTTCGGTCCGGTCGGGCATTCGTTCCTCCGTCTCGTGTGATCGTCGACGTGCACTCGCGCGTCGTCTGGACGTTACGGAGTCGCCGCGTTGCGACGCAAATGCCGTCGTTGGAGCGAGGGGGGTATGTGGCGTGGCCAGAGCATCCCTGCTCTGGCGGAGAGCCTGCAGACTGACGACTGAAGACTGGAGACTGTCAACCCCCGACCTTGCACCGGTGCGCGCGTCTCGGGTATGCGTGAACGAGTCGACGCAGGCTCGATGGTGCTTTCCTCTCAACCGACCAGCGAGGCAGATCATGACGGGCGGGCTCAACGACATCATGCGGCAGGCGCAGCGGATGCAGTCCGAGATCGCCGAGGTGCGCGAAGAGGTCGCGGACCGCGAGTTCGAGGCGTCGATGGGCGGCGGCGCAGTGGTTGCGACCGTGAACGGCGACCAGGAGGTCCTGAACGTCGAGATCGACCCGGACGCGGTCGAGCCCGACGACGTCGACGTCCTCGAGGAGATGATTACCGGCGCGATCAACCGCGCTCTGGAGGAGGCCAACGAAACCCTCGAGGAGGAGATCGAGGAGGTCACGGGCGGGATGGACGTCCCGGGTCTGTTCTGACGCAGGATCGCCATGGAGTCCAGCGATCCCATTGCAAATCTCGTCTCGGCCTTCTCCCGATTGCCGGGGATCGGCGAGCGCACGGCGTCGCGGCTGGCGTTCTATATCCTCGACGAGCCGGACGAGCTGGCCGACGAGCTGACCGAGGCGCTGGAAGAGGTCCGGGATGAGGTCGCGCTGTGTGAGCGGTGCTGCAACCTCACCAAGGAGCGGCTCTGCGGGATCTGTCGGTCCGAGCAGCGCGACCGAAGCGTGATCTGTGCGGTCGCCAAGACGCCGGATCTCCGCGCGATCGAGAAGACCGGCGAGTACAGTGGCACGTACCACGTCCTGCACGGGGTCATCAGCCCGCTCGAGGGCGTCGGCCCCGAGGATCTCTACGTGCCAGAATTACTCGAGCGCGTCGAATCCCCCGAACACAACGGCGGCGAGCCGGTCGAGGAGGTCATCGTCGCCACCAAGCCGTCGGTCGACGGAGAGGCGACCTCGCTGTATCTGTCGAAGACGCTCAAGCCGCTCGGCATCGAGGTGACCCGGATCGCCTCGGGCGTGCCGATCGGCAACGACCTCGAGTACACCGACAAGTCGACGCTGTCGCGAGCGATCGTCGAACGACGCGAATTGTAGGGAATGGGGAATAGGGAACGGGGAATGGGGGACCCAGGGGAGCTCGGTCCACGCCCATCCACCCGCCTCGACATATCGACTCCCGCCGCCCGGCAATGGTCGTGCGGTTGTAGCTCAACGGCTCAACGGCTCAGAGCCCCGAGGCGAGCTCGGTCTACGCGCCGTCGCCTCGAATGATTTATCGATCCCTGCCGCACAGCAGTGGTTGTGCGGTTGTAGCTCAACGGCTCAACGGCTCAACAGCTCGACAGCTTTCCGCCTCGACCGCTCGACGGCGCTACTGATTTCCGGCCGATCCGGGATAGTCCCGCAGGTACTTCAGGTACTCGCTGTCGGTCGACATGATCAGCGTCGACTGCTCGTCCAGTACGTCCTTGTAGCTCTCCAGCGTGCGGAGGAATTCGTAGAACTGCGGGTCCTTCTGGTAGGCCTGCGCGTAGATGTCGGTGACTTTGGCGTCGGCCTTTCCGCGGATCTCCTCGGCTTTGCGGGCGGCCCGGGACTGGATCTCGTCCAGCTTTTTTTCCTTCTTGCCCCGGATGTCCGCCGCACGTCCCCGCCCCTCCGACTGGTACAGCTCGGCGATGCGTTGCCGTTCGGCGATCATCCGGTCGTAGACGGCCTTCCGAACTTTGTCGTTGTAGTTCAGCCGCTTGAAGCGGACGTCGATCACTTCGAGCCCCAGTTCGTCGACCTCCGAGGCGACCGACTTTTCGATCGAACGCATGATGTCGGGGCGGCCGGTCTCGATCTGCTTGAGTTCGGCCTCCTCGTCCTTCTTCTTCAGCGTCTCGTCGACCGCCGGTTCGCGGTTGGTTGCACGGACGATCTCGAGCAAATCGTGGTTGGCGACGGCGTCGCGAGTCGCGCCGTCGATGATGTCGTCGAGCCGGGACTGCGCCCCGCGTTCGTTGTGCAGCCGTTTGTAGAACGTCAGCGGGTCCGTAATGCGCCACCGGGCGTACATGTCGACCTCGACGAACCGTTTTCCCTTGGTCGGCAGCTCGTCGGCGGCGCCGTTCCAGGGGAGATACCGCTGATCGAAATAGTGGACCTCGTGGATCAGGGGCATCTTGAACTTCAGCCCCGGTTCGGTGATCGGCTCGCCCACCGGATCCCCGAACTGAGTGACGACGACCTGTTCGGTCTCGTCGACGACGTAGGTCGCCTCGGCGACCAGCGCGATGCCGACCGCGGTGACGACCAGGAGCGTGAGTTGGACCGTACGACTCATTGTCCGGAGCCTCCCGATGTCGAACTGGCACTACCCGTCAGTTTGTCGAGGGATTGGCCGCCCAGCCCCAGCAGCGGAACGATGTCGCTGGCGCCCTCGTCGATCACGACTTTCCGTCGGACTTTCGGCAGCACCTCGCGCAGCGATTCGATGTAGATCCGCCGCTCGGTGACCGCCGGGGCCTGCTTGTATTCGGCGTACACCGACTCGAATCGCGCCGCCTCGCCCTTGGCGCGATTGATCCGCTGCGTGGCGTACCCCTCGGCCTGCTGGATCTTCCGCTTGGCTTCGCCTTTGGCGTTCGGAATTGCCTTGTTGTAGTCCGCCTTCGCCTCGTTGATCAGCTGGGATTTCTTCTGCTGGGCGGCGTTGACCGCGTTGAACGAGGGTTTGACCGGATCGGGCGGCGTGACGTCCTGG
>JBDGRG010000226.1:14865-27082 GCA_042218355.1 Bradymonadaceae bacterium
CCGATGGTCAACACCTCGTTGACCGTCCGATCGCCGACGACCTCCCGCATGACCGCCTGACTCATGTAACGGAAGGTATCCCGGGTGTTTCGGACCTTGAACAGGTACTTCTTGGCGTCGGCGATGCGGTACTGGACGGCCCACTGAACGTCGACGACGTTCAGGTCGCCGGTCAGCATCAGCGACTCCTTGCTGAAGTCGCGCTTGCTGTACGAGGTGTTCACGCCGGCGCGTTCGGTGCGATACCCGAACTCCACTTTTTGCTGACGCTGGGTCGGCACGTACCGCACTTCTTCGAGTCCGATCGGCAGTTTGAAGTGCAGGCCCGGACCGACTTGGCGGACCGGTTTCCCGAAGCGGAGGACCACCCCGACGCTGTCGGTGCCGACCTGGAAGAAGACCGACGACACCAGATAGAGCACCAGTCCGCCGGCGATGGCCGCGGCGATCCAGCCCTTTCCGACGGGCAGTCCGTCGCTCTCGAACTGTTCGATCTTGTCCTGAATACCCATCGAGCGGCCTCTGCGACGGTCGATTCGGCGAGGATTCGGGGTAGACGAGCCTGTCGCCCCTCTGCTCGCACCGTCGAACCTTCGTCTTCTGCCACGACCCCTACGTTACATCCCGACCGGTGTTTGCCAAGCGTGGGGGGAGGGTCGGGTGCGTTCACGAGTGATCGGTCGCAGCGGTGTCAGGGGGACAGGGTGGGGCCTCTCTGGGGGAGCTGTGGAGTCACCGCCCCTCTCCGACCCGATCCCGTGACGGTCACCGGGGGGTTCGTCGACCGGTGTCCCCGGCGGTTCAAACCGCCGGGTACTTTTCGACAGGGCAACCGGCGGCCCGAAAGGACCGCCGGCCGGCTCTCCCTTCTCCCTCTCCCCTTTTTCCCTCTGAACACGTCGCCCCGTTTGGGCAACAATCGTTCCAGTCCGAATCTCGCGGGTTCCGAGCAGACCCGCTCGCCGGGCCCCGAGTCAAATTGCACCGAGTCAGGTTGGTGTGCTACAGATGGAGGGCGTCGGTTCGCGATCGGGGTGGACGAGCGGGTGCGGCACCCGGTCGGGGCCGCAGTCGAATTGCGGTCGGACAGCTGCCAGCCCGCTTCCGTCGTACCACGAGGAGGAGTATCCGGAATGGTCGCTGGTCAGGTTATCTACGAGGAAGAGCACGATCGGCTGGAGAATATCTGTGTTCGTCTCGTCGAAGATGCGCTGGCCGACGCGATCTTCATCATCGATACCGACGGTCAACTGATCACGTCCGGGGGGGATACCGACGGGATCGAGACGACCAGCCTCTCGTCGCTGGTCGCTGGAGCTGCGGCCGCGACCGGGGGCATCGCGGACATGCTCGGCGAGGACCGGTTTCCCGTCCACTTCCACGAGGGCGAGGAGAAAAACGTCCACATCTCGGTCGTCCGCGACGAGCTGATTCTGGTGGTCATTTTCGGCGAGCGGTCGAGCCTCGGTCTGGTGCGCCTGCGGGTCAAGCGGGCGTACGCGGAGATGGAGGACGTACTGGATTCGCTCCAGGAGAAGCGCGAATCCGACGACGACGAAAGCCCCGATATCTTCGGGGATATCTCGGACGAGGAACTCGACGACATCGTCAGCGATACCTTCTGATCGCCGCGTCGATCGGCGGACGGTCCGACTCGCGTCGGCGCCGCCGGTCCGCAGCTCGCCCCGTCCGCCTCGGATCGCCGACGGCGGTCGGCTGGGCGGTCGGACGAAACAGGAGCCCGGGCAGACGTCGCGCTCGAACAGACAGAGAGACGCTCATGTCGTTCATCAATTACGCCCAGCGCGAAATCATCCTCAAGATCGTCTACTACGGACCGGGACTGTCCGGAAAGACGACCAACATCAAGCACATCTATCAGGGGACCAATCCCGAGGCGCGCGGCAAACTGGTCAATCTGGAGACCGAGGAGGAGCGGACGCTGTTCTTCGACTTTCTGCCGCTCAGCCTGCCGGCGATCCGCGACTTCGAGACCCGGCTGCACCTGTACTCGGTCCCCGGCCAGCTGTTCTACAGCGAGAGCCGCAAGCTGATCGTCAAGGGGGCGGACGGGATCATCTTCATCGCCGATTCGCAGCGCCCCCGGAAGGAGGCGAACATCATCTCGATGGAGGACCTCCACGACAATCTCGACTTCTACGACTACGACATCGACAAGATTCCGTTCTGCATCCAGTACAACAAGCGCGACCTCGACAACAAAATGCCCGTCGAGGAGCTTCGAGAGGATCTCAACCCCGAGGGGAAGTACCCGGATTTCGAGGCCTGTGCGATCGCACCGGACGGGCCCGGCGTCTTCGAGACGCTGAAGGCGGTGGTCAAACAGATCCTCAAGGAGCTGAAGGAGACGGCATAAGGAAGGCAGAAGGGAGAGGGCAGAAGGCAGAAGGGAGAAGGATGAAGGGGACGGGGGCGGGTGCGCCGCGCGCCGTTCGCGGGGCACACGGCACCCACCGGGTGCGTGATTTCATGCCGGCGCGATCTACATCCTACATCTACCCGCGCGTCCCGTTCGCTCGCGGGTAGCTCGCAACGACATCCAGCGATTCGACGTCCGACCGAGTCCATGAGTCGTTCCGACGCCTCGCGGCCGATCCAGGATCCGAACGCCAACGACGGGGGGTTCAACTCGATGCCCGACGCCGAGGGGGAGGGCCGTCGCGTCTACATCGAGACCTACGGCTGTCAGATGAACCTGGCGGACAGCGAGCTGATGGGGGGGATCCTCGAGGACACGGGCTTCGCGTCGGCGGACTCGCTCGAAGAAGCGGACGTCATCCTGGTCAACACGTGCGCCGTCCGCGAGAACGCCGAGGACCGGGTGTTCGGTCGGCTCTCCCAGCTGCTCCAGTACAAACACGACGATCCCGACGTCGTGCTCGGCGTCACGGGTTGCATGGCCGAGAATCTCCGCGAGAAGATCTTCGAGCAGGCCCCTTACGTCGACCTGGTGGTCGGTCCCGATGCCTACCGCCGGCTCCCGCAGCTGATCGCATCGGCGGTCCGGGAGAACGCCGACCCGGTGATCGACGTCAAGCTCGACACTGACGAGGTCTACGAGGAGTTTTCTCCACGCCGACAGGACGGCGTCGGCGCCTGGGTGACCATCCAGCGTGGATGCGACAAGTTCTGCACGTTCTGCATCGTCCCCTTCACCCGGGGCCGCGAGCGCGGCGTTCCCCCCGACGAGGTTCTCCGTCAGTGCCGGGAACTCGGCGAAGCGGGCTACAAACAGGTCACACTGCTGGGACAGACGGTCAATTCCTATCGCTACGAGGAGACCGATTTTGCCGACCTGCTCCGTGAGATCGCCGGTGTTCCGGGGATCGAACGGATTCGATTCACCTCTCCGTATCCCGTCGACTTTTCGCCCAAGCTGATCGACACCATCGGCGAGTACGACGAGGTCTGCAGCTACGTCCATCTCCCGGTTCAATCCGGGTCGAACCGTCTGCTCGATCGGATGCGTCGGGGCTACACCGTCGAGGAGTACCGCGATCTGGTCGAACGGATGCGACGGACGATTCCGGACCTGGCGCTGTCGACCGACGTCATCGTCGGGTTTCCGGGCGAAACCGAGGAGGACTTCCAGAAGACCGTCGACCTGATGGAGGACCTCCGGTTCGATTTCGCCTACATGTTCGAGTACTCCGAGCGCGAAAAGACGTACGCGGCGCGCGAACTCGAGGACGACGTCCCCGACGAGGTCAAGAACGAGCGGCTCCAGACGATCATCGAACTCCAGGAGTCGATCAGCCGCGAGATCTTCGAGCAGCGCGTCGGAACCATCCAGGAGGTGCTCGTCGAGGGCGAGAGCAAACGCGACTCCGGGGAGTTGAGCGGGCGCACGGACGATTTCAAGACCACGGTCTTTCCCCGCCCCGCGGACGGCTCCGTCGAGCCGGGGGATCTGGTCGATGTCGCCGTCGACGACTGCACCAGTCACACCCTGCTGGGGGAGCTGGTCGACCGCGCCCCGGCCGCCGCGGAGTAAATCGGGCCGGGCGAACCGTTCCGGCCGGGGGTCGAAGAAGACCGGACGGAGCGCCTCGCCGTGGCGGGCATCGACGATCCGACGGCGAGCCGGACCTCTCGTCGCCGTCGGGAGTCCGTCGGCAGGGTTGTCCCCACGCTGTCGACCCGCTACAAGCCGGGCGCCGCGCTCGACTCGACGCTCCGCGACGCCGTCTACGGCGTCTCGGGCGGCGATTCCGTTGTTGGTACCGATATTTCGTTCTCCGAACACCGAGGCATCGTATGTCGAGAGATTCGATCTTCACCTCCGAGTCCGTCGCCGCCGGCCACCCCGACAAGATCGCCGACCAGATCTCGGACGGGATACTCGATGCGTTGATCGAGAAGGATCCGGACGCGCGTGTGGCCTGCGAGACGATGGTCAACACCGGACTCGCGCTGATCTTCGGGGAGATCACGACGAGTGCGTACGTCGACATGCCCGAGATCGTCCGGTCGACGATCAACGACATCGGGTACGACGATCCGGAGTGGGGATTCGACCATCGGACATGCTCGGTGATGACCGCGATCGACGAGCAGTCGCGCGACATTCGTCTCGGCGTCAACGACGAAGGGGGTGGCGTCGAGGGGGCGGGCGACCAGGGCTTGATGTTCGGATACGCCTGCGACGAGACCGACCAATACATGCCGATGCCGATCGTCTTCGCTCATCGTCTGGTCGAGCGACTGGCCGACGTCCGCCGGTCGGGGGACGTCGATTTCCTCGGACCCGACGGCAAGAGTCAGGTGACCGTCCGCTACGAGGACGACGAGCCGGTCGCGGTCGATGCCGTCGTCGTCTCGACTCAGCACCGCGAGTCGGTCAGTCGGGACGACGTCGAGAACGCCGTCATGGAGACGGTCATCAAGAAGGTCATCCCCGAGGATTTGTTCGCCGAGGAGACCGATTTCTACGTCAATCCGACCGGACGGTTCGTCAGCGGCGGTCCCAGCGCGGACGCGGGGCTGACCGGCCGCAAGGTGATCGTCGATACGTACGGCGGGATGGGCCGGCACGGCGGCGGAGCTTTCAGCGGCAAGGATCCCAGCAAGGTCGACCGGTCGGCCACCTACCAGGCCCGGCACATCGCCAAAAACATCGTCGCTGCCGACCTCGCCTCGCGCTGCGAGGTTCAACTCGCCTACGCGATCGGCGTCGCCGAGCCGGTCAGCGTCAACGTCGACACCCAGGGGACCGGGCGCGTGCCCGAGGGTGAGATCGAGGGGGCGGTCCGGGAGCACTTCGCACTGACCCCCGACGCGATCATCGACTCGCTCGATCTCCTCCGGCCGATCTATCAGGATACTGCTGCGTACGGCCACTTCGGGCGTCCGGAGTTTTCCTGGGAGAGCACCGGTCGCGCCGATCAGCTCCGAGACGAGTTGCTGTAACGCGGGGATCGGGGACAGCGAGGGGGTGTGACTGGCGGGTTCGTGCCGTCTCGGGGGGGGGTGACGAGACGGTGCTCGATCGTGCGATCGTCGGCTCGGCGAATCGAGGTCCGGCAGACCGGCGCCCGGTAACTTCCCCCGATCGAGGGCGGCAGCCATGATCGATGGCAATAGAGCGGCGCTTCTCCTCACCGCAGGGCTGCTCGTCGGAGCCTGCGGGTCGGGCGGGTCCTCGCCGACCTCGATCGGCGGCGACTGCCCCCGCAACATGGTTCGCGACACCGACGAGGGACGCTGCACGTGTGGCGAGACGATCTGTGCCCCCGGGACGACCTGCGACCGCGGGTCGTTTACGTGTCGGGTCGACGACCGCTCGTCGTGTCGGTCGGGTGAGCGGTGGTCGCCGGGCGAGACGGCGTTCGTCGATGTCAGCTCCGAATGGGGGATCCCCCAGACGGTCGATCCGCGCGGCGTCCGGCTGTCGGTCGCCGACATCGACGGCGACGGATGGCCCGATCTGATCGCCCGCCGCGGTGGCAGCAAGCCGAACGACTTCTCCGAGGACGGTAAGCGGCGGGTCTGGCTGCTGCGCAATCAGAAGGGGGAGGGGTTCGAGGACGTCACACGCAAATCGGGATTGCTGAAGTCCCGAGTCTCCGGGGACCCGGACATCGGTCGACCGGCGGTCGTCGTCACATGGGCGGACGTCGACAACGACGGCGATGTCGACGCCTACACCGGTTTCAACAAGAAGAATCCCAAGGGGGAACTGGAGAATTCGGCGGAGATCATGCTCAATCAGGGGGACGGGACGTTCGAGCTCGGCCCGATGGACAACCCCGTCCGCCACGCCGACCGGGTCGACATGCCCTCCGGTGCGAGCTTCGTCGACTACAACCGCGACGGAAACGTCGATCTGTGGATCTCGCAGTACGAGGGGAAGGGTTCTCCCGCCAAACAGGATCGACTGTACCGCGGTCGGGGCGACGGAACCTTCGTGGAAGTGACCGGGGAAGTGGGGCTGAACACGAAGTCGTGGGCGGGGGCCGTCGGCCTGAATCTGGAGGCGCTGAACCAGGGACGAGCGCACAGTCGCGCCTGGGGATCGAATGCCTGCGATCTGAACGACGACGGACGGCCCGAGCTGCTGGCCAATTCCTACGGACGGGCTCCGAACCACCTCTTTCGGGCGACCCGAAGCGGGGGCGACGTCGCGTACGAAAACGTCTCGGTCTCGTCGGGTTACGCCTACGACGACCGCACGGACTGGTCGGACAACGAGTCGGCGCGCTGCTGGTGCAAGCACAATCCGGACGACGCCGGGTGCGGGGACGTCCCGGATCCGAAGTACATTCCGTGCGCATCGGAGTCGGACGCGTTCCGCTGGAACAATCGCATCGGGCGTGAACCGTTTCGCCTGGGCGGAAACACCGGCACGACCGTCTGTGCGGACGTCGACACCGACGGGCGGCTCGACCTGCTGAATGCCGAGATCGTCCACTGGGACGTCGGGTCGTCCAGCGATCCGAGCGAGGTGCTCTACAACCGAACCGACGGCGGGACGATCCAGTTCGTCCGCCCCGGCAACGAGGCGACCGGACTGACACGCAAACACGATCGACTGAACTGGCACGACGGCGACATCACCGCGGCCGTCTTCGATTTCGACAACGATGGTCGGCCGGACGTCCTGATCGGATCGACCGACTATCCCGGCACACGTGCTCATCTCTGGCATCAGACCGCCGACGGGACGTTCGAGAAGGTCGGACTCGAGCCGGGCATCGATCACGAGAGCAGCCACGGCATCGCGCTGGCCGACTTCGATCGCGACGGCGACGTCGACGTCGTCCTCGGGCACAATCGATTTCGGTGTGACCAGGGCGATCATTGTTATCCGCCCGAGAAGTCGCACATCCGGCTGTTCGAGAATCGCGTCGGGGAACGCAACAACTGGGTCCAGTTCCATCTGGTCGGAGGGGAGGGCTCGAACCGGTCGGCGGTCGGCGCGCGGGTCGAGGTGAAGACGCCCTCCGGCGTGCGGGCGTCGGAGGTCGACGGCGGCCACGGCCACTACGGGATGCAGCACGCGAAGACGCTGGAATTCGGACTCGGGGGTCGGTGCCGTGCGAACGTCGAGGTGACGTGGCCGGACCGACAGGGGACGACCCAGCGCTTCACGGTGCCCGCCAACGCGCGCTACCGGTTCGAGCAGGGGAAGTCGCCCGAGCCCGTGGAGCGTCCGTAGCGCCGGGATCGACTGCCGCGAGGGTCCGCATGCCGAGTCTGCTCGACGAGGAACTCCGCCGCCGCTGGGGGGCGTTCGGCGAGGTGTCGGGGGATCGACTGCTGGCGGTCTGTTCGCGCGACTTCGCCGATCGACCCGAGCAGCGCCGGAAGTTGATCGCTCTGTGGCTCGCGCGGCGGCTCGACTACTCCGCCTCGCTGCGGACCCGTCGAGCCCTGACGACGGATCCGCTCTGGTCGCTGTTGAACTCCGGACAATTCGGCCGGCTCGACGAGGGGGAACGCTGGGTACTGGCGATCCTCGCCGAGACGACCGGCGGGGCGTGCGCCGGTCAATTGCCCCCTCGTTCGGCGACGGCGGCCGTGGCACTCTGGTATCACGCCGAACAGCCGAAGCTCCGAGAGCGCGCCGCTGCGGCACTCGAGCGGTCTCCGCTCCCCCACGATCGTGCCTGGCTCGACCGGCTCGTCGGCCGTTCGATCGCCGGCGGACGCTTTCGGGCCGATCTCGATCGGGGGTTGTATCGGCTGGCCTGCCGCCAGCTCGGCTCGGCGTTCTGGGAGGTGCCGACCCTGATCGGGGCACTGATGCTGGGACACCGATTCGGTCGCTGGCCAGGGGGAACCGACGACGAGGATCTCCTGTACGCCACGGACCGCGCGGTCGATCGCGGGGGGAAGACCTGTCTCCCCTGGTTCGAGCTGATGGCGGAGGCTGCCGCGGGGGGACGGCTGCGCCATGCGTGGCTCGAGCGGCCGGTCCGTGCGGTGCTGCGACGGCGGGCGGCGGCCGGAGAGTCGGTCCGACGTCTCCGTGCCTACCACGACGAACGCCGCTACGAGGCCGACGTCGATCGCATCGAGCAGTTGTACGAGCTCCACCTCGAGCGTTTCGACCGGTCGACCGAGGATGGACGCTGGGCTCGGCGTCGCCTCCTCGACGAGGTCCGACGGGCGGCCTCGGCGAATCCCCGGCGTGCCGTCCGTCTGCTCGAATCGATGGCGGTGCGGCGGTCGCCGCTGCGGATCGGTCCGCGACGGGTCCGACTGCGTCGGGCGCTTCGGCAGGCGGAGGACGCAGCGTCTCCGGGGCCGGTGATCGACTGGTTGACCGGTCTCTACGTCCACACCTTCGACATCGAACCCCACGCGCGACGGCTGGTCCAGCATCGACACGAGCAGCTCGACTGGTCGACGAACCCGTTCGCCGACCGCGAGACTGTCGCACAGTATCTGGCAGTCTCGGACTATCAGCGTGGGTTCCACGGGCTGACGTATTCGGTCGCCGGGGTCGAGCTCGACATCGCCGACAAGGACGCCGCCGCCGCGGTTCGATACTATGTCGAGGGGCGAGCGGCGAATACGACGCGCTGGATGCGGGGGCTGCTGCGTCGGATCAGTTCGCAGCGTGTGCGCTGGGGCCTCGACGAGTCGCGGATCGAGACGGCGGCCGAACTGATGCGACGTCTGGTCCGGCGCATCGCGTCGGTCGACCGGCGCGGCGACGTCGTCGACCTCTTCGATCGGGCCGGCAGTTCGGTGGTCGACTTCGAGGACGTCGTCGACATCGGGGCGGATACGGTCGTCGATGTCGCGCGTCCGGATCACGGAGTCCGAACGGCGCTGGCGGGGCTGGTCGGGGCAGGTGCGAGTCTCGCGGAGTTCGCCGGGATCCCGGCCGCGAGTCTGGCGGGGACCCCACTCTGTCTGGGGATCGCACTCGACCTCGCCTCCCGATTCCCCTGGTACTGGGGGTTCGACCCACGGACGTCCCCGGAACTGATCGACGACGTCCTGCGCGTGGCTCTCTTCGGGCCGGCTCCCGACGCCGAGCTCGATCCGTATCCGGAGTTGGCCCGGTACGTCGCCCGAGCGTCGCTGGTGGGAGAGGCGCTCAGCGGGGCGCGAGCGGACCGACTCGCCGAACGGGTCGCCGCGGAAGTCGCCCACCAGCTCGTCCGCGGCGACGGCCGAACCGCGGCCAAGCTGTTCGCCGCGCAGACCACCGGCCGGGTGGCCGAGCAGGTCACACGGTCCCGACCGTCGCTGCACCGCCGCCTGGTGATCCGGTTCGGCGGACTGATGTGGGGAACCGTCGCGGGGCTGGCGCTCGTCCACGACACGGGCGAAGCGGCCCGCGCGGTCCTGACGGATCGCTTTCTGGCCAGGAAGTATCCGGACTGGGAGCGCACCGTCGCCGTCCCCCGCCGGGCGGAGGGAGCGTCGCCGTGAGCGAGGCGTTCTTCCGTTGGCAGGGAGCGTCGGACCGGGCGCGACCGCACGTGCTCGAACGCCCCGAGTCCACGGTCCATCGGATCGCCCATCTGACCGATCCGCACGTCCCCTCCGAGACCGACCTCGTCGGTCGCCTGCTCGATCTGATGCGTGAGCACGGGTCGATCGGGAGTATCTCCAAAGAGATATCGGCCATCTCGAACGAGTTCGGCCACGACTACAGCGGCGACCGGGCGAGGTACGTCAACCTGTTGAAGAAGACGCTCGTCGGCTTGCACCATCTCGACGTCGACCACCTCGTCATGACCGGCGACCTCGTCCACTGCGGATTGGCTCGCGAGTTCGTCGACGTCCGGGCGGCGCTCGAACTCGCCGAGTGGTGGGGGGAGGACCGATTGTCGGTCGTCGCCGGCAACCACGACCGGTTCAACCTGTACAGTCATCTCGACGACACCTCGATGGAGGAGTTTTTCCCGGTCGTCGCGCCCGGAGAGGCTCGCATCAAAAAGCTCGGCGACGAGCTGGCGCTGCTGGAGATCGACACCAATCGCCGGCCCGACGACCCCCATCTGTTCGAGCGATGGCTTCCGAATACGGTCGGGCGGATCTATCCCGAGGTCGTCGACTGGGTCGAGTCGCGTCTGAACGAGCTTCGGGGACGGCGCGTCTTCGTCCTCCTCCACCACCACGTCACCGACGACTGGTACGAACCGCCCACCGGTGATTTTGCCGGTCTGATGGATCCCGTCGAGGGCATCGAGCCGCTGCTCGACGTGATCGACACGGTCGATCCGGGGGCGATGTTTCTGCACGGCCATCAGCACGAGGTGATGCCCGTCGGCTACCGCTGGCGAGGCCATCCGTTCAGCTGCCCCGGTGGGTTCCACGTCTACCAGTGTCTGAACGTGATCGATGTCGAGGCCGACGGGGGATGCACGGTGACGCAGCTGACGTCCCGGCCCAGATGAGTTCGACGGGCCAGGTCTCGTCCATCCGTCCATCCACCCTCCTCCACGCGTGACATCGGGTCGGCCGGGCGCGGTCCGTCCGCAGCCGTGGACTCGCTCTGCAAAATCCACATCCGACCCAGTCGGGGCTTTACACGGTGACGCACGTGATAATGATCCAGGTGAGTGCGTTCTCAGCGATGTCTCAGGGTGAACCCGACCGGGTGTGTGCCATGTGTGGAACGTCGCGTGTCCTTCGTTCGTCGGTCGCTCTCGCGGGGGCCGTGTTGGCTTCGCTTGCAGTCGCCTGCGGGGGTGGCGGAGGGAAGAAACTCGAGCGGGGAGCGGTCAGCGGAACCGTCGAGCTCTCCGATTCCCCCGACGATGCCTCCGGGGTGCTCGTGCAGGTCGGGCAGGTCTCGACCCGTACCCCTGCCGACGGAACGTTCGTCCTGGCGGGGCTCGAGAAAGGGGAGAAGACGCTGACCGCCCGCAAGGAGGGCTACGACCCGGTCAGCAAGACCGTCCAGATCAGAAGTGGAAGTCGGACCGACGTCGGGACCGTGACGCTCGAGGCGGAGAATCAGTCTCCGGTGGTGGATGCCGTCTCGCTGGCCGAGAGCGAGCTCGATCCGAAGGGGACGACGACGCTGACGGTCGATGCGACCGATCCCGATGGCGACGAGCTGACCTACGAGTTCTCGGCGACGGGCGACTTTTCGGTCGAATCCTCGTCGGATCCCCCGAACCAGGCGACGGTCACCGCCCCCGACCAGCTGGAAGCTCGCGGGCTCGTGCGGGTGACGGTGTCGGACGGAAACGGCGGGAGTACCCAGGCGGGCGCCCCCGTGCGCACCGGCGACAACGGCGCGCCGAGAATCGAGGATCTTCGCGCGAGCCGGACCGAGTTGAAACCGGGTGAGACGGCATCGCTGGCGGTCGTCGCGTCGGATCCGGACGGCGACGAGCTGACGTACACGTGGAGTGCTCCGGATGCCTGGTCGCTGTCGGAGACCGATTCGCTTCGGACCGAAATCACCGCGCCCGACGCGTTCGGCGAGGAGGCGACCGTCGAGGTGAGCGTCGAGGACGAGTTCGGCGAGTCGACGAGCGAATCGATTACCCTGCGAACCGGCGAGAACGAAGCGCCGCGGATCCGCGCCGTCGAGGTCACGCCGCCGCAGGTTGCCCCTCAGGGGACGGCGGGCCTGAACGTCGAGGCCTCCGATCCGGAGGGTGAGTCGCTCTCCTACCAGTGGGGTGCCCCGAAGGACTGGTCGTTCGCCGACGCGACGAAGAAGTCGACGACGCTGACGGCGCCGGCGAATTACGGAGCGACGGCGAAGATCACTGTCGAG
>JBDGRG010000226.1:27092-40120 GCA_042218355.1 Bradymonadaceae bacterium
CGTCTCTCCCGTCTCCCCCGTCGCGCCCGGCGCCGCCGACGACGTCCGTCTCGTTCGGGATGTCGTCACTGTCGAGGTCACCGACGGTTCGGGAGCCACCGCAAACGGCGAGGTCTGGGTCTCGACGTCCTCCAACGACGGACCGACCGTCGGCGGGCTGTCGACCTCGCCCTCGACCGTCGAGGCCGGAGGGACCATCTCGGCGACCGTCAGCGCCAGCGATCCGAACGGCGACCAGCTCTCGTACGCCTGGAGCGTCAGCGGATCGGGGTGGTCGGTTCAGACGTCCTCCAACGACCCCGCCCGTGCGACGGTGACGGCTCCGTCCAACCCCGGGGCGACCGGATTTCTGAAGGTCGTCGTCTCCGACGGCGCCGGCGGGAAGGCGACCGCATCGACGACGGTCTCGACCGCGCCCAATCGCGCTCCGGCCATCCACAGTCTCGGGGCCGGTCAGACGGCACTCCGACCGGATCGGACGACCTCGGTTGCCGTCGGAGCGACCGATCCCGACGGCGACAAGTTGAACTACACGTGGTCCGTCAGCGGCAGTTGGAAGATCGTCTCCGGTCAGGGGACCCCGCGGGTCGAGATTCGAGCTCCCGGCAAGTTCGGGCGGACGGGCGTCGTCGCCGTCGACGTCTCGGATCCGCACGGGGCGACGGCGAGCCGGCAGCTGGTCCTCGGGACGGTGTCCAACCAACCGCCGACGATCAAAAAGCTCGACGTGCCGTCCTCGCCGGTCGCCCGGGGGGCGAGCTTTCGGGCGACGGTCGTCGCCGTCGATCCCGACGGAGATTCGCTCGACTACAGCTGGTCGATCGCCGGAAAGGGATGGTCGGTCGGCAAATCGAACAAGAATCCGAGTCAGGCGACGGTGCAGGCCCCGCGCGACCCGGCCGTCACCGGCAAACTGACGGTCGAGGTCGGCGATGGTCGAAACCCGCGTCGAACCTCAAGCCGGGCGACAAGGGGAATCCCTCGCCGCTGAGTCACTCGCGGAACTTCGCCTACCAGGTCGAGGCCAGCGACCCCGACGGCGATTCACTGACTTACAAGTTGAAGGCCAAACCCTCCGGGGCATCGATCGACAAGACGGGACGGATCACCTGGCGGCCCGACAAGGCGGACAAGGGCAAGACACACGTCTTTCGCATCGCCGTCAGCGACGGTCACGACACGGTCGAACGGGGGCTCGTCGTGTCAGTCGGCAAGTTTCAATTCGCCCACACGAAACCGGCCAGAGTGGCCTCGAGGACGCAGCTGGCTGAGTTCGCCCGTTTGAACGGCGACCGGTGGATGGATGCGGTCTGGCTGGAGTACGATTCGCAGAACGGAGCCGACATGGAGGTCGCCTTCGGGAACTCGAACGGCTTCAAGGTTCAGAAGGTGTACGACCACCAGAAGGCCGCCGGGAACTGTACCACTCCCGCCACGGGCGACGTCGACGGCGACAAGGACGTCGATGTCCTTCTGGTGTGCGAGACCGGTGCCGGTTCCGACGACCACCTCAACTGGTACGTCTGGCTGAACGACGGCGGCGGGACGTTTTCGAAGGGCAAGAAGGGAACCTGGAAGACCAAGCGCAGCCGGGACCAGGCGAAGGGCGTCGAACTCGGTGATATCGACGGCGACCAGGATCTCGACGCCGTCGCCATCGGCGAGGAGTCGCTCGTCACTGCCAGGAACGGCGGGAGCGGGGGCTTGTCGAAGGTCGACGAGTGGCACGACAGCGATTTCCGCTTCGAGGAGGTCGAGCTGGGGGAATTCGACGGTGATTCGACATCGGAGGTCGCAGTGGGATACGGCGACGAAGCGCCGGACAAGGGGTATGTCGAGGTTCGAGAGCTGACCGGGAGCAGCGCCGTCGGCAACCGGCTGTACGGTCGGCGCGCCGTCGGAAAGAGCAAATACGACGAGTCACCCGATACGATGGCCGTCGGTGATCTCGACGGGGACACGTTCGATGGCATCGCGGTGATCGAGCGCGATTCGGACCGACTGACTGTCGTCCGCAACGCCGGAGGGACCTTTCAGGTGACCGTCGACAAGCGGAAGGTCGACGACGTCGCGTCGAGTGAGCATCTGGACAACATGGCGACCATCGGGGACCTGAACTCCGACGGCCGCGCCGACCTCGTGCAGGCCGTCAATCGCAACGCCGAATTCAAAATTGCGTTCGGAAAGGGCAACGGCACACTGAAGTCGTTCCAGACGTTCAAGCTCCCTGGAACGTACGGCGGGCACGACGTCTGGTCGGCCTACGCCCACGACTGGAACGGCGACGGTGCGACCGATGTCTTCATCTCCAACGAGCAGGGCCAGTTCGGGATCGCGTATTGACGCCGGACGCGACGCTTCGGAGGGCGACGGTCCGGCGGGTCTGCGTCTGGAGCCCCCGGAACCAGCTGAGAGCGCATCCGTCGCAGCCCTCCCGGCCCGCGAGGAGATGACGCCGCGGAAGACTGCCGCGGTGGTGCGTGGAGGAACAGCGGTCGGTGCGCGCCGTGCTGGCCGGCCGAGTTCCACCGCACTCCAACCCCGGGGCGTCGGCTGTACGGTGGCGGTCTCTGCTCGACCGGTGTGCTCGATGCGCCCGCTCGAACTCCGCGTGGTGCCCGTCGGACCCCGGGATCCTCTGGTCGACACGTCGTCCGATCTCCGATAGCATCTCACGCGTGACGGTATCGAGTCTGTCGTGGCTCGAGTCCGACGCGGACGAGACTCGAGGATTTGTTCCAGTAAGGGTCTGGAGGACGCCATGTCGACAACCGCGTATTCGAGGATCGTTGGTGCGCTCGTCGGCCTGGTCGGCGTCACGCTCGTGGCTGCGTGCGGGGGCGGAGGGTCCTCCGGGGCGGTCGTCGCGGGCACGGTCCAGCTGTCGGACTCGCCCGACGACGCCTCGGGA
Organism: Bradymonadaceae bacterium; assembly: GCA_042218355.1. Taxonomy (GTDB): domain Bacteria; phylum Myxococcota_A; class Bradymonadia; order Bradymonadales; family Bradymonadaceae; genus CAJXPB01. Next base: position 30,004 of record JBDGRG010000226.1, read on the forward strand.
GTGCTCGTGCGGGTGGGTCGGGTGGCGACCCGGACGCCGGCCGATGGTAAGTTCGTCCTCGCGGGCATCGAGAAGGGAAAGAAGACGCTGACCGCCGAAAAGCAGGGCTACCAGCCGGTCAGCAAGACGGTCGACCTCAGCGGCGGCGGGCGGACCGACGTCGGCAAGTTGAAGCTCCAGGCGGAGAACCGCGCGCCGACGATCGAGGCCGTGTCGGCCGGGAAGACGGAGTTGAAGCCGGGCGGGACGGTGTCGATCGAGGTTCAGGCCAGTGATCCGAACGGGGACGAGCTGACGTATCTCTTCTCGACGACCGGGGGATTCACGGTCGAGGAGTCCTCGAAGGGGTCGAATACCGCCACGGTGAAGGCCCCTGACGAGTTCGGGGCTCGCGGCGAGGTTCAGGTCCGCGTCGAGGACGGCAACGGCGGAATCGCCCGCGAGAGTCTCGACGTCCGGACCGTCGGGAACCGGGCGCCGTCGATCCGAGACCTGCGGGCGACCGACCGTGAGCTGCCCCCCGGCGGCACGGCCACCCTGACCGTCGTCGCCTCCGATCCCGACGGCGATGCGCTGACGTACGAGTGGAGCGCACCCGACAAGTGGTCGGTGGCACGGTCCGGAGCACTGCGCACCGAGGTGACTGCGCCCGAGGACTTCGGCGAGTCGGCGTCGATCGCGATCAAAGTCGAGGACGAGTTCGGTGCCACCGCCTCCTCGTCGATCGAGCTGACGACCGGGCAGAACGAGGCCCCTCAGATCCGAGCGGTGACGGCGTCGCCTCCCCAGGTCGCGCCGGGCGGACAGCTCGGACTGAAGGTCGAGGCCGCCGATCCGGAGGGCCAGGACCTCTCGTACCAGTGGGCGGCCCCCAGCGGTTGGATGATCGCCGACGCCGGCTCGAAAACGACCGGGGTGACCGCTCCCGGAGCCTACGGCAAGAGTGCGAAGGTGACCGTCCAGGTCTCCGATGCCTCCGGAGCGAAGTCGAGCGGGGAGGTCTGGGTCTCGACGCGTTCGAACAACGGCCCTCGCATCTCGGGGCTGTCGACTTCCCCGTCGACCGTCGCCGCCGGCGGGACGATCGTCGCCGTCGTCGGGGCGAGCGATCCGAACGGCGACAACCTCGCCTACACCTGGGACATCTCCGGAAAGGGGTGGTCGATCACTGCAGCGCCCAACGATCCCTCGCGTGCGAACGTCAGTGCCCCCAAAAAGCCCGGGCGCACCGGCATCGTGCAGGTGAAGGTCAGCGACGGGGCCGGCGGGACTGCTCGAGCGTCGGCGACCGTCTCGACCGAACCGAACCGGGCCCCGGTGGTCGGGAGTCTCGGAGCGACCCCGTCGACGGTCGCACGAGGGGGAACCAGTACGGTGGCGGTCGGCGCGTCCGACCCGGACGGCGACAAGCTGAGCTACACGTGGTCGACTCCCAAGGACTGGTCGATCAACTCGGGCAAGGGGACGCCGACCATCGAAGTACAGGCGCCGGACAAGTACGGTGACACCGGGATTGTCAGCGTCGAGGTCGCCGATTCGTTCGGAGCGACGACGACCCGTCAGTTGGTTCTGAGTACCGAATCGAATGCTGCGCCGGTCGTCGAGAGTCTAACGGTCGGATCGAATCCGGTCGCTCGGGACGGCAGGACGACGGCGGTGGTCGATGCATCGGACCCGAATCGCGACAGCCTCTCGTACACGTGGAGCATCAGTGGCAAGGGTTGGTCGGTCAAAAAGAATAAAAACCAGCCCGCACGCGCCACGGTCATGGCGCCGAAGACGCCCTCGGATACGGCCACCCTCAATGTCGAGGTCTCCGACGGCTTCGGCGGTGTGCGATCCGAGAGCAAAGTCATCCGTACCAAAGCGAACAAGCCTCCCAAGGTCACCGAGCCCGCCTCCAATCTGCAACTCGGCGACAAGGGGAACCCCTCGCCGCTGAGTCACTCGCGGAACTGGGCGTATCAAGTGCAGGCGACCGACCCCGACGGCGACTCCCTCAGTTACAGTTTGAAGACCCAGACGGGGGCGACCATCGACAAGAACGGCCGCATCACGTGGCGACCGAGCAAGCAGAAGCAGGGCAAACATACGCTGGAGATTACCGTCTCGGACGGTTTCGACTCGGTCACTCGCAAGATGGTCGTCGAGGTCGGTGCATTCGGATTCGACATCACCGACCCCGAGCGGATGACGCAGAAGCGCGACGGGATGGACTTCGGCGATCTGAACGGGGACGGCCGCGCGGATGCCGTCTATGTCGACTATCGTTCGAATCAATCGGCGGACATCGAGGTCGCCTTCGGCCAGACGGACGGGTTCTCGGTCGATCAGACGTATTCGTGGACGAGCAGAGCCGAGCGCTGCGCCAGCCCCGAGATCGGAGACGTCGACGGGGACAACGACCGCGACGTCATCGTCCTCTGTGATCGCGGCCGGTCGCAGGACAGCGACGATCTGAGCTGGTACGTGTGGCGAAACGACGGCAACGGGAAGTTCTCGAAGGGAACCAAAGGGAGTTGGAACGTCAACGATGGGCACACGGCTGCCGACATCGAGCTGGGTGACGTCGACGGCGACAACGATCTGGACGTCGTCGCCGCCGGTGACGAGACGCTCGTCATCGGTCGGAATCGGGGCAACGGGAGGTTCCCCGAGTCCGACGAGTGGCACGACAGCTACTTCCAGTGGGCACAGATCGAGCTGCCCGACGTCGACGGCGACGGGAAGGCGGAACTCGCGACGACGTATTACGATTCGAGCCCGGACCGTCCGTACGTGGAGGTGCGGGACGTCGATTCGAACGGGCGGGTGGGTTCGAGACTGTACCGGGATTCCGTCGCCTCGCGCTACGACAACCACCCGGATGTGCTGGGGGTGGGCGACTGGGACGGCGACGGTCGGCCGGGACTGATGACGATGAATCGCGAACAAGATCGGCTCGAGATCCACCGCAACCAGGGCGGCAACTTCCAGCAGACCGACACGCACAGTGTGCGAGACGTACCGACTGCCCGCAGTCACAACGCGGCATCGGCCGGCGACTTCGACGGCGACGGGCATCTCGATCTGGTCTTCTGCGAGCGCCGCAACGAGCACTTCACCATCGGCTTCGGCAAGGGCGACGGGACGTTCCGTTCCTGGGACGAGTTCTCCATCGGTAGCAACTACAACAACGACGAACCGTGGGGGGTGCACGCGGCGGACTGGAACGGGGACGGTGCCGTCGACGTCGGCTTCGGGACACAGGACGGACGGCTCGGGATCGCGCACTGACGGCCCGGCGGACGGGTCGTCGATAGACGCTCCCTGTCGCCGGTCCAGCCGGCATCGACGTCCGTGCCGCTGGTGTTGCAATCTCGCCCGGACCTTGATACCCGGCACATCGCCGTTTCAGTGGGCTCCGCGGTTCGTGTGTCTGTCGAAACGGTGTCTTCTCCGGGGACGGTGAGAACTGGATCCAACTGAGTGAGGACCTGCGATGAGTGCCGATGCTGCGACGGTCGACGGAGATGCCTCCGAGACGGTTGCCGAACGAGACGAGGCGGACGAGCTGGGCTTCGTCGAGGTCGAATATCCCGAACCGCACCAGGGCCGCACCAAGGAGCTGCTCCAGAGACACCCCGAAATCAAGGAATACTTCGAGACCAATCCCTGGACGGCTGTCATCTGCGTCGCGGTGGTGGGTGCGCAGCTCGGATTGGCCGTCTGGGTCTCGACTCAGCCCTGGTGGGTTCTTCTGCTGGCCGCTTACTTCGTCGGTGCGTTCCTGGACAACGCGACCTACGCGATCATCCACGAAGCGTCCCACAAGCGGGTCTTCCGCGGCCGGCTGTGGAACGAAGTCGTCGGGTGGATCGCAAATCTTCCCGAACTGCTCCCGACCTCGTCGAGCTTCAAGAAATACCACCTCAAACACCACCTGTATCAGGGAGATCCGGAGTACGACGCCGACTTGGCGACACCCGAGGAGGCCGAGTGGGTCGGCCGGTCGACCATCCGGAAAGTCGTCTGGCAGCTGTTTTACCCGCTCTTCCAGTCCCTGCGCACGCGCAAGTTCGAGGAAAACGAAACGATCGAGTTCTGGGACCGCTGGGTGGTGACGAACGCCATCATCCAGTTCGGCTTCCTCGGGCTCTTCTACTACCTGGCCGGTGGCTGGGCGCTGTTGTACCTGCTGTTGAGTTTCTCGTTCAGCATGGGGTTGCATCCGCTGAGCGCCCGACTCATCCAGGAACACTTCATCATCGAGGACGACCAGGAGACCTACAGCTACTACGGGCCGATGAACAAACTGGCCCTCAACGTCTACCACCACAACGAACACCACGACTTCCCGGCGGTTCCGTGGAACAACCTGCCGAAGGTCCGTGAGATCGCCTCGGAGGTGTACGAGGACGAGCTCCACTATCACGAGAGCTTGACCTCACTGTGGCTGAAGTTTCTGTTCGATCCCTCGATGACGCTCTACAACCGCATCATCCGGGACTACTACGGAGGGACCGTCGAGCGCTGACGTGCTCCGACCGTGCGGGCCGTGTGCGGACCTGCGCGCGGTCCGCCGACGGTGCCGGGAACGAGTGCCCCCGACGACGAGGATGTCATGTTCATCGGAGAGACGCCCGATTCACCGAGGATCTTCGACAACGAGGTCCTCGACCGGTTGACACGTACGCACTGGCTGACGGTTCCGACGCTGTACCTGCCGGCGAGCATCGCCCTGATCTGGTACTCGGTGACGACTGTCGGCCTCGCGCTGGGCACCTCTCTTCTGCTGGCGGTCGGCGGCGCCATCGCGTGGACGCTGACCGAGTACTTCCTCCACCGGGTGCTGTTCCACTGGATTCCCGAGGGGGACTGGGGCGACACGATGCACTTCTTCCTCCACGGAGTGCACCACGACTGGCCCGACGACAAATACCGGCTCGTCATGCCCCCGGCGGTCAGCCTGACGCTGTTCGTCCTGTTTCTGGGGATCTGGACGCTCACCCTGGGAGCCTACGGGTGGGCGTGGCACGCCGGCTTCACCTTCGGCTACATGTGCTACGACGTCATCCACTACGTCGTGCATCACCATCCGACGCCCTTCGATTGGCTTCGCCGATTGAAACGCCACCATATCTCCCACCACTTCCACCCCGACTACGAGGAACTCCGCTACGGCGTCTCCACGCGGCTCTGGGACTTCGTCTTCGGCACCGAGGATCTCCCCGAGGAGGAGATGTCGTACACCCGCGAAAAGGTCCGCGGCGAGGATTCCTGAGCGGTCGTCTGATACGACCAGTCGTCTGAAGTCACCGAAATACGGCGGGGAGCGCCGACTTCGTTACGGTTCGGCCGAACTGCGACAGCGGGACGCCGGCAGATCTGCACCGTTGCGGACCTCGTAACCGCCCGCCGGGGGGCCAGCGGGACGGGAACGCAAATTCGACGCAACATTTTCCGCTCGAACCGCGATCATAGACATGGAGGGGTGCTGCGGTGAGCATCGGGGGGCAGGGCGGGCAATATCCGTCGACCGTCGTCGCATCCAGATCAGCACGGCGGCGGGGCGGCCCCTTCGGACGGCAGCTGGTCGGGCTGGGAGGTTCTGGCCTCCAGGAGGGGACATATGAGCACCTGTATCAGCACGTCGTGACCGGGGGGGCAACGCGGACCGGTGAACTCGCTCGGCAGCGTGTTTTCATTCGGATCGAGACGGTCGGAATGTACTCTCGGGTCCCGACGTGTTTCGCGATGGAGAGGCCCACCTCCCGGCCGGGCCGGTGTGTCGCCGGCGGTCGCCCCGGTTGCGACAGGCCCTCTGCTTTGTCGTCTCGCGAATCTCACTCGTCGGAGCAGGCCCCGTGACGACTTCCAAACTCGGAATCGACCCTGCGGACGTCGAGCGAGCGAGGGCGGCGGCGTCGGATGTCGCCGACCGGATGGACGCGTTCATTCGGGATCGCTCGACCGACTCCGTCGAGCGGACCGTCGTGCGGCTGTTCGGTGTCGACGGCGTCGACGACGAGGGGGTTCCGCTGCCGAACGTCCTCGTGGATGCAGCCGACCGTGCGGGGCAGCTGTCGAGCGGCATCGCGCGAACCGTCGCGCGGGCGGTTGCCGAGACCGGACGCGACCCGAAGACGGTCGCCGAAGGTGTCGCGTCGGGTGCGCTGGATCTCTACCAGCTCCCGCGTCTTCCCCCCAACCGCGTCCGCGAGATCGGCGGTCGCCTCGCCGAGCGAGCTCTCGATCGCATCGACCGACGCGTCGAACGGCGCGACGAGTTGCTCCGTCGGGCGGAGGAGCAGCCGGAACCCCTGAAGTACGTCATCGTTGCGACCGGTGACATTCACGAGGACGCCGTCCAGGCCAAATCGGCGGCTCGACAGGGCGCCGACATCGTCGCGGTCATCCGCTCGACGGGCCAGAGCCTGCTCGACTACGTCCCGGTGGGGGCGACGACCGACGGGTCGGGGGGAACGTTCGCGACCCGGGAGAACTTCCGCATCATGCGGGAGGCGCTCGACGAGGTGGGCGAGGAGCTGGGTCGCTATATCCGCCTCTGCAACTACTGCAGTGGGTTGTGTATGCCCGAGATCGCGGCACTCGGAGCGCTCGAGCGTCTCGACGTGATGCTCAACGACGCCCTCTACGGCATCCTCTTTCGCGACATCAATCCCCAGCGGACGTTCGTCGATCAGTACTTCAGCCGCATGATCAACGCCTATGCCGGCGTCGTGATCAACACCGGGGAGGACAACTATCTCACCACGGCCGATCCGGTCGAAGCCGCCGATACGGTCGTCGCCAGCCAGCTGATCAACGAGCAACTCGGCCGCCGTTGCGGGTTGGGGACCGAACAACTCGGGATCGGCCATGCAATGGAGATGGATCCCGAGCTGGAGAACGGCTTTCTGCTCGAGCTGGCTCAGGCACAGCTGACACGAGAGCTGTTCCCGGGCGCACCGATCAAGTTCATGCCGCCCACCAAACACATGACCGGCAACATCTTTCGCGGCCACGTCCAGGACGCGCTCTTCAACCTCGCCGGGGCAATGACGAACCAGGGGATTCAGCTGCTCGGGATGATGACCGAGGCGATGCACACCCCGCACATGAGCGACCGTTACCTGGCGCTCGAGAATGCGCAGTTGGTGATGAACAACGCCCGATCGCTGGCTGACGAGATCGAGTTTCGGGAGGGAGGCATCGTCCGCTCGCGCGCTCACCAGGTCCTCGCCGACGCCACCGAGCTTCTGGAGGACGTCCGCCAGCGAGGGATGTTCGAGGCGCTGGCCGACGGCCTGTTCGCCGACGTCGAGCGGCCGCCCGACGGGGGGAAGGGGGCCGACGGCGCGTTCGACCGCGCTCCCGACTACTACAACCCGGTCGAGGAGGAGCTGCGCGAGCGGCTGGGATTGGATTGAACCGTCGACGGAGCTTCCAGCTCGTGTCGGGGCGTCGATCGCCGTACTCGCCAGAGCAGGGATGCTCTGGCTACGTAGCTGGTGCGTAGACCGAGCTTCCAGCTCGGTGGGATCGTCAGTCCAGCCGCCCCTCCAGCTCCTCCGCGATCTCCCCGCGGTCGACCTCGACCTGCTCGCCGCTGTCCATGTCTTTGACGGCGACGACCCCCTCCTCGACCTCGTCGGGGGCCAGGATCAGCACGTACGGAATGTCGCGGGTGTCGGCGTAGCCGAACTGGTCGCCCAGTCGATCGTCGTCGCTCGGATAGAGGTCGACCGACAGTCCCGCACTGCGAAGCTCGGCGGCCAGCTCGATGCTCTTCGGCGCCAGCTCCTCGTTCCAGACCGTCACCAGTGCATCGGCGGAGGGACGCTCCTCGGCGAACATCTCCCGCTCCTCCATCAGGACGTAGATCCGCTCGACGCCGAGGGAGAATCCGCACGCCGGAATCTCCTGCTGGGTGAACATCCCGATCAGCTCGTCGTATCGACCGCCGCCCCCGAGGCTGCTATCGACCCCCGGCAGTCGGATCTCGAAGATCGGACCGGTGTAGTACGCCAACCCGCGAGCCAGATACGGGTCGACGTGGAGGTGGTCCGCGGCCGGCCCGCCCGATGCGTAGTCCAGCAGGGTCTCGAGTTCGGAGAGAGCGGTCTGCCCCGACTCGGTCTCGACCTGGTTGGCGAGCCGCGCGAGAACGGTGCGGTCGTCGTCCGACTCGCGTTCGAGCATCGGCAGCAGAGCATCGATCGCCTCGTCGTCGATCCCTCGGTTCTCTAGTTCCGAGGCGACGCCGTCGACTCCGACCTTGTCGAGCTTGTCGATGGCGATCAGCGCCTCGTCGCGCAGTTCCTCGGCGACCCCGGCCGTCTCCATCAGTGCGCGGAGCAATTCCCGGTGGTTCGTGTGAATGCGGAAGTCCTCGAACCCCAGCCGCTGCAGTACCTCCGACAGCGCCGCCGTCACCTCGGCCTCGACGACCATCGAGTCCGAGCCGACGACGTCGACGTCGCACTGGACGAATTCGCGGTAGCGGCCCTTCTGGGGCCGGTCGGCGCGCCAGACCGGTTCGATCTGATAGCGCTTGAGGGTCTGCGGCAACTGCTGCTGGTACTGGGCGACGATCCTCGCCAGCGGCACCGTCAGGTCGTAACGGAGCGCGAGGTCGGCCAGATCCGATTCGTCCGGATCGCCCTCGAGGGCGCGGTCGAGTTTCTCGCCGCGCTTCAGGATCTTGAAGATCAGTTTCTCCTCTTCGCCGTACTTGCCCAGCAACGTCGACAGCCGCTCGATCGCCGGTGTCTCGAGCGGCTCGAACCCGTAGGATTCGTACACGTCGCGCACGGTGTCGAAGATCGCCCCGCGCCGGCTCATCTCCTCGGGCAGAAAGTCGCGCATCCCCGCGGCGGGCGTCGTCTCGTCACTCATGGCAATCGTCGCGTCGTCATGGAGTCGTCGAGCGGTCGAATGACTGGATGATGGACCGCGCCGTCATCGAGGCCCCCAGAGGGCGAGGGCGTTGGCGCTGGTGGATTCCTCGATTCGCGAAACGAGCGCCGTCCACCCGGCTGGAGGGCGACTCGGACCTCTCCTCACTCGTATCCGGCTGCATCGACCGTTGATCGACGGACAGCCGGCGGTCAGTCCAGCGACGGTTCGACCTCGTGGAGTAACTCGCGCAGATCGCCCCAACCCTCGAGCGCCCCGAGTGCCCGGTCGACGTATCGAACCGATCGGTCGTAGTACTGCAGGAAATCGGGATTGTTCTTCTCCCGGTCGAGAAAGACGAATCGCCCGGCGTCCTTCAGTTTGCGCTGGATCGTCTGCAGGTGGAACGCGCGCGACACGGCCCCGGGGGCATCGCACCAGGGAAGGTCGGCGGTCTGTCCGGATTCGGTGTAGTACTGGACCAGCCGGGAGACGAGCGTCGTCTCGAGTTCGACGTAGGAGTCTCGCAGCAGCGAGACGAGGTCGTAGACGAAGGGGCCGACCAGCGCGTCCTGAAAGTCGATCAGCACCCAGGGATCGGCGTTCTCGGTCGAATCCGAACGCATGAGGTTCCGCGACTGATAGTCCCGAAAGACGGGAATCGTCGGCAGAGCGCGGAGCGCGTCGACGACCCGATCGAACTGCTCGTCGAGAGCGGTCCGGGTCGAGCCGTCCAAACGGTCGTCCCGGCGCGCGGACAATCCCCACTCCCGGTAGTGGTCCAGTTCCCACCGGAGGGTCTCGCGGTCGAACGTTCGCCGCCAGCAGACGCACGCCTCCTCGGTCGGTCGCGTCTCCGAGTGTCGGTCGGCCAGAAAGGAGCTCTGGGCGTCGACCAGAAGGTCGATCGGACCGCGGTACAGCCCGACGATCTCCGAGTTCGGGCCCGGGTTGCTCTCGCGGGCGGCGTTTTCCGCGACCTCCCGATAGACGTCCTCGAAGGTTTCGTCGCCGAGATCCTCGAGCAGCAGCACGCCCAGGTCGAGGTCGACGTACTCGATCGCCGGGACCGGCAGCCCGAGATCCGACAGGTACTGCTGCACGTCCACAAAGGGGATAGTCTCCGTCGAGAGGTCTTGTGACGGGGGGCCTTCGGCGCTCGTCAGCTCGTCTCCGCGTTCGGCGAGTACCATCGCGACGAGCGTCTCTTGCTTGAAGGGAGCCGTCGAGGACTCCT
>JBDGRG010000227.1:0-1141 GCA_042218355.1 Bradymonadaceae bacterium
CGGCATCGACCGACGAGGCGGACGAGGAGACCCTCGCCGAGGAGTCCTCCGAAGCCGACGACGAGGAGGAGACCCTCGCTGAAGAGTCCTCCGAAGCCGGCGACGAGGAGGAGACCCTCGCTGAAGAGTCGTCCGAGGCCGACGACGAGGAGGCGGAAGCCGCCGACGCAACCGGCGACGACGAGGACGTGGAGAGCTGACTGACGCTCCCGTCTCCGGTCGCGAACTCGACTCCTGCCCCTCCCTGCGGGCCGACCCGGTCGAACGACCGGATCGGCCCGCCCGAGAACCGGTCCGCCGGCACCCGGCGAAGCCCGCTCCGCAACTTCCAGCACGGGGGCGCCGTCCCTCCATGCTCGATCACTTCGACGACCAGCGCACCATCTTCGTCACCGGCAAGGGCGGCGTCGGCAAGAGCACGGTGACCGCAGCGCTGGGACGCGCATTCGCCGACCGTGGAGAACGCGTGCTGGTCGCCGAGACCGCGACCTACTCCGCCATGTCGTCGCTGCTCGGCACGGACCTTCCCTCCGAAGAGCCGGCCGCCGTCGATCCTCCCCTCTACGGTGTCGAACTCGAAGCCTCGACCTGTTTCGTCGAGGCACTGCACGATTTTCTCCCCAGCCGCAAGGTCATCCGCACGCTGGTCGACAACCGCGTCGCTCGGGTGTTTTTCGATGCGGCCCCCGGCATCAACGAGTTCGCGATTCTCAACCAGATCGACCGTTACCTGGAACAGGGAGCGGAAGAGAATCCCGACTGGGACCGGGTCATCGTCGACCTCCCCGCGTCCGGACACGCCGTGACGTTCCTCGGCGTCCCGGAGACCTACGTCGACCTGATGAAGGTCGGCCCGATCGCCGATCGCGCCGGGACGCTGGCCGACCGCATCCGCGATCCGACGCGCACCGCCCTGGTCGCCGTCGCGCTCCCCGAGCAGATGCCGGTCAACGAGACCGTCGAACTCGAGCAGGGGCTGCGCAATCAGTTGGACCGGGAGCTGACGGTCGTGGCGCTCAACATGCTCCATCGCTCCCCGCTCGACCCCGATCAGCGCGAACAGTTCGAGCAGATGGTCCAGGCGATCGACCACGACGAACTGGTCACCGATCCCCTCGCCCGGCCCGACGATCGACAGACC
>JBDGRG010000227.1:1151-2333 GCA_042218355.1 Bradymonadaceae bacterium
CGCACTCGACCGATTCGTCGCCGGCAACGTGCTCGCCCTGGGCTGGCACGACCGGGACGAACACCACGCCGGCGACCTCGCTCGGCGGATCGAATCCGACGTCGTCGACATTCCGGTCATCTACGCCTCCGACGGGGCGACGATCGTCGACCGGATGAGCGAGTACCTGGGGAAAAGCAAGTCATCCGCCCGCCGCCGCCAGCCAGCAAACTGATGAACGCCGACCGCGACGCCATTCCCGACGCACGTGCGGCGGGCTCGCCACTCGAGTCGATCCTCGGCGAGGGTCGGCTCGTCGTCTGCGGGGGGCCCGGCGGCGTGGGCAAGACGACGACCGCAGCAGCCCTCGGCCTGCGTGCGTCGTTGATGGGCCGGAAAGTCATCGTACTGACGATCGATCCGGCAAAGCGGCTGGCCAACAGCCTCGGGCTGGGCGAACTGACAAACCAACCCCAGCAGATCGAACTCGAGGCCCTCGAACCGGACGATCCCGGGGAACTGTGGGCAATGATGCTCGATCAGGAGAAGACGTTCGAGGAGCTCGTCCGGCAGGCCGCTCCCGACGAAGGGGCCCTCGAGCGCTCACGCGACAACGAGATCTTCCAGCTGCTCTCGTCGGCCCTCCACGGGATGCAGGAGTACGCCGCCCTGGACAAACTCCACGACCTCTACACCGGCGGCTACTTCGATCTCGTGGTTCTCGATACGCCGCCCACCGCCAGCGCGATCGACTTCCTGAACGCTCCCGAGCGCCTGGCCCGGTTCTTCGATCGGCGGATCCTCAAGTGGTTTCTCCCCGAGTCCTCGCGGTCGACCGGCTTCTTCGGCTCGCTCTTCGACCCCGGTTCGGTAGTTCTGAAACTGCTGTCGCGGCTGGTGGGCGAGTCCTTCGTCGAGGATCTGGTCGAATTCTTCGACACCTTCCAGTACCTGCAGGAGACGCTGCAGGAACGCGGTGAGATGATCGAGTTCATCATCCGCGACAAACAGACCCACTTCGTACTGGTCACCAGCGCCGCGCCCCGGCGGATCCGCGAGGCGATTCACTTCGACGACCAACTCGAGGAGTTCGATCAACGAGCTCACGCCTTCGTCGTCAACAAGGTCACGCCCGACTTCGCGACGGCCGATCTCGATCAGCTCTCCGTCGCCGATCTGCAGAGCTTCGCCGACCGCCACGCA
>JBDGRG010000227.1:2343-2613 GCA_042218355.1 Bradymonadaceae bacterium
GGAGATCGGTCGAGCTCTCTTCGATCAGATGGCGGACCAGTACGAAGCCCTCGCCGAACTGGCCGCGCGCGACCGACGGGCGATCGCCGAGCTGTCGGACGCGGTGGGGGACGAGCTGCTCCAGCTGGTGCCGATCTTCGATCGCGACATCCACTCCATCGAACATCTGCAGGAGCTGAGTCAGTTCCTGGTGCCGTACTCGGCGGAGGCTTAGAGGGCGTCGCCGCTCTCCGCGTCGTCCTCGACGGCACCGCCCCATCCCCTGTTCTC
>JBDGRG010000228.1:0-17339 GCA_042218355.1 Bradymonadaceae bacterium
CGACGGGGCTCCCGGTGATGGTCGGTCGATGGAGGGCGGGGCGAGCTCGGGCGGCAGGTGTGAACCCTCGAGGTTGCTCCTCGTCGAAGATGTGTAGGATCATGAGCGCTGCCCCGGGTTCGACCGATCACGAGGTGTTGAGCCGAGCTGTCGACGACGATCGTCTGGTGCTCACATTCGACCGCGATTACGGCGAGCTGATCTTCGGACGTGGACTCCCCAGCCCTCCCGGTGCCGTTTACTTCCGTTTCACTCCCGAGACACCGTCCGAGCCGGGTGAGCTGACGCTCGAGTTGATCGGCGAGTCGGAGATCAGTCTGCGCGGTCTCTTTACCGTCGTTCGGCGGCGTTCAGTTCGGCAGCGGCCGATCGAATCTGGGTGACCTCCGCGAGCTGGGGGGGAAATGGGCGCGGGGACGCCGTTTGCCACGGAGCCGAGAAGCACTGAGCTTTCGTCTGGATCGATCATCATTGCGACGCGGTTGAACCCGACATGAGTCTCGACGATCTGTGCGGCCTGGCTTTCGAACCGATCGAGGAGGGCCCGGCGTGGACTGAGCGCTGTTGCGAGGCCTTCCACACGCTCTTCGAGGGCAGAGGTTCCCGGTATCACAAGCGTGCGTGGGGAAACGAGGTCCGTCCGCGGATCAACGCCGACACGTCGGGCGTCCCGTACGCCGCCCTGATACATCCGGACAATCCGGACTCCGGGCCGTATGGCGGGACGAGCTTCGTGTTGTTTCCGCCCAACGACATCGACGAAGCCGACGACCGACCCGGCACGGCGCTGTTCGGCCTGGTCGTCGGGACCCGCGGACTGCATCCGGACGAGGAGGCGCTCGCCCGCCCCGGCCACGCCCGCAAGGCGAACGCCATCGCGCGGTGGCTAAACGACGGTTGGACCGCCGGCGAGCAAGTCGCGTGGGCGAAATCCGACCCCGTACGAACCGACCGTACGATCCCCGACTCTGCCGCCCGGGCCTTCGAGGGGCACGGGGCCACGTTCGACCGCTACGGCAGCGAGGTCTACGCGCTCTTCCAGCCGCCGGAGGATTCCGAGCCCGCCCGCGAGCTCACCCTGCAGGCGCTGAAGGCGTTTCTCGACCTGCTCGCCGCGGAGCGCGGCGTGTCGACGATGAGCAGGGCGGACGACGTCGAGGTCCGCAACGCCTACCTCGGCCAGCTGTTCGACACCCACCAGCCGGAGGGGGTGTTCGAGCGACTCGAAGATCGGAAATACGTGATTCTCGAGGGACCGCCGGGCACGGGGAAGACCCGGCTGGCCCACCGCCTGCTCGACGACGACGGCCCCTACGCCGGCCGCGGCGAGTCGATCCAGTTCCATCCGAACATCACGTACGAGGACTTCGTCGGCGGACTCGCCCCCGCCGCCGACCGGGGTGAACTGGGTCTGCAGTTCGAGCCACAGCCGGGGGCGCTGATGCGAGCGGCCGACCGCGCGAGGCGAGTCGCGCCGGAGCCGTACCTGCTCCACATCGACGAGGTGAACCGCGCCGACCTCGCGAAGGTGCTGGGCGAAGCGGTCTACCTGTTCGAGTACCGCCAGTTCCGACCCGACGAGACGCACCGGCGCGTCCAGCTACCCCACGACTTTTCGGGCGACGTCGACGAGGAGCTGCTCGACGGCGGCTTTGGGCTCCCCGAGAATCTCCACGTCCTCGGGACCATGAACACGTCGGATCGGAGCATCGCCCACCTGGACGTCGCGATCCGACGGCGGTTCGCGTTTCTGAAGATGTGGCCGAACCCGCGCGCCATCGCGGACTTCCTCGACGAACGCGTCGACTCGGACGAGCGGCGGGGCGCGTTGGCCTCCGCCATCCTCGGCGAGTCGACGGGGGTGCACGACAACCCACCGAACCTCTTCGGTGAACTGTTCGACATCTTCGTCGACTTCGCCCCCGACGACGTCCTCGACCTGATGCCGGGGCACTCGTACTTCCTCGCCGAGTCGGTCGACGAGTTGAAGCGCCGCCTCGAAGGCGAACTCGTCCCTCTGCTGGAGCAGTACATCCGCGAGGGACATGTCGCCGGATTTGCGGATGAGCTCCAGGCGTACATCCAGCGGGTCGACGCCTTCGTCTCCTCCGGTGCAAGATGAACAGAGGGCGGACATCCTGGCCACCGGCGTTAGCTCCGTTCCAGAGACCAGCGGCTCCCGCGGCCTCGTGCCGCGGGGAGCAAAGATCAGCAAGCTAAAAGCGAAGAAATGTAAAAATTTTTTTGTTTTGCTGTGTTTTTAGCTCTTGATCTGATTCACCGGCGGCGCGAGCCCGCCGGCGTCTGGCGCTGCTGCCAGTAAAACGGATATTTTCTCAATCACCATGAAGTCTACCGCCCCGATCAAGGGTGTAGCGCAGACCGTCGCCTCGGCCGTCACTCTCTGACGTCCGGACAGTCTACTTCCACCGCTTCTCGTTCCGTGCGCGTCTCCGTCCACGATGATCAGAAGGTGTTCGCCCTTGAGGACACCACCACCCACCGTCTGTCGGCATCCTTTCTGCTGGACGGCCACGGCGGGCGCTTTCCCGACCGCCAGGCCGGCGAACTGGCCGACCAGTTTCTACGCGCGAATCGCGACGCGCTGGAGTGCTTCGAGATCGACGCCCACGCCAACTACGATGGTCGTGGTGTCGACCTGGTGTTGGAGACGTGCCGTCGCGTCGGGGCCGTGCCACTGAAATCACCGACGACCGGCGAGCAAGACTACGGGCTGGTCGTCAAACCGAGGTTCGGCTGGGAGGGGGTCGGCCCGATCCTCGGTCGGACCGGATGGCACGCTTCGCCCACCGTCCTCGAACTCCCCGAACTGCCGAAATCCGACCGCGAAATCCCCCCGTGGGTACTCTCGAGCATCGTCCTGCCGAAGTTGCGCGCGCTGTTGGAGGACGTCGATCGAGACTTCGAGATGGTCGAGCGCGACCTCCGGGCGCCGCGAGGAAGTGTCGACTGGGGGACTTACGCGATCGGGCGCATCGCTCGCGGACGGCTGCAGGACGTCCCGTGCCGGTTCCCGGATCTTTGCGACGATCGCGACCTGCTGTCGGCGGTCCGATTCGCGCTCGAACGACACCGCGGTTCACTGCAGACCCAGCGCGGTGCGGGTCCGTTCGTCCAGCGGCTGTTGTCGCTGTGCGAGCGGCTGCTCGGCGAGTTGCAGGGCGTGGAGCCGCGCCGGCCGGGGGAGCGCGAACTCGAGCAGTGGCTGGAGACGAGCTTCGGCGGCGAGGAGCGGCGGGAGGCGGTGCGCGCCATCCGGTGGACTGCCGAGCAACGCGGACTCGCCGGCCTGGGCGAACTGCAGGGGTTGCCGTGGTCGATGGCCATGGAGGAGTTCTTCGAATCGTGGGTCGAACATCTGGCCGAACGGCTCGCCCGGTCGACCGGCGGGACGGTCCACACCGGTCGCGAACGCCAGACGGTCGTCCCGCTGCGGTGGGAGCCCGACTACGCCGGCTCGCAGCGCGCTCTGGTCCCGGACGTCGTGCTCGAGCGCCCGGACCGCACCGTCATCCTCGACGCGAAGTACAAGCGCCACTTCGAGGAGCTCGAGCACCGCGGCTGGCACGACCTCGCCGACCACGTGCGCGAGACTCACCGGGACGACCTCCTCCAGGTCCTCGCGTACGCCGCGACCACCGACGCCGACAACGTGACGACCTGCTTGGTCTACCCCTGTACCCGCGACACCTGGAACGACCTCCACGCGCGCTCTCGGACCACCCACCGCGCGCGGGTCGGTTCGGGCTCGCGCGACGTCGATCTGGTCCTCGCCGCCGTCCCGCTGTCGACCGTTACCTCGGAGGTCACGTCTGTACTCGGGGAGACGCTCGGTCGGTCCGGGAGCTCATGAACAGTCCGGTGAGGTGCACCCGCGAGGCCGATAGCGCCTGCAGAGGGGGTTCCCCTCGACGATACGAGTCTCGTTCTGCCTGCTACGGTGGACTCGCCTGATCTTTCGAGTCCTTGCCCCAGCATACGAGATCACCCGCAACAGTGATCCCGCAGGTGTGTGCTCCCCCCGCGCTCAGGTGTTCAAACTCGGCGTCCGGTGGGCGCGACTGGCCGAAACGGTTACTGCCCCAGCACTCGACCCGACCCGACTCGAGGACTCCACAGGTGTGACCTCCTCCGGCGCTGACCCGTGTGAAGCGCTCGGCCGGCGGTTCGGACTCGCCGACTCGATTGTTTCCCCAGCATTCCATCAGACTCTTCTCGTTGATCGCACACGTATGAGAGGCCCCAGCGCTCACGGCGCGAAAGCTCCCGTCCGGTGGACTCGACTGGCCCCGCTCGTTCATTCCCCAGCATCGGATGGATCCGTTTGTCGTCACGCCACAGGTGTGAAGATGTCCCGCGCTGACCTGTCGAAAGGTGACCTCCGGCGGGCTGGACTGACCCTGTCGATCTTCGCCCCAGCACTGGACGTCGCCGGACTCGGTGACGCCGCACGTGTGTTCCGTGCCGACGCTGACCTGTCGAAACGTCCCGTCGGGCGGGTCGGCTTCACCGCCTCTGTTCCACCCCCAGCATTCGACCTCGCCCGAACTCGTGACACCGCAGGTGTGTGTCTGGCCGGCGCTGATCTGGCTGAACGTCTCGTCGGGTGGGTCCGACTGGCCGCGCTCGTCGTCTCCCCAGCACTTGATCAGGTTCCCCTCGAAGATGCCGCAGGTGTGCCTCGAGCCAGCGCTGACACCCTTCCAAAAATCGGTCTTGCCGTCGCAGTCGTTGTCCAGGCCGTCGTTCGGGGTCTTCTCGACCGGCTCGTACTGCGGCGTGGGTTTCGAGCATTCGCCGTCTGCGTTCGTCTCAGTCTGACAGACGCCCTGTTCCCGACCGTCGTTGTTACAGGGACATCCCTCGTCGGTCGTCCCGTCGCAGTCGTTGTCCCGTCCGTTGCACGTCGACTCGTCGTCCGTGTCGGACTCGAAGTCGGCCGGTTTCGGACAGCTTCCGTCCGGGGCGCGAGTCAGGTTGCTGCAGACACCGGTCGTCTCGGTGCCGTAGTCGCACGGGCACCCCTCGTCGACGGCGCCGTCGCAGTCGTCGTCCGCCCCGTCGCAGGCGGGCTCCTCGTCGGTGCCCGGCGCGCAGTTCCCGTCGCCGCCGCAACTGCTCAGGCCCACGACGACCGCCGTCGAGGCGGCCGCGAGTCCCATCAGACAGGCGGCCGTTTCGTGTGGGTTCGTCGAGATCAACCGGGGTTCCTCTCGGTTCGGATGTCACGACGCCTTGAGAGTCGCATCGCGCAGTATACTGGGAGAGATCTGCTCACCCGGCAATCCCGGGCGTGCGGGTGCGCCTCGTCGACCGAGGGTGGAGGTGAACCCGTGACACAAGGTCACGGGGTCGCGTGTAGCGAGTTGTCTCGTCGGTTGTAGCTCCCCCAGAGCCCGGGAACCCGCGGCGCGAGGTCGCGGGGGCGCGTATGTGGTGCCGCCGGCCGTTTGTAGCTCCCCCAGAGCCCGGGAACCCGCGGCGCGAGGCCGCGGGGGCGGTCTGGGAAGTGTTTCCCGCGTGCAGTTAGTTCCCCCAGAGCCCGGGAACCCGCGGCGCGAGGCCGCGGGCGCGAGTATGTGGTGTCGCCGGTCGTTTGTAGCTCCCCAAGAGCCCGGGAACCCGCGGTGCGAGGCCCCGGGGGAGGGTAGCCAGACAGATCATCTTCCCCGGTGCCGCGAGGGCACCGGTGCCGTCGTTGTGCGGGCTACACGGAGCTGTAGCAGACAGATCATCTTCCCCGGTGCCGCGAGGCACCGGTGCCGTGGTTGTGCGGGCTGCACGGAGCTGTAGCAGACAGATCATCTTTCCCGGTGCCGCGAGGGCACTGGTGCCGTGGGGGCGCGGGCCCACGGTATGCGGGCGTTCAGGTGAACACGCGTCGCTGGACGACCCTGGGTCGACCCGTGGGATGCGACGAGAGAGTGACCTTAGAAATGGTGCCCCACCTTCGACATCAGGTGGCTGACCGCAGGGTGCCGCTCAGTCACGAGCAATCCGCCTGCGAATTGCCGTGCAACTCGATTTGTTCGAGCGGTGCGGGGCGGCCGAACAGATAGCCCTGGGCGGCGGTGCATCCGGCGTCTTGCAGACAGTCGAGCTGCGGTTCGGTCTCGACGCCTTCGCCGACGACCGGGACGTCGAGCTGACGGCCGAGTTCGGCGACCGTCCTGAGGATCGCCCGGTCGGATGCGTGCTCGACGGCTCCCTGGACGAACTCCATGTCGAGTTTCAGCTCGTCCATCGGCAGCTCTTTGATCCGGGTGAGCGAGGAGTAGCCGGTTCCGAAATCGTCGACGATGATCCGAAACCCGGCCGCTCGCAGCGATTCGACCCGTTCGCGGCTCTCGAGGAGCTGACCCTCGGTGATCTCGAGGCTCACTGTGAGCGTGTCGGGCAGTGTTCGGTCGACGAGCCGCCGCATCTGTTCGGCGATATTCGACCGCGCGACCTCGCTGGGCGAGAGATTGACGTAGAGGTGAGAGGTCGGCGCGTGCTGATTCGGAGGCGCAAGGTCCTCCAGCGCTTCCCCAGTTTTTTCGAGGAGCTGTTCAGTCAGCTCCGGGAGCAGTCCCGCGCGCTCGGCGATCGGGAGGAATCGCCCCGGAGAGACGATTCCCTCGTCGGGATGCCTCCAGCGGGCGAGCAGTTCCAGGGCCCGGAGCTGGCGCGATTCGAGTTCGTAGATCGGGTGGAAGAACGGGACGAACTCCCCCGCGTCGAGCCCGGTGCGGATGCGATGTTCGAGTCGGATCCGATCGGATTCGGTTCGGTCCGCGTTCAGGCTCGAGACTCGCCACGAGGCCCCGCAGACCCGCTTGGCCTCGCGAGCCGCCCCCTCGGCGGCTCGACACAGATGGTCGACCAGTGCGTCGCGAGACATCGACTCGGCATCGACGTCTCGCGAGTGCGCGAATCCCAGGCTGTAGGAGACGTGTACGGGGCGCTCGTCGATCTCGATGGGCGCGGCGAACGCGTCCTCGAGGTGGTCGGCGAAGTTCGCCATCTCGGCGCGAGACTGGACCGACGGGAGCTGCATGACGAATTCGTCTCCGCCGATCCGTGCGACGAAGCCGGGTTCGGAGACGGCGTCGGTCAATCGCCGTGCGACGCGTTTTAGTAATTCGTCTCCCGCGTCTCGGCCGAAACTCTCGTTGACCGTATTGAAGTCGTCCAGATCCAGGACGGCCACGGTCAGGGGTCGCTGTTCCTCGAGATACGTCTCGGCGAGAGATCTACACCGCTCCTGAAAATTCCGTCGATTGGAGAGTCCAGTCAGCGGGTCTCGCAGCGCTTGCTCCTCGAGTTCCTCGCGCAGCCGGTGTTGTTCGGTGACGTCTCGTGCAATGCCGATCGTTCCGGTCGGATCGTCCCCCTCGTACACCGGAGCCCGCGTGACGTGGAATACTCGATCACCCTTCGGCATCTCGACGTCGACCCGGCGGCGCACGGTCTCGCCCTTTTCGATCGCCTCCTCGGCGTGTTCGTTCCACCGCTCGACGACCTCCTTCCCGACGACCGAGACGGCCGTCGTCCCGATCAGATCGTCGTGTGGAACCTCGAGCATCTCGCAGGTCGCTTCATTGGCGAGGACGTAACGACCGTCCCGGTCCTTCACGAAGATCGGGTCCGGTGCGTGTTCGACGGCGAGCCGATACTGCTGGAGTTCATTCTCGGCTCGGACCCGACGCGTGACGTCTCTCTGAAATCCGATGAAGTGCGCCACCTCTCCGCGCTCGTCTCGGACCGGCGCGATCGTCAATTCGTTCCAGAACGGTTCGCCGTCGGCTCGTTCGTTGAGGAGCACGGTGCTGACGGACCGCTGCTCGTCGATCGCACGCCCGACGATTCGCACCGGTTCGTCGGCGGTCTCGTCGCACTGGAGGAACCGGCAGTTGCGCCCCAGGACCTCGGAGGCCTCGTACCCGGTGAGTTGTTCGAACGTCCGATTGCAGTAGACGATCGGATTGTCCTCCAGCGAGGGGTCGGTGAGGATCATGCCGACCGGGGCGGACTCGAGGGCGGCGCTGAGACGTCGCTGCCGCGCTCGGCGCCGGTTCCGGCGGACCGTCCGTTCGAGCCGCGACTCCAGGGCGTCGGCGGAAGCGTCCGCCTCGGTGACTGGTCCGAGGAACCCGTGCCGGACGGCTCGGGTGCGAACGCCCGGTGCCCTCGGTTCACCGACCAGGACGAGGGTCGCCCCGCCGACGGCATCCTCGAGCGCGGACCACTGCTCGTCGGTCGCGTTGTCGACCAGCTCGCAGTCGAGCAGTACGAGGGGGGAACGGCGAGCGTCGAGCCATTCGACACACTCGTCGAGCCGGCCGAACGACTCGTCGAGCCAGTCCCACTCGGGCGCGCAGAGGGTTCGAGCGGTCGTGTGCTCGGAGCCGGCCGAGGTCAGTCGAGCGGGACGGCGAGTTTCGTCGCGAACTTTCCAGGGCATCGGATCGATCGATCCACGAAGGTGAAACTTACTGGGCGGACGGCTGCAGTGAGACTACACGATCGTCTCCCGAGCCGACTCCCTCGGTCGATTTCGCAGGCACGCACCGTCCGTGACGGTAGATGCGCACGAAGCGGATTCCAATTTTTCCGGAGCGCCGATAGCGTCGTTGCGGCTAGAGCGGGCCCGTGCTCGAGGGCGCGTTCGATTCGGGACCCGAGGCCGCGCGTCCTCGGAGTCTCCGGGAGCGGTTGTTCGGCCGTGCAACCCGGTGAAACCCGGTCCAGAATGCAGACGGCGCGCAGCGGGTCAGCGCACCGAGAAGCACGACCCCCGTTCGAGGTGACACCGAACGCCGCCGCTCGACGGCTCAACCACCGACACCGGCGTCGTCCGGTTCGCTGTCACGATCCGGACAAAGCGCGTTCGAAAACAGGTGACAGCGATGGGATATGTTCCTCTAGGGTTGTGGCTCTCCGGGTGAACGCTCTGCGCGACGTGCCGAGTCGCGCAGACGGATTTGACGACCTGCCGCCGATCGGGCAACGCATGCACGCCGTCACCGAGACCGGTGGAGGGTCTCCCGTCCGAGGCCGCCAGGGTGTCCACGAACCGTGGGGATTGCCCCGGGGCGGTCGTTCACTGAAACTGGATGCACCGGAGAGATGATCGATCGGATCCCCGAAGAGTGGCGAGACTTTGGGCATCGATCCGGATGGGACGTGCTCTTCTGGATATTGCTGGCGGTCGCGACCTCGGTGCTGATTTATCCGATCCGGATGGGACCGATCACGCCGACGATCGATTTCGGGGGGCCATCTGGCGATGGCCGACATCTGGGCCCGGTACGACGAGGTCGAGCTGCACCGGGAGGCCTTCGTGCGCCGTGGAGGGATCCGGCCCAACACGGTCGCGGTGCGTTTCGTCGGGTGGTTGCACCCGTTGTTGTCGAGTCTGACGGCGCTCCGGTTGTTCACGACACTCACGCTGGCGGGGACGGTCCTCGGCGTCTGGAGCGTGTTGCGGGCGTTCGGGCGTTCTCGGTGGCTGGTCTTCGGGGCTCTGCCGCTGTTGTGGAACGGGTCCTTCTTCTGGGGGATGGTCAACTATTTCGCCTGCTTCCCGTTTTACTTCTTTGTGATCGCAGTTGCCCGTAAGACGGGCGACACTGGGGATTGGCGGTGGGGGGCGGGACTGACGGCCGTCTGTACCTTCACGTTCTTCGTCCACGGGCTCGGCTGTCCGTTCGTCGTGGCGTCGGCGACTCTGGTTTTGTTGCCGTCGCTCCGTCGGTGGCGAGACGCGCTCTGGTTGGGAGCCTTTCTGCCGCCGACCGCGATGTGGTTCTACTGGATGAGGTCGACCGATGCCTCGGGCATTCCCGACGCGGGGTTTTTCGGGATGCTCTCGAACCACGCGTATTGGCTGACGAAGAAGGAGGCGATCCAGCAGATCGTCAAGCACGCGAACGACTTCACGGTCGCGCAGGTCGACACGGCGGTATTCCTGGCGCTGGTCGGCGTGCTGGTGATCTGGTGGGGCGTCGGCGCCGGGCCGGTCGGGGACGACGAATCGGACGGGGATGAGTCGGCTGCCGACCGCTGGCACGTACGAGGGTACCGCCAGCTCCGGTCGTCGCCGCTGCTGTGTCTGACCTGTCTGCTCGGGGCGGCGTAGTTCGTCGTCCCCTCGTACGTTCACGAGACGAACGTCGCGAGTCGCTTGGTGCCTCTGTTCCTCTGGACGGCCGTCTGTGTGCCGCGCATTCCGCGGGGGCACGTCCTGTCGGTGACGGGGATCGTCGTCGCGGTCGGTCTGTCGGTCGGGTACGGGCTCTTCCTGGCGGACCGGATCCGTGCGTTCGAACGGCGCGAACTCGCCCCCGCGATGGAGGTGGTCGAGTCCCTGCCGGAGGGGAAGCGCGTCGAGTGTCTCAATACGGGGCGCGGCCCGATGGGTGGGTTGCGCGGATGGCCGATGCGGAACAACTGTCCCGGACTGGTCTACAGTTACACAGCGGGGTTCGGTGGGTTCATGTTCCCGAAGACGGGGTTCAATCCGGTCGAGTTCACCGAGGCGTACGGGTATCCGAGTCTCGGCGATTCGCCCTTCTCGCGCCTCAGGCGGTTGCAGTGGTGGGACTACCTGATCGTCCCGGGGGAGCGGTATTCGCCCCCGGACGAGTTGGCCGAACGGGTCGCGTCGAGCTCGACAGGGCCGGCGGAGGAGGGCACCGTCGGCCCACCGCCGACGCGCTACGCCCTCTACCGTGTGCGAGACCCGCAGGTCGACGCCAGTCTTCGCGACGTCACGGGGGGTGATGGTGGGATGCCCTTCGACTGGCCGTGCCCGAAGGGGGACGTGCTGCGCGGCCTCGACGGGTGGGTCGACGGCGACGGGCGGGTCTCGGGACTGCGCGTGCGGTGCGGGACGCCGAGAGAGGAGACAGGATCTCCGGAGCCGTCACGGGGAGAATCCGCGGTCGAATCCGACCGGTCGAAGAGCAGGGGCACAGAGGTTAGATTCGATTCCGAGGGTCCCGACGGGCCCGTGATCGGAAGCCGCGAGGCGGCCGGGCGGTTTTCTGCGACGTGTCCTCCGGGTGAGTTCGTCGTCGGTCTGGCGGGCCGCTCGGGTGAGTTCGTCGATCGAACGGATCTCCTGTGTGCGCCCGTGGAGGAGCGGGGCGATGGGACGTACGTGTGGAGGGCCGACGAGGTGTCGCGGGTCGAGGGCGGAGGAGGGAGCGGGGGCTCGTCGTTTCGGATGATCTGCCCGAAGGACAGTGTCGTCAGGGGGCTCGCTGGGCGAGACGGGGCCCGGTTGGACGCGGTGGGGATCATCTGTCAGGAGGTCTCACGTATACGAGAGTGGTCGAACCCGTGACCCGAGGTCACGGGAGTCTACGAGTGGCGGCGGGCGGGGCCAATGTAGCTCGCCGATCATCTTCCCCGGTGCCGCGAGGGCACCGGTGCCGTGGGGGTTGCGACCCGCACGGAGCGCGGTTGGGCAGACTCGCAGTGCTCGGCTACCCTCGGTCGGCGTCGCGAGTTTCGACGACGGGTTGTGAATGGGCGAGAACGACGACGGACCGGTGACCACGATCGAGGAGGTGGCCCTCGCTGAGCCGGCGGGGAACGTGCTGGCGCGGCGCGTGCGAGTGAAGACCGACCGACCCGCGCGGGTCGAAGTGGAGTCGGTGCGGGATGGCGAGCGGCTCCAGTCGCGCAGCTCGACGGAGCCGTCGGTCGCCCACGAGCTGCTCGTGCTCGGTTTTCATCCCGAGGCGAGCCACGAGCTGACCGTCCGCGCCGAGGCGGACCGGGCATCCGCGACCGTAACGCGGACTGTGACGACGGGGCCGCTGCCCGACGACGTCCCACCCGTGCACGTGAAGAGATGCGACCCGAGTCGAGTCGCCGACGGCTACCGTCTGTTGAGTCTGGTCCGGTGGGAGCAGACCGACGAACGGACTCATCGGCCGGACCGCGACTGGGGGATGGCACTGGCGCTCGACGGCCGCGGACGGGTCGTCTGGTACTACCGTGCCGACCATCCGATCTGGGGGGCGACGCCGACGCCGCGCGGGACGATCGTCTACAACGCCGCGCCGCACGCCGTCGTCGAGATCGACATGGCGGGGAACGTCCTCGGCGAATGGCGGGCCGACCGCGATCTGGGTCGGAGGCTAGGAGGGCTCGTTCGGCGTCCACCACGGCGTCTTTCCGATAGAGAGCGGCCGTTTTCTCGCACTGTCGACCGAGAAGCGGTGCGTGCGCGGGTATAAGGAGGCGGACGGCGAATCGAAGGTAGTGGGCGACGTGGTCCTCGAGTTCGACCGGTCGGGCGAGGTCGTCGACTCCTGGTCGATGTTCGACGTCCTCGAGCCGTACCGGAGGCGCCGGGGCGAGGGGGCGACCGACGGCTACTGGGACGGCGAGTACGGCGAGCGCGTCTGCGACTGGACGCACGGAAACGCCGTCATTCCCGGGGATACGCCGGGGACGCTGGTGGCGTCGCTGCGCCACCAGGACTGGATCGTCAAGTGGAACCGGCGGACGGGCGAGCTGATCTGGCGGCTCGGGCCGGAGGGGGACTTCGAGTTCCCGCCGGGGACCGACGGCGAGTGGTTCTTCCACCAGCACGCGCCGACCTGGACCGAGGAGGGGCATCTGCTGGTCTACGACAACGGCAACAACCGGCCGCAGTTCGGGGCGAAGACGGTACCGACCACGCGGATCGCCGAGTACCGTCTGGACGCGTCGACCCTCGACCGCACCTCCGGCGCGAAGGGGACCGTCCGGGAGGTCTGGTGCGAGGAGTATCCGGCGGCGTTCTACGCGCCGTACGTCGGCGACCTGGCGGTGCTGCCGAACGACCACGTCCTGGTCGGCGACGGGGGACTGCTCGAGCGGCCGGAGGTCTGCGTCGACGAGGCGGTTCACGGGTCGGCGATCCGCCTGCAGGACAATCAGAAGTGGGCTCGCCTGCGGGAGTTTCCGCGCGGACGGCCCGAGGACGAGGTCCTCGAGGTGTGGATCCGCGACGGTTCGCGGGACAGTCCGCGCAGCTACACGATGCAGGGGAGCCGGCATCTGGCGAGTCTGTAGGCGGCCTGTAAATCTATCTTGGCCCGGTCCGACCGGTGGTTAGCTTTACTCAGCTTATCGCCCGGTTGCGTTCCGTCGGCAGGAAGGGAGCACTGTGACGTTCGGACAGAAGAGAGAGTCGGTACGTTCGTGTCGCGCGGAGGGCGAGTCGTCGGTCAGGGGACGTATTTGATCTCGTCGCGGTTCGGGCAGCCGATCCATCCGTGATCGGAATCGTGATCGTGGGGGTCGATTCGGTAGCTCCAAAACTGCGGGAAGGCGTCCCAGATGGCGGTGTTCTCCCGTGGCCAGTACGGCCAATCGGGGAGACTGTTCGGGCAGTTCGCCGTCTGGTCGAGGGGGTCGGGCTGTTCGCCGGGGAGGACGAGCGCGAAGTTCAGCATTCGCCCCGCTCCTCCAGACCCCTCCGGGGCAGGTTCTCCCCTCCCGTGGTAATTCCCCGTCCGGGCGACTTTGCCCTCGCGGTTGCAGGCCAGTCCGCGCGAATGGAAGTCGTCCTCGCAAAAACAATCTCGGACGCACAGCTTCACATCCCACGGGCCGGTCACGAGGTTCGACAGTAGGTTCTTCTCGCTCTGGAGGTCGACCGTCAGGGTCGCTTGGCCCGCCAGCTCGACGTCCGACGGTTCGGGGTCGTCGGTGTTCCAGTCGTCGACACCGGAGGGGCCGCCGTCCGGGGGGAAGTCGCGGATGGTGTCGAAGAGGTCGGCGACCAGATCGCCGTTCATGTTCGGCCCCGTCTCTCCCTGTTCGTCGTAGATCGTCCCGCTGGAGCGGGAGTCGTTGTCGTCGAACGTGCCGCCGCTGTAGGACAGCTGTGCCTCCCATTTCCCGGCCAGCGGGATCCGTTGGCGGAATTCGTGGTCGTACTGCGACCCGCGGGCGTAGGGGGTGAATTCGATGGTGATTTCGTCGACGGGCAATTCGATTCCGTCTCCCGTCTGTTTTTCGTGAAAGCGGACGGTGGTTTCGATCTCGACGACGAAGTCGTTGTAGTCGAAGTCGGCGTCCCCCTCTCCCTTCTGGTCCTCGAAGAAGACGACGTAGTGACCGGTGAGTGGTGAGTCCGGGACGTGGGTATGGGTGACCGTCGGGCTCTTCACTCGATCGCCGTCGGCGAGGAGAGCGGTGGCGCGGTACTTGTAGGGACGGGCGTAAGTGATCGGCTCGTCCTCGTAGGTGGCCGTCGTGCCCGTGTCGGGTGTGATGCTCGTCTGGTTGGGTCCCTGTGCCTCGTAGTGGAGTGGGTTCCACATCACGTTGTCCTCGGCCTTTCGGTACAGCTCGTACGCTTCGACGGTCCGCGATTGGTCCTCCAGAATCGTCTTCATCCGGACGATGTTCGTCTGATCGGGGGGCTGGTCGTCCTCGACAGTCAGCTCGACGCGGGGCAGGCAGGCGGTGGCCCCGGCGACCAGGAGGGTGAGAAGGGCGAGTCCGGCGTCGCGAGGGGGCGTTGCGGAGAGCGGATGGAGCGAGGTCCACATGAGTCGAGCCGAGGGTGAGGGGGCGGAAACGATCCCTAAATTGCGAAGTACGATCCGACGGGGAAGCGTCAGGGGGTGCGAGTCTTTGGGACGAGTCGGCTGGACGAAGCCTTCGGCGTGTCAGTGGACGGTTCCGATCGTATCTATGTCGTCGGAAAGACCGAAGGGGGCTGGGCAGTGCGAAGTCGAAGGCCGACACGACGTCTTCAGCGCGCTCTACACGTCGTCCGGTAACCAGACGTGGGTCCATCAGGTCGGGTCGAAGTCGGGAGAACTCCCGTTCGACGTCGTCGCCGGTGGCAGCGGGACCGCCTTCGTCGCCGGTCGAACCGGCGGGGATCTCGCCGGCGAGTCGAACAGCGGCACGCACGACGGCTTTCTGAGTGCGATCAGGTGATAGAACTCACCTTTCGGGGGGCGTGAATTGCTGGAGCGTCTGCGTCGACTCGATGCGCGTCGGCCAGGCGTGTTGCTCGAGATTCTGCGCGACTTTGCTCGGCAGTTCGTACCGCAACAGCAGGTTGCTGGCACGCTGCTGTTTCTTCCAGTCGCCGCGGACCGAGCCCTTGAGGAAGATCTTCCGGGGGGCGGCCAGTTCGCGGGCTCGGTGGGCGAAGGTTCCAGGAGGGGAGTTCTGGCCGAGATTCGTCGCGTAGATCGACAGATACCCGTTCCCCTCGTAGACGAATTCGAAGATCCGGGTCTGCATCGGGAAGTCGACCAGCGAGGCGGACATCAGCTCCCAGTAGCCGCGCTCGTCGGTCGGCGAGACTTTCTTCATCGAGTTGTGATGGCCGTGGCCGACCATCAGGAGGACGACGTTCTCGTAGCTGGCGAGGGTGCGCTCGAATTCGCCGGCGTCGACCGGGCTGAGCCGCGCCAGATCCCCGGCTCGGTGATGGGCGCCGACGATCACCAGCTCGCCCCGTGACTTGGCGCGGTCGAGCTGTCGCTTCAGCCAGCGGAACTGGCGTCGGTCGATGCCGCCCTGCACGTGGGCGTTCGAGCGCATCAGCGTGTTGAGGACGATCACACGGATCGGTTTGCCCGGGATCGGGCGAAACGAGTAGTAGCCCTTCTCGTCGATGACGTCCGAGCGGGTGTACCCGTGGCCGTCGGGACGGCCGCCGGCGCGCTGGAACGCGCCGATGACCTCGGACAGCGGTAGGATGCGCCGATCCCTGTCGGGCGGAAGCGTACCGGTCGTCCGGACCTCGGCGTATCGCGTGCTCGAGTCGCGGTAACCGTTCGTCAGCCCGCCGACGTCGTCGAGGAAGGGGACCTCCCCGGTGTACTTGTAGACCTCGTCGCCCACCGCTGCCTTCTGGACCTCGTCGGTCGCCGGGAGTGCGCCGAGGTACTGCGTCTCGTGGTTGCCGATCGTCGCGTACCAGGGGACGCCGATCGGCCGGGAGCGGAACGGGTCGGTGTAGTCGTTGTGGGGGCCGGGAATCGGGTCGTTGTCCGCGCCCGAGTCCGGGTGGACCGTTCCGCCGTTGAGGATCTCGATGCCCCACTGCAGCTCGTTCTTCTGACCGCCGTCGGTCGCGTCGCCGGCGAGGAAGACGAAGTCGAAGGGACGACCGCTGACGCGGGAGATCCGCCGCGCCGACCGCACCTGAGCCTCGAAGACCTGCGTCGTCAGGTGGTCGCTCGGTCGGTAGGTGCTGCCGATCGGTGTGGCGGTCACCCCCTCGAAACGGATCGGCGACTCCTCGTCGACCAACTGCGGGTCCGACACCTGCCAGTAGTAGAGCAGGCTGCGCCGCTTCGACGGGGTGGTCTGCGGATCGAACCCGGGCGCGAGGTCGTCGTGCACCGCCCAGTCGCGTCCGGGTTGGCGTTCGACGCCGAGTCCGTTGGACTGGTACTTCTCGATGTCCTGGACGTCGAGCGCCGGCGTCGCGATCTTCGCGAGGGTCTTCGCCGACGGTTTGATCGGAGCCCAGACCGTCTGCAGCGTCGTGTAGGGTTCGTCGGTCAACTGGTAGGGGGCGGGTGGTTCCTCGAGAGGATCGTGGGTCCCCGTGTCTCGCGTGTCGGGTGTCCGGGTGGTATCGCGGCCGACGTCGTTCGGACGGGTCGTATCGGGAGTCGGTCCGGTGTCGGGTCTGCCGATATCGTCGCGCGTGCGGACCGAGCTGTCCGGCGCGGAGCCGGCGCCGGGCGGAGAGCTGCAGCCGGCGACCAGGAGGAACAAGACGCCGGCGACGGCGACGTATCCGTCGTCATTCATGGGAAGTCCGATCGACTGAGAACACGGAGCGTACAGACGGCGCGGGCAGGGTAGTCGATTTCGCCGCGGAACGAAACGCGAAGGGCGGTGCGACTGCGTGAGTGAGTGCGAGTTGCGGGATCGGGCGAGATTTCGTATCGCTCGTGCGCGGTCTTTCCCCCATCGATTCGCCTCCAGGTCGGAACGTTTCATGACGCGAAGGCGGCTCATCGGTGCCCTCGTCGCGTTCGCTGCGGTCGGGGGCCTGTCCGACGGAGCGGACGCATCCGAGCAGACGGAGGCGTTCGATCAGGTGCGCCGGGAGGTCGAGGGGTGGACGTCCGGCGGCGAGGAGCTCGTCGTCTCGTTCGTCGGCCGGGGCGAGCGGATCGTCGACGGTCGGAGTCGCGATTTCTACGTCGAACTGCGCGAGATCCGCGATGCGTCGACCGGGCAGTTGGTCCGCCATTTCCGGCGCGGCGAGCCGGGCGGGGTGTCGCATCCGGTCTACGAGCGCGCGGCACCGGCCGACGAGGGGCGTGCGTACGTCGAGGAGCACG
>JBDGRG010000228.1:17349-29001 GCA_042218355.1 Bradymonadaceae bacterium
AGTCCTCGGCTTGAGTAGTGAGGGATGCACGTGAAAGGCCAGGAGTGGTATCAGGCCGCGGAAGTGGTCGAAACCTACGAGGAAAAGCGGTTCTCGCGGGGCGGCCGCCTCATCGACCGTCGGGAAAAAGAAGCCGTTCTCGACGCGATCGGTCCCGTCGAGGGCGACACCGTCCTGGAGAAGCGGGCGTACGTCGAGGAGCACGGTCTCGTCGAAGCCGAACGGGGGTGGCGGGTGACCGGGGAGCGCGCGGCGATCACGCTCGTGCAGCGGTCGTCGATCGGGACTCGACGCGACAAACGGCGGGGCCGCCAGTACGTCTGTTCGGTGCGGCAGTGGCTGATCGGAATCGACGGCGGAAAGGGGCGAGCAACGGTGTGGCGAGAGTGGGAGGCGAGCGGATCGCCGGCCTCCCGGCGGGCGGACGTCGTCTGTCCGCGTCCCTCGGTGCGCGCCTGGTGGCACCCGGACGGGTCGCGCTGGGCGGCGGTCCGGACGGTTCGGATCTCCGGGAAACAGGTCGAGCCGCCGTCGGTCGTCGGTGGCGTCGTGGCCGAGGTCCCGGGGGATCGCCGGACGGCTGCGCTGAGCCGGCCGCGCAGTCCGCTGTCGAACTGGATCGACGAACTCGAGTCACCCGCGGTCCGGGCCGCGTTCGGCGCGCTCGTGTCGGGTAATTTCGAGGGGGCGATCGGTGAGCTCGAGGCGGCGGGCGAGGGCGGGGAGGGGAAGAGCTCCGAGTCGTCGATCGCTCGAGCGGCCCGCGCGCTCGCCTCGGCGCTCGCGGGGGACGACGAAGCGGCCACCCGCGCGCTGGAGGGGATCGAGGAACCGAGCGACTATCGCGTCGCACTGCTCCGGACGGCGACCGAAGCGCGGCTCGGGCAGTTCGAGTCGCCCGACGCCGTCAGTGCTGCAGTGACTCGTGCCGCCGAGACGCCGAGGCAGTTGATCGATGCCGCCGAGCTGTTCCGTTACGTCGATGTCCGCGTCTCGAACGACCTCCTGATCCGCGCCCTCAAGCGTGACGACTCCCGCGGCGGCGACGAATACGGGTACGCCTACGGCCTCCTGACGCGTGGACTGATCGATGCGGGATTGTACGACCAGGCGGAGATTCTCTTCGACAAGCTCGAGGCCCCGCCGCCGAGAATGCTCGCCCTGAAGCTGCGTCTCGAATTGAGGCGAGCAGCTCCGGATCTGTTCGACGAACACGGGTTCGAGGAGCGCGCTGCTCGGTTGGTCACCGAGCATCCCGGGTTGTGTGCGGCCCACCGCCTCTACGGTCACGTCCTCGCTCGGGGAGGCAAACTCGGAGCGGCGGCTCGTCAATTGAGGGCCGCGCGAGTCTGCGCGCCGAGTGTACCGGAGACCGCGTTCTATCTGGGAACCGTCGCGTTTCGGCGCGGCGAGCGTCGGGCCGCGACCCGTGCGCTGGAGAAATACCTCCGAATGGCCGTGCCGCGGGAGGGCGATGCGACGCGGGCGGAACGCCGTTCACTCGCCCGACGATATCTCCGCCGGATGGAGCACGAGGGCGCCGTCCTCCTGTCGGTCCGGTGCGAGCCCGAATCGGTGGGGGGCGTCACCTGTTCGGGCCTGGTACAGAACAAGGCGTCGGAGCCGATTTCGGGTGTCGGAGTGCGGGCGATCGACGCCGAGAGGGGGAGAGTTCTGGGCCGGCAGCAACTCGATCGGCTGGCCGCCGACGAGACGGCGCCGTTTTCGCTCGAGTTGGCCGGTGTCGATCTCCGGTCGTTGCAGATCGAGGTGGGGCGGGGCGAGCGCGAGCGGTCGATCAACCGGATGCCGGCGGTCGTTCAGTAGTCGAGTGGTCGAGTAGTCGAGCTGCAATCGTACGACCATTGCTGTGCGGCGCGGGTCGAGAGATCGTGGCGGTCGAGACACGACGTTCGGATAGTACGCGCTGTCGCGGGTCGCGTCGCCCAGGTCGTCGGTCGACGGGTTTCGGCGCGAGCCGTCTCGACCGGGCGTACTCGACGCGCGACGAGTCGGGGAGTGACAGAGTGTGCACGTCGGCGGGACTGCTGGAGGTCGACCGGGCTGCTCGCGATCGGCGACTCGAGTAAGGACGTCGTACGTCCGGCCGGTTACCACTGATTTTCCGAGTCGCTTCGAATCGACAAACCGGCTCCCCGTTCCCCATTCCCTGTTCCCGATTCCCCTTCCCAGGCGTCTGTGAACAAACTCCGCGACACGAGTCTCGGCGCGTACCTGCTGTACGGCGCTGCGCTGGTCTACGTCATGACGCTGGCGTCGATCCTGCGCGGCCCGCTGGGCATGCACGAGACGGTGATCGTCTACGAGGTCGCCGGCGTGCTCGGGGCCGGGCTGGTCTACAGGCGTCTGATGGGCGACTGGTCCGCGCCCGCCCCGGAGCTTCGAACCGCCGGGGGCTCGGCCGGGGCGCTGGTCGTCGCGGTGTTGGCGGCCGTCGCGCTGGGACTGTGGGCAAACGTCTCGATGGTGCTGACGGTCGAGCTGGCGGCCGACGCCGTCCCCGGTGTCCGGGAACTCGCCGAGCGCTATCAGCAGCAGGTCGAGATTCTGATCCTCGAGGCCGAGGGCGTGGAGCGGGTACTGGGCATCGTCGGCGTCTGCGTGGCGGCGCCGCTCTGCGAGGAGGGATTGTTCCGTGGGGTGATGCTTTCGGAGCAGCGCAAGTCGGAAGGGTGGTTCGCCGCCGCTCTGCTAAACGGGGCGATGTTCGGTGCCTTTCATCTCAATCCGCTCAGTCTCGTGCCGTTGACGGTCGTCGGACTCTTCCTGGCCCACCTGACGATCCGGAGCGGAAGTCTCTGGCCGGCGATCCTGGCTCACGCCGCGCTGAACATTTCCAACGGCGTGGTGATGCCGGCGCTGCTACCGGCGTCGGCGAAGACCACCGGGGTCGGGGAGATGACGCTCTTCGAGGGCGGGTATGCGCTGACGATCGAGTCGGTCGGTCAGTACGCGGTGTTGCTCCTGTTGTTCGGTGGTCTGGCGGCCTGGCTCTGGTGGCTGGCGGTCGGGATGCTGTCGGAGGACCGGTCCGGCGGATGAATGCGAACCGTTCGGAGACACCCCCTCGGGGCGGTGCCGAATATGACGCGTGACGCCACCTGCCCTCCGGCCAGCGGGCTCTTCCGCGAGTCCGGCGGGGGGCCGGCGCTGCGGTCGAGCGGTCACGTCGGATGTCGCACGCGTTCAGTTCTCCGAGCCCTCGCCGTCGCTGTCGGCGGAGGCGGCCGCAGTCGCGGGCTCTTCGGCCTCGTTGCGTTTGAAGCTCAAACCGAGCAGCATCGCGAGGCAGACTCCGACGACGACCGCCCACATCCAGCCGAGGCCGAGTTCTCGGCCGATGATGATCCAGAAGACGATCCCGAAGGCGAGGCCCGTGCCGACGCCGACCAGTGCGTATTTGCCGTCCGAGTAAAGTTCCGTCTCCTTCGCCATTTTTCGATCCTCCCGTCGACAGTCAGATGGATGCAGATTCGAATTGCCCGTTCACGGGGGTAACTGCGATTTGGCTTCAAAGGCGCAAAGCCGCAGAGAACTAGACGCAGCGTAAAACGACCACACGTCGTTCGAGAACGTGTTCATGGAGGTGAGTCGTTCGGTTTCGTTCCCGGAGACCAGCTCGCCGACGTT
Source organism: Bradymonadaceae bacterium (assembly GCA_042218355.1). Classification (GTDB taxonomy): domain Bacteria; phylum Myxococcota_A; class Bradymonadia; order Bradymonadales; family Bradymonadaceae; genus CAJXPB01. The sequence continues at coordinate 21,001 of JBDGRG010000228.1, forward strand.
CGAGAGCAGGCCGAGTTCTCGACTGTATATCGAGAAATTCGACTTGCCTTCGCGCCCTTCTTCGTGTCTTCGTGCCCTCGTGGCCTGTCGAGCGCTCCGATGAACGGTTTCGACGTGCCGGTTCGAGTCCCCGGTCGAATCGGCGAGGTGAACGTTGGAGCGAGCAGCACGCAGAGGAGCGACCTCCGCATGTCGCGGGACCGGAGGCCCCGACCGTTCGCGACGATGTACTGTACGAGCAGTTGAACTGGAGTTTAGGTCAGCCCCCGAACCCTGTAAATCAAGAGATCGGGCTCGGGAGCCGCGGAGCGCGGCGGAGGCGTGCGCCTGTCGGCGAGGGGGCGGGAGGTCGGGTCCCTTCGTTTCGATGTCCTCGATTGGCGAGGGTCGACACACCGATTTGCTTCTCAGACTGTTCGATGCACGTTTGCGGCCAGCGGGGAAGCTCGAGGACGATCGGCGGATGGCGCCGGACGCGGCGGGCGCGGCTCCGAGGCCGAGTCGCGCCGTCGATCCCGGGCCCGAGGGGCGGTGAGCGCACAGACGGGACGTAGGTCGCTCGAATGCGGGAGCACGGATCGATGGATGACACGGAGATCGGAGACATTCTGGCTGCGGCGGGGGCGCCGGTCGAAATCGAGGAGCTCGAGCGCGCCTTCGACCGGGCCGATCACGGGAATCGGGTCGAGGCGATCCGGGCGCTCGACGGCGCACGTCAGGCGGCTCTCTTCGAGGCGGCGGAGGGACGCGACGCGACGCTGGACCAGCTCGTGCCGCCCGACACGCCGCCGCTGGAGGAGATCGTCCACGAGGGACACAACTCGCTTCCGGTGTTCAGTGCGTTTCAGAAGCGGTTTTGTCGGCCGTCCGGCGGCGACGCGGAGGAACTGTTCGGCTACAACGAACAGGCCTTTCGCGCGCTGACCGGACCGGGCTACTTCGTCGCGGGCGAGGTGGGCGGGCAGGCTCGCATCGACTACCGCCGTCTCCCGGACGAACGGCTCGACGAGTGGCCCGAGATCGTTCCGAACGAGCGGCGACTCGGTCGATTCGTCTACGCGGGGACCGTCGACCGGATGCGGCGGCTCTCCGATCACGTCACGGTCGGCCGAGCGTACGACGACGACGAGGAACCGATGGACAACTGGTTCTTGCTGGTTCGACGCGATCCGGCGTAGGGCGGATGGCCGTGAAATGTGCGGCGGGCGAGCGATGTTGGCGGTGAACGTCCGGGGGCGGGTCCGCGGGTTCACCGCGCGTCGAGACTTCCAGGTCGTCTCCCCATCTGCAGAACGGTGTGACCGAGACGTTCGACCACGAGGCCGCGCTCGAGGAGATTCCTCACGAGCCGGGCTGCTATCTGATGAAGGACGATCGGGGGCGGGTGATCTATATCGGCAAGGCGAAGGATCTCCACGACCGGGTCCGCGACTACTTCGTAGAGTCGGGCGATGCCCGGCCGTTCGTCTCCCGTTTGCCGATGATGCTCGACGAGATCGAGACGATCATCACCGCGAACGAGAAGGAAGCGCTGATCCTCGAGAACACTCTGATCAAGGACCATCAGCCGCGGTTCAACGTCCAGCTGAAGGACGACAAGAACTTTCTGTCGCTGCGGATCGACACCGACCACGAGTGGCCGCGGGTCGAGGTCGTCCGCGAGCAGAAGGACGACGGCGCGGAGTACTTCGGCCCGTACAGCTCGGCCGGATCGATCCGGAAGACCCTGAACCTGATCAACAAACATTTCGGCCTGCGATCCTGCCCGGATTCGGTGCTGAACAACCGCGATCGGCCCTGTCTGCAGTATCAGATCGACCGCTGTCCGGCGCCCTGCGTCTACGACATCGACCGCCAGAGCTACATGGAGCAGCTCGAGGGGGCGATGATGTTCCTCGAGGGCCGCGGCGACGCCCTGCTCGAGGAGTTGCGCGAGAAGATGCAGGCGGCGAGCGACGAGCTGGAGTTCGAGCGCGCGGCCGAGTACCGCGACCAGATCCGGTCGATCGAGAAGATCCTCGAACAGCAGGTGGCGGTCAATTCCGACGACGTCGATCAGGACGCGTTCGGGTTCTACCGCGAGGAGGGCCGAGTCACGATGCAGGTTCTCTTCGTGCGCGACGGTCGCATGGAGGGGACGCGTTCGTTCGCGTACAAAGATCAGGAGTTTGCGGACGAGGAAGTCCTCTCGAGCTTCCTGAATCTCTACTACAGCTCGAGCAACCACATCCCGCGCGAGGTGCTGCTGCCGTTCGAGCTCGAGTCGACGGAGATGGAGGCGTTCGAGGAGTTGCTGACCGATCTGAGCGGTGAGCGCGTCTACCTGAAGACGCCCAAGCAGGGGAAGAAGCGGGCGCTGGTCGAGACGGCGTGTACCAATGCCGAGCATTCGTTCGAGCGCGAACACAGCGAGGCAGAGCAGCGGCGGGACGTCCTGGGTCGGGTCCAGCGCGACCTCGACCTGCGGAACTTCCCGGAACGGATCGAGTGTTACGACGTCTCGAACCTCCAGGGCGACCAGATCGCCGGTTCGAAGGTCGCCTTCGTGGACGGCGAGCCGGACAAGGAACGGTATCGGCACTACGAAATGAAGGACGTCGATTCGCAGGACGATTTCGCCAGCATGCGCGAGGTATTGATGCGGCGGTTTCGGAAGGTGGCCGAGGGGGAGGAGGACGCCCCGGACCTGGTCGTGATCGACGGGGGCAAGGGGCAACTCGCGCAGGCCTCGACCGTCCTGGAGGATCTCGGGCTGCACGGGATCGATCTCGTCTCGCTGGCCAAGAGTCGGACCGACCGGTCGGGATTCGGCGATCCGGAGGTGACGTCGTCGCCCGAGCGGGTCTTTTTTCCCAACCGCAAGAACCCGCTCCGGCTCGATTCCGACAGCTCCGCCACCCATCTCCTCCAGCGGGTGCGCGACGAGGCGCATCGGTTCGCGATCGAATATCACAAGAAGCTTCGGCGCGACGAGACACTCAGCTCCAGCCTCGACGAGGTGCCGGGTGTCGGGCCCGCGCTGAAGCGCAAGCTGTTGCACCATTTCGGCGGCCTGCACGCGGTGAAATCGGCGTCGGCCGACGAATTGACCGGTGTCTCCGGTGTCGGCGAGGCGAAGGCGTCGACGATCCGGGAGCATTTTTCGGGCGAGCAGTAGCGCGCGCGTGCCCGTGCGGGGCGTGCTCGAACGTCGAGCGAACCCGGGGGCGTGCATGTGTCGCCGCCGGTCGAGCTCACCCGACGTCGAGGAGCCTCGGAACGTAATCGTGCACGGGGGCGAACCGTGATTGGGCGGCAAAGGCGCAGAGGCGCGGAGATCAAGACGCAAAGTCAAACAACAACGCGACTCTGGAGAAGAAGTTCCCGGAGATCGACTTGCCGACGTTCGAGAGCAGGCCGCGTTCTCGACCGTATACCGGGAGCATCGACTTCCCTTCGCACCTTCGTGGCCTGTCGATCGCCCCCCTGAACAACGACCTCGGGACTTCGAACGAGCCAGGGTCTGATCGGAAACCGTGGGACGAGGGAGTAGATCGGGTCGGTGCCAGAGCGTTGACCGCGCTTCCAGCGCCCTGACCCGACCGGCCGCCCAGAGCTAGAAGCTCTGGCCACGTCTGTTTGGCGAACGTCGCAGCGTTGATCCCACGGAGTTGGATCACACCCAACGAGCCAGGTCCACGACGGGCGGGAAGTTCCCGGTTGATGCCCCCCGTCTCCACCTGCTACAGACTCACGCGTCCGCGGATGTCCGACGACGTTTCTACCGCCACCACGATGCGATGCCGAATCGACTCGTTACACCGCTCGCTCGCTCGCTGATCTGCTTCGGGACGGCCCTGGTGCTGGGGGGGACGTTCGCCGTCGGTTGCGCTTCGAAGCAGAAGGCACCGGAGAAGTCCTCGGCCGAGAAGCACGACTACCGATCGACCGGGGGACAGTCGTCGTCGAAGGACCAGACGTCGTCGAGCGCCTCCAGCTCCTCGTCGTCGGCATCGGGGAAGTCGACAGACGCCGGGGGGAAGGCCTCGCCGTCGGCCGGGAAGCATTCCGGTTCGTCCCAGGGGGGATCGAAGGCATCGATCCCGAAGGCCACCGGCCCGATCGCCCACATCGACGGGGAGCCGATCCCGGCCAAAGCGTTCAACGAGGAGATCCAGAAGGTCGCCAACACCGGGCGAGTTCCGCCGAGACTCCTCCAGAAGTTCAAGTCGCGGCTGGTCGATCGCCTGATCGACAAGAAGCTGACCGAACGGGCGATCGAACAGTCGTCGGTGAAGGTCTCCGACCAAACCGTCGAGAAGCGGTTCCAGGAGTTGAAGAAGCGGTTCGGAGGGGGAAGCAAGGGCGAGGCGAAGCTGCAGAAGATGCGCGAGCAGTTCGGGATCACGGATGCGGACCTGAAGGATTCGATTCGGCAGTCGCTGGCGATCAAGAAGCTTCTGGTCAAACGAGGGATGGAGCTGCCGACCAAGAAGGAGGTCAAGTCGTACTACGAGAAGAACAAGTCGAAGTTTCGTCGGCCGGCGCAGGTTCGCGCCCGTCATCTCCTGGTCCGCGTCAAACGCGGGGCCGGCCAGAAGGTCTGGAAGGAGAAGAAGAAAAAAGTCGAGAAGCTCCGAAAGAAGCTGACGGGGGGGAAGACGTCGTTCGGCGCTTTCGCCAAGAAGCACTCCGAGGGTCCGAGCGCGAAGCGGGGGGGCAAACTCGGGTGGGTCAGCAAAAAGAAGGCCGCGAAGATGGGGGGTGACTTCGCAGATGCGGCGTTCAAGTTGAAGAAGGGGACGATCTCGAAGCCGGTCAAGTCGAAGTACGGCTGGCATCTGATCAAGGCGGTCGACCGGCGCGAGGCGAAGACCGTGCCCTTTTCGAAGGCCAAAAAACAGCTTCGACGGAAGCTCGAGAATCGCAAGGTGCAGTCGCGTCTGAAGAAGTTCACGAAGAAGCTCCGATCGAAGGCAACGATCGAAAAGCACCCCGAGAACATCCAGTGACTCCCCGGTCGCAGCGGGACCGCCCGATTCGAACGGGGGGCGAGGTGGATTCGAGAGTCGACGAGCACGAGCACTCAATCTCAAGGAGGAACCATGAGCGACGTCGAAAAGGTGGCCGTGACCGGCGCAGCGGGTTCGATCGGATACTCGCTCCTCTTCCGCCTCGCCGCGGGCGAGATGCTGGGGGACGATCAGCCGTTGCATCTCAGTCTGCTCGAGATTCCCAGCCAGATGGATGCGCTGGAGGGCGTGGCGATGGAGCTGCGCGACTGCGCGTTTCCGCTGGTCGAGGAGATGACGCTGACCGACGACCCGACCGAGGGGTTCGAGGACGCCAACATCTGCATGCTGATCGGCGGCAAGCCCCGCGGATCGGGCATGCTTCGGAAGGACCTGGCCGAAGCGAACGGCCCGATTTTCGAGAAGCAGGGACAGGCGATCAACGACCACGCCGCCGACGATGTCCGGGTCGCGGTGATCGCGAATCCGTGCAACACCAACGCGCTGATCGCGATGAACAACGCGCCGGACGTCCCGAACGAGCGGTTCACCGCGATGACGCGGCTCGACATGAACCGCACGAAGTACCAGCTCGCCGACCGCGCGGGCGTCAATCCGGCGGCGGTCTCGAACGTCGCGATCTTCGGGAACCACTCGTCGACGATGTACCCGGACTTCTACAACATGCAGATCGACGGGGAGCCGGTCCCCCAGGTCATCGGCGACGAGGAGTGGCTGCAGACCGACTTCATCGAGACCATCCAGGGGCGCGGCTCGGCGATCATCGAGGCGCGCGGCGCCTCCTCGGCGGCCAGCGCCGCCAACGCGGCGCTCGAGCACGTCCGAGCGTGGTTCGACGAGACCGACGACGGCGACTGGATCTCGATGGCGGTCCCCTCCGACGGAACGTACGGGGTCGAGGAGGGGCTGATGTTCTCCTATCCGGTGACCACCGACGGCGAGGGGAACTGGGAGATCGTCGACGACCTCGAGCTGACGGATTTCGCCCGTGAGAAACTCGAGGCGACCGAGAACGAGCTGAAGGAGGAGCGCTCGGCGGTCGCCGATCTGATCGGTTGACCCCCGCCGGTGTCCGAGTCGAGGCCGGCCCCCCGCCGTTTTCGACGGTCCCTCGTCTCCCGCCGGGGACGCGGGACCGTCGCTGTGCCTGGCCTCGCGGACGTGTCGACCGCGGGGAGAAGGATGGGGGCGCTGCGAGCCCCCGCCCGCGGCCGTCTCCCGTCTGCGCGCGTCCTCCCCGTCGAACGAGTGTTTCCCGCGAGACGTGTTGATTCCCCCGGTACGCAGGGGGGCGTCACGAGTGATCGGTTGAAACGGTGTCAGGGGGGGCCCACCCCGCCTCGTCGAGTAGTCGTTACCGACGGGGCCCGTTCGAACCCGGGACGCTGCGTCGGGTTTACGCGGTCGACCGGCTTTCCTACCCTCCCGCTGTCTGGCGAAACCTGATGGCTGGGTGGTCTTCGGGTGGAGTGTGCGCGCTCGCTGCCCTCGCGGGAGCAGGGCGCAACAACCCTGTAGTGCGAAGGAATGCCGTCGGTGTTGCACCCGAGAACGTGGACCGACGACGTATCGATGCGTCTCGACTGGAGGATCCGGTGTGAGCAACGACCGCGACAGCCGGGGGGAGTTCGAGCAGGCCATCTCGCATCTGGTCGTTCAATACCGGGACCGACTCGGCGACGAGGTCATCGCGGAGGTCCTGCGCGAGGAACTCGAGGACCTCGACGTCGAGTCGGAGCCCGAACAGGCCGAAGAGACGGACAGGTGGTCGCAGGTGGAGACCAACCGTCGCGAGCCGGAACTCGAACAGGAGACCATGGCGGGGCCGCCCGGCGGCGAGGGCGGGGACGACGAAGCGTCTCCCGAATCGGAGGAGGGCTCGGAGTCGGGGGCGAGGACCGAGGACTCGGCGCAAGAGTCGGAGGGTGGTCCCGACGCGTCTTACGACGAGGGGGAGGAAGTCGTCGAACTGGTCTTCCCGTCGGCGGATGCTCTGGACTCGCGGATCCGGGACATGGCGGAATTCCAGGGGTTGATGGTCTCGCCGGATACCGCGCCGCCGGCGCTGGCCGACGTCGACATCGTCTTTCGGGTCGAGGGCGAGTCCGAATCGGTCGAGGTCCAGGGGCGGGCGGTGACGCAGTCGGGGGACTCGGTTGCGGTCCAGTTCGAGGCCGACGACGAGGTACTCGTCGATCGGCTCGAGTCCTACGTCGAACGCATCCGGGGCGGAGGGGCGGCGGCGTCGAGCTCGGGAGTAACCGAGGTGTCGCGGTCGAGCGCGGAGACGACCCGCAAGATGGATGAGACGGTCCCCCCGACCGCGTCGGCGGGCGGGTCGGATACGTCGACCGCTCAGATGGAGGGGCGGCCCGGCGAAGGGCGTCCGACGGTCGAGCACGAGACGGTCGGGGGCGGCGGGTCGTCGACGGTGATGCCCGGGGCCGAGGACGAGCCGGACGCGACCTGGGATCTCGACGACCAACCGATCGACGCTGCGCTGGCGGAGGTCGCTCAACGGAGCGGTCCGGGCGTCTGGAAGCTGCGTCTGACCGACGGCCGGGCCGAGTTGCGGTTGAATTCGGGCGATCTGTTCGAGATTCGGCGCAGCCCCCCGGATCGGGAACACGATCTCGGACGCCTTCTGGTCCGCGCGGGTCGGATCGACGAGGAGGATCTGGAAAGAGCCCGCCAGCTGAGCGATCGCCGGGAGATCGAGCTCTCGGAGGCGATTCGCGACCAGGACATTCTTCCGTACCAGCAGCTGGTGTACGCGATGAAGTCCCGGGTGGTTCTGATGCTCGAGGAGCTCCTCGAGGCCGAGGGTGGGTCCGCCGCATACTATTCGGTCGATCGTCTCCCCGAGAATTACTTCCATCCACCGGTCAGTCTCCTGGGCCGCCTGTTCGATCATCTCTTCGAGCGGCTGGCGTCGAAACCGGCCGAGGAGATTCGGGAGTACCGAGACCAGTTCCAGAACGTCCGCATC
>JBDGRG010000229.1:0-11981 GCA_042218355.1 Bradymonadaceae bacterium
CCCGATCTCGCCCCCACAGTTGTCGGCATCCTTCGGATACGCCTTCTCGAAGTCACAGAACTCGTCCGGGGTGCCCAGCACGCCATCGATGCCGTTCGTACATTCCATCGAGCCCTTGTGCTGGTAGATCTCCATCAGCGGTTCGAGACGCGAACGGAGTCGCGCGCGCTGACGCTGTTCGGCGACCGAGTCGGCGCCCGGGTATCGCCGGGTGAACATCGCGCCGCTGCTGAGGTTCGAGTTGTGCGGGATGGTCAGAACGTCGCACTCGGAGTCGGCTCGCAGGCACGAATCCCGGAGCCGCCGCCACAACCCGGCGGGCTTCGGTTCCTCGAACATCGAGACGACCTCGTCGGGGACGTCCGCGTTCCGGAAGATGACGTTGCGGTGCAGATTGTTGCCGAGTCGAGTGTTCGTGTACTCGTACCCGACGAAGGACGTAAACGAACACGACTCCGTCCGATCGTAGGCCCGTTCCGCGGCGCGCTGGATTCGGTTCCAGACTGATCGCGATGCGTTTGCACAGCGTTCGTCGCCGCACAGCCGGTCGGGCCGTGCGGGTTGCGGGTCGGCCAGACGTGTGAAGAACCCCTGCAGACCCGAGGAGCTTTCGCTGCTCTTCGCGCGGAGCGACCGGCAGACGTCCGTGTCGTAGACCGCCGATCCGCTGTCCCGGCAGAGGGCCACCTCGCCGAGGTATTCGGCGTGGTCGGTGACGGCGGCGAAGTCGAGCGGGCGGTCGAGCTGGATGCGTTCGGGATTCTCGACGTTACCGGGCGTCGGACGTTCGATCGGTTCACCCTTGGCGAAGCGGTACGCACCCTCCGGGTCGATGCGGTTTCCCGGATTGTAGGCGTCGAACGACAGCGCCGTATGCACGTGCAGATCGCCGAAGTAGGCGTTGCGGTGCGGGTCGCGGACCGCGCATCTCGGCCGGTCTTCGGTGTAGTCGACGGTCGAGCCCTCGGCCGCGGCGTCCGTCTTCGAGCCGGCGTCCGGAGGGGGTTCTCGGGTTTCCTCGCCGCCGACGCATCCGGTCAGTCCGAGTACGGCGACCAGCCCGAAAATGCCGGCCGCGCGTCGGATCGACCAGAAGCTCGCCAGTGTTCCGACCACGTAGGCAGCTGCGACCGGCACGAGGGGCGACGCGAGTGCACGGTCGAACGAGGGCAGTCGGCGCGCGACGGTTCGAACGCCCCGCCAGATCGCGAGAGCGACGACGACGAAGAGGAGCTGCCCGATCTCGACACCGACGTTGAATCCAAGCAGCGCCGTCGGCAGGGCGTCGGCGGGGAGACCGACCGACGCCAGGGCCCCGGCGAACCCCAGACCGTGCAGCAGCCCGAAGGCGAACGCCACGCCCCACGGGTAGCGGCTGGCGAGCGTGTGGCGGCCCCTGTGGCGGTGGACGACTTCGACGGCCAGCAACACGATGCTCAGGGCGATGATCGTCTCGACCGCTCGTCCGGGGACGTCGACCCAGCCCAGCGTCGCCGCGGCGAGTGTCAGACTGTGGGCGGCCGTGAAGGCCGTCAGTGTGACGGCGATCCGACCGAGGCCCTCGAGCAGCAGCAGAAGACACAGGATGAACAGCAGATGGTCCGTCCCCTTAAGGATGTGGATAACGCCGATGCGGACGTAGCGTCGGACGGTCCGCAACGTCGTTGTCGGGGAGGTCCCCGCCGTCGCCGCCCGCGAGTCGTCCCGTTGGGCACCGGGCAGCGCAACCTCCGGTCGGTGTGGGCTGGCGACGGTCGCCTCGCGGTTCCCCTCGGCGTCGGTAAAGCCGACCAACACGCTCGAGAGTCCCGTCGGAAATGCCGGAAAGCCGACGGTTCCTTCGACCAGTGCTCCCCGCGGACAGTCGAGACGCCAGGTGGCGGTGCGAGTCCGACCGCGGCTCCGCCGTCTCGTGTGGTCGGACCGGTCACAGGTGTCGGGAAACCGGGGCTGGAACGCATCCATCCGGTCGGCGGGGACCCGCGAGGCGCCGGGCGCAGCGGGGACGGTCCATCGGACGCGGTACGTCCCATCGCCGGATGCGCGCACTTCGAGCTCGGCCGGTCGGAACGAGTGTGCCGTGCCGGTGGAGGGGATCACCACCGACAGGAGGAACACCCCGAGAAGTGCCCATCGGTCGCTCACGGCACGCTCCCGAGCTCGATGTCGGCCGTCACCTCGACGCGGTAGTGATCGTCGACCTCGTCGACCGCACGCTGTCGGGCCGATCGGCCCTGCGACCGTCGGAAGTCGCGAAGGACGGCGCCGCGTATCTCACTGAATGGCGGGAGTTTCCCGGGTTTTCGCTCGTCGACCCGGACGAGATGTTTGCCGAACGAGGAGTCGATCGGGCCGGTCCACCGCCCGGTCGGGCGGTCGCGGATGGCCCTCGCGAATGCGGCCCCGAACCGCTGGCGGACGGTCTCCGGAGAGATGCCGTCGAACCGGCGTCCGTGGGCAAAGGGGGCGCCGAACTGCGAAGCCTCGGCACCCGAACGAAGCTGCTCGAGGACGGAGCGGGCGTACTCGGAACAACTCGCTTCTGGGGACTGGTCTCCGCAGTCGCGGAGGTAGACGTGACGGAACGAGAGGTGCGCCCCCCGCCGGTAGCGCTCGCGGTGCTCCCGGTAGTACGCACGAAGTGCGGACGTGTCGAGTCGATCGGTCCCCTCGCCGTCGGCGAGCGTCGTCTGCATCGCCTGCGCGAGGCGGCGCCGGACGATCGGGTCGACGCGGTGCAGGCCCGAGGCCAATGCCTCTCGCACCAGAAGTTCGCGTTCGATCCACTTCTCGACGGCCTTCCGCAGCTGTCCTCTGTCCGGTGTCGAGCCGTTCGAGCGCTTCCAGCGCTGCTCGATGCGGTCGACGGTCTTCGAGTCGACCACGATCGTCGACCGGTTGGACGAGGGTGTCTCGGACGACCCGAGGTAGAGATCGGCGCCGAAGAGAAGGGCGCCGGCCACCAGAAAGTGCACGGTCGGCTCGCCCAGAATCCCGGGAGCCTCCCGGCGTCCGTCTCGGTCGCTCTCTCGGTCGGGAGCCACGGTCGATTCCGAGTCGGCCGGAGGATCGGGGCGGACCGACGTCAACGTGTCAACTCGTCAGGGTGCGACGGCCGCGATCCAGCGTCGGATCGTCTCCGCCTCGCTGGAGCTCAGTGAGCTGCTGCCCTTGGGCATTTTCGAGCCGCACACCTGGTTCGCCGAGCGGCCCGGATCGACCTTCCGATAGAGCAGGCTGTTCGCGGGTTTGCCGGGATCGACGAGCGGCGTGCCGTTGCACTCGGATGCGACACCGACGACCTTGTCGCGTGTGTCGATCTCCGGAGCACTGTCACCGTGGCAGTACGAACCGCTGCACCCATACTTGCTGTTCAGCCCGCTGTAGATGGTCTGGTAGGTCGGCACGTCGTTCCCGGTATCCTCGTCTCCCCCGTCCGCGGTGTCCGACCCCTGGGTGTCGGGGCGTGTCGTATCCGGCCCGCTGCCGGCGTCGGGTGTGATCTTCGCGGGCGTTCCCGAACCTCCGGAGGAACTACATCCGCCGGCGGCCGCGAGTACGAGGCTCAGGAAGACGGTCGTGAGTACGGACGAATCCGTATGGTCGAAGTTCATCGGTTCGAACCTCCAGGGGGATCGCTTCGAAGTCGACACGCGATTCAGTCGCTCGCGGACGTGCTCTCGTCGCTGATCTGAGACGCGACGGAGTGTTTGAAAACCGCGCCTGCGAGTCAATTCGTGGATCCGAGTGACTCCACTCGCCTCGATGCGGCGGACTGCGGGAGAGGCGACGGACGTGCCGCCGGTTGATCGGCAGCGGATGCACGGATATACGTGAGACGAAGCGATGGTTGCGGTGTGCGAGCCGAAGAGTCGCCTCTGGTGCGGGAAGAGACGATGCGAATGACGAGGGCGAATCGGCTGCCGGTCAGTGCGGCGGCGGTCGCGAGCTTGCTGCTGCTGGGATCGGGATGCGATGGCGGCGGTTCGACGGGTGGCTCCGGTGACGGTCGGCCCACGGATACGGCTGCCGACGTCTCGGAGGACGCCCGCGACGTCTCGGAGGACGTGCGGGCCGACAGCCGCGCTCGTCCCGACGGAGGCTCGGACGCCGCTGCCGACGGCGGGGGCGACACGGACGGAGCGGATCCCGACGGGTCGCTGCGTGACGTCGCGCCGGATGTGCCGCTGGACACCGCCGCCGACGGCACGGCGGATGTCGACCGCGTGGATTCGGCGGGCGGTGACGTCGAGGCCGACGTCGGGCCCGATCCCGACCCGGACGTCGCTCCGGACGTGCGTCCGGATGTGCAGCGCGATGTGCGGCGAAAGGATACCGGATCTCAGTGTGGTTCCATCTCGACCGAACGAGGTTGCCGTCAGGCGAACGGCTGCAAAATCTGGCGAGCGTCCTGTAACGGCAAGCTGGTGGCCGAACGGTGTATCCCCGTCGGGCTGCAGCCGAGTCCGCCGGCGTGTCGACAGGTCGCTCCCGAGGACTGCGAGGGTTTCCAGACTCGCCGGGAGTGTCACCTCGCCGGCAGCAGCTGTCAGTGGTTGCAGAAGGGGTGCGGGGGGAACAACCCCGTGAAGACCGGCTGCTACCCGGACGTCTCGTGTACGTCGGATGGTGATTGTCCGCCGAACTACTCCTGCGACCAGGTGACCTACGATCCGTGCGTCAACCCCGGTTTGTCCGGTCTTGCCTGCGGGTCCTGCGGGGGGGGGAAGAAGGTCTGTGTCCCGCCCTGACCGTCGCTCACGTCGCCCAGCGCAGCTCGCGCCAGGCCTCGCACAGCGACTCGCCCGCCCGCTCGACATCTTCGGCCGTCGTCTGGCGGCCCAGTGTCAGACGAACCGATCCCAGCGCTGCGTCCGGGTCGACGCCCATCGCAGTGACGACCTCCGAGGCCCGTCGCTCCCCGCCCTCGTGGCAGGCCGAACCGGTCGACGCCGCCACCTCGGTCGCTGCCTCGAGTAGTCGGTCGCCGCGGACGTCCGGGAACCGAACGTTCAACGTGTTCGGGAGGCGTTCGGCCGGCTGACCGTTGAGCACCAGCCCCGGAATTTCTTCCTGCAGTCGCGCCCAGAGCCGATCTCGCAGCTGCTCGACGCAGCGCATGGCCTCGGCGCCGTCGCGTTTGGCGAGCGCACAGGCTGCTCCCAGTCCGACGATGGCCGGCACGGGTTCGGTCCCCGGCCGCAGCCCGCGTTCGTGGGAGGCACCGTGGAGGATCGGCTCGAGGGGCGTCCCCTCGCGGACGTATAGCGCCCCGATGCCTTTCGGCGCGTACAGTTTGTGTCCCGCCATCGTGAGCAGGTCGATGCCGAGATCGTCGACGTCGACCGGTATTTTGCCGACCGTCTGTGCGGCGTCGGTATGGACGATGGCCCCGACGTCGTCGGCGAGCGCCGCGCACCGTTCGACTGGCTGGACGACACCGGTCTCGTTGTTGGCGTGCATCACCGAGACGATTTCGGTGTCTTCGTCGAGGGTCTCCTCGAAGGCACCGGTGTCGAGTCGTCCGTCCCCGTCGACCCCGACGCGAGCGACGTCCCAGCCTCCGTGGCCGAGGCGATCGCAGGTCGCGTCGACCGCGGGATGTTCGACGGTCGAGGTCACGATGCGACCGGGCGCAGTGAACCCTCGAGCCGCCCCGCGCAGTGCGAGGTTGTTCGACTCGGTCCCCCCGGAGGTGAAGACGACTTCCCGCGGCCGGGCCCCGATCAGCTCCGCGACCTGCTCGCGTGCTTTCTCGACCGCTCGATCCGCCCGTTCGCCGTAGACGTGGCCGCTCGACGGGTTTCCGAAGTGCTTGTCGAAATAGGGGCGCATCGCGGCGGCGACCTCGTCGTGAACGGGGGTCGTCGCGTTGTAGTCGAGGTAGACGGGGTCCGGATCGGTCATCGGGGAACGGTTGTGCATCGAGGCTGGCTAGTTAGAAGTGCGAGACGCTGATCGCGAGGCCGGCGGCGGCTCTCGTTTTTCGGTTCGGTGGAACGACGAGTGGACGGAGCGTGGCCGAGAACTGGTCCTTCGGTTTGGACGTCGCCGACAGACGATACCCGGCCGTGGACCCGGCGACGACGACCGGGGGAGTAAGCATCGCCAGGCCGCTGACGACAATCCACGCGCCGATCCCCGGCGCGTCGGTGGACCAGAGTGAGTCTGCGACGACGGCAGTCGCCACGACTGGGACCGCCGTGCCCGCGAGTCCCAGACCCCCGCCGAGCAGCGCTGCGCTCGTCTTTCCCGTGCCTCCGGTGGCATACCCTAGAGCGGCAGCCGCCAGGGGAGCGCCGACCGAACCCCCGATGGTCGCCGACACGACGATGGTCGACAGGGCCCGCGGCGTCGGAGATCGGGCGACGAAGGGAGCGGCGATGGCGCCGGCGACTCCCCCACCCCCGATGTAGCCCGCGATCGCGCCGAGTATCTCTGCGGCTGCCGACCCCTTGGAGGCGCCCGTCGAACCGGTGGAGGAGTTCTGCTTCGGTGATTCGGTCTGCGAGTCCTCGTCGTTCGAGGATGACTTGATGGTAGCTGCTCCTTCCTGATTCGTCGACTCGCGGTCGGTTACGGGATGTTCCAACCGGCCAGCAGACCTGGAACGTTCGCCGGCGGCCGACACCACCGAGGGGGCGACTGCGACAAGGAGGTAGACGGCCGTCGCCGACAGGGCGACCACCGTCGATCGTCTGCGCTCGTGGAGTGGACAGGACAAGAGCGAGCTCCACACTGGGTCGTCGCACCGAGTAAGCCGGCGGGCCGCCGCCGCGCGCTTGCCGACGAAGGCCTTCGTTCGAACGCAGTGCCCGTCCGTGATCTCGTCGACGCCCGCAGGCCTATTCGGCGCAGTCGCAGTCGCTCTGCGTCCGTTCGAGCATCCGGTCGAACTCCGCTCGCGTACTGTCGCCAACCCCGCGGTGGCGCGCGTCGGCATCTTCGGGACCACACCGGCAGGAAGTCGACATGTTACAGGTCAGGGTCTGCGCCTCCGAGTCGTTCGACTTTACGTCCCACGCCTCGCCGGTCTCCGGGTTGCCCCGCTCCCAGCTCTCTTTGATGTTGTCGACCTTCCCGTCGCAGTCGTCGTCGAGTCCGTTGCAAATTTCGGGGAGTGCGCGGAGAGCCGCTTGGCACGTCGTGCCTCCATCCGTCCCGACTTCGCGGCCGACCGCGCAGCGGCCCTGCTCGCCCGAGACGCTGCATCGAGACCCCGGAGGGAAGTCCGCATCGCGAGTAACGTTCGAATCCCGTCGGACGTCTCCCGACGTGTCCTCGGGGAGCACGTCCCGGGACGGCGACTCCGATCCCGACTGAGAGCCCTGATCCGCACATCGGCACGCGAGGATGGCGGCGACGAGTGCAATCGCTACACGAAGGTTCCACGAGTAGTTCATCGAAAGCACCATCGTATCGGTATCGAAGTCCACTATCCTGGCTGCGATGCTAGCGCGAGGGGCGTCGTCTGAAAACCGCCGTGCTCGTTCTCGGGTCGGTGACGAAACTGATTCCCGGTCGCGTCCAGCGCCTGAGCGACCACGGGGGGCGGAGCCGGCGTATGTACGGTGAAACGAGATCGCCTCGGAGTAACCCGTCGTTGAAGGAGTCCTCGCGGGTTCGTCGGTCTGCCCGAGGTCTCCGGAGGGCGAGGAGAGGTCGAGGTGACGTCGATTCCCTCGACCCCGGTGCCCCCGTGGCAGCCACTGAGTCAGGAATGATGAATTCTGAAAGGTGACGGGTTTCGCACGGCTCACCGGCGGGGGCGTCGCAACAACGTTGAAGATCTGTAAGCTACGTGAGGTCACGCAGCGTTCACCTCGTTACACTCGATTACTCCTGCAGGGGGCTTGCGAACATGAGCCGTACGACACTTCGCTCGCCCGGCTCGAACCGGCTGTTGACGACGGCGATTCGTTTGCCACCTGGGTCGGCCACGATCTTTTGCATCAACTGCCCCTGGAGGCTTCCGTTGACACCCAGCGACAGATCCGCAGTCCCCGGGACCATCGATGGGGCCGAGAACTCGCCATCGCCGCCGCCCGAAACGGCGAAGCCGAGCCCCCTCGCCGGTTCGTTACGTGTGGCGTACCGCTCCCAGACGAGATAGATCGCTCCCGAACCTCCGATTGCGATCGCCGGATAATGTGCGGAGACGTGCCCCGGCGTGTCGGGGCCCGCGACAGTGGCCATTTCGGCGTCTGGGGCCGTCGCGTTACGGGCGTAACGTACGTGGTACGCCCCGAATCGACCGCCGGGTGATTCGCCCCACACGAGGTGGAGGTAACCGTCCGGATCGGCGGCCAGCGACGGGGCGTCGGAGTGGCCCTCTGTATCGAAAGCAATGGTCGGCTTTTCGAAGGTTTCTCCGCGGTTCGTCGACGTCGCCAGGTGGATGTCGGCGGAGTCGCTCCCGCCGACGGTCCAGGCCAGGTGGAGCGTCCCGTCGGGTTCGACCGCGAAGTCGGGCCCGCGAGCGGGGCGGTCGTCGCCGCCGAAGATATGGATTGGGTCCTCGAAGGTCTTTCCGCCGTCGGTCGAGCGGCGAAACCACAGCCGGCCCTCGTATTCGGTCCAGGCCGTGTAGAGCGTTCCGTCCGGGCCGACCGCGAGATCGAGGCTCCCGTTGTCCCAGTGTTCGGCGGTCAGCCGACCCTTGCCGTCGCCGGCCTGGGAGCGCGAGAGGTTGGTCGGTTCGGTGAAGCTCCGGCCACCGTCGGTCGAGCGGGCGAAGAAGGCCTCGCCACCGTGCGTCCCGCCCGAGAAGACGATCTCCTGCCAGAGGACGTAGATCTCGTCGCCGTCGACGGCGACATCGGGCAACCACGAGAAGGTTTCGGGACTCGCCGATACGGTCGTGGGAGAGGCCAGCCGGGGCTCGCCGGCGCGGTCGAACGACTGGAAGAGAACCTGCTGCCGCTGGTTGTCGACCCAGACGACCCCCAGCGAAGCGCCGTCGGCGAAATCCGCGGCGGGATCGTCGACGTAGTGGAACCGCGAGTCGTTCATCCGCCAGGGCCCCGTCTCGGCCGGGCCCGAGTCGACTTGGATGGGTTCGGACCACTCGAGGGGGGCACCCCGAGGGGGGGAGTCGTCGTCGGTCGGATGGCGAGAGGAGGCGTGCGACTGGCTGGAGGCCGGCGGGTCGTCGCCGCGCCCGGCAGTGTCCGATTCACAGGACGTGCAGGTCCCAAACACCAGAAGCGCGGCGACGAGTGGGAGTCGGGAGACGTGTGGCATCGGTGGCGGTCGTTCGGCGCCCAGGGTCGAATGTGAGGCGGTACCTGATCTCGAAGTTGTGGTCCGACCGGCCGGGTTTCAAGCCCGGGAGGCAGATCGATGTCGCCGGACGTCGGGGGGAGGGGCGAGAGAGGGCGACGTGGCGTCGTCGTCGGGCCGGCTCCCTCTCCCCGGCCGTCTGGACACGCTCTGCCCGGCGGAACGCGTCGTGCGAAGAAATTCGACGCAACGAATTGGTGGCGAGCGTCGATCATAGACATGGAGGGGTGGCACCTCGGTGTGAAGGTGAGCGTCAGGGGCTGTGGCGGGCAATATCCGTCCGGTCGTCGGTGCAGGTCGGCCGGCGGCCGGCCACCCTTTCAGGCAGGCAACGGCCGGGCGGGGGCGCAGGCTCCCGGAGGGTGTTTATCGGGCGCGTGTGCGTGCGATATTCCGCTTCCGCTCGCAGGTGGGGCGGGGAACGGACAGACGGACGGAGATCGGGCGATGCGTGGTCGAGTACTGTGAACGACGGGAACCGATACGAAGGAGCTCGTCGCCGAGCGTCTCTCCTCCGCGGCGAGTCAGTCCTGCTCGAACAGGCGCGAGAATTGCTCTGGAGGAATTGCCCCCTGTGCCGCGGTGCCGTCGTAGACGAACGTCGGGATGCCCCGGATGCCGGCCCGGCGTGCCTCGGCGAATTTCCGCTCGAGTTCGGCGTCCAGTTCCTCGTTCTCGGCGGCCGCGCGGACCTCGTCCGGATCGACCCCCGCCGCCTCGGCGACGTCGGCGAGGACCTCGGGATCACCGATGTCGCGGCCGTCTCGCCAAAGCGCGACGAAGACCGCCTCGTGGAACTCGTGGAAGGTCTCGCTGTCGTAGTTCCGCTCGATCGCCAGTGCGGCCTTCTGGGCATTCCAGGAGTCGACGTCGTCGGGCAGGTCGAACTGCATCTCGACGTCGTATTCGTCCTTCAGCCGGTCGACGTTCTCCCGGACCTGTTCGAAATAGGCTTCGTCCTTGCCGTCCTCGACCGAATCGTCGACCTCGCCGTCGGGCCCTCGCTTGTGGCCCTGGATGTCGAACGGTCGCCATTCGACGTCGACGGAGAGGTTCTCCTCGTCGACGTACCTCTTCATCGATTCCTTTCCGAGGTAGCAGAATGGGCACAGGTAATCACTGTAGACGACGAGAGTCTGGTCCGAGGTGGTGCTCATCGGAAACCTCCGGAGTCGGAGAGGGGCGGATCGGACGTTCGTTCGTGCAGTCGAGATGCGCCAGTGCGGAGTCTCGTTTCGTTCCCAGTGGGTCAACACGAGAAGCTCGGTCGACCTTCCGCGAACGCCGGCCGACAGGTCGGACGGCAGGGTCGAATAGCTCAACGCTTGTCGGACGGGTGTGATCCAACTCCGTGGGATGAACACTCCAGAGCACGCTGAAAGAAGCGTAGCCAAGAGCTTCCAGCTCCGAGCGGACGGTCGCGTCGGGGCGCCGGAAGTACGGTTGGCGCTGCTCTCGGCCGGCGGCGACGATTCCCACGGTTCCCGATCAGACCCGCGCCGTCCGCTCGATCCGACAGTTTGCAGCCGTTTCGCCGCTCGTGCGGTGTAGTGTATCTGCGCGGCGGAGACACAGAGCGCCGCGCAGAGCGCGGCTCCGGGTGGCTGTCGGGCCGACTCGACGTTCGTCTCGACGATTGACCGCGGGAGTCCGACATGTCCGATATCGAGGAGATCGGCGACGGCATCGTCCGGGCGGGACTGGCGCGGCCGGAGGCCTGGCCCGAGTCGGTGTCGGCGCCGAAGAACGTCTACATCGTCGACGGCGATCATCCGGCGCTGATCAATGCGGGACATCCCGCTCAGTTCGAGGAGCTCGTCGACGTGCTGGCGGCGGTCGGGCTCGATCCGTCGGATGTCAGCCGAGTCGTCTCGACGAGTTGGGCGATCGACGTCGCAGGGGGAGCGATTCACCTGCCCGAGGCCCAGCACTTCCTCGCCAGCCCCGACATGCGACAGCCCCGGGCGTACCGGGAGCAGATCGAACGCCCCCGGGACGAGTTGAGGGAGCTGGGGAAACGCGTACGCGAACAGAAGACCGTCCCGGAGGGGGCCGAGCGACAGCTCGAGGCGTTCATCGACGATTACTATCCCGAGGTGCCCTCGGAACTCGACTTCATCCCGATCCGAGGGGGGCACGAAGTGCGGGCCTCGCGGCTCACCCTGGAAGTTCTCGAATCACCGGGCCCGAGCCCCGGTCACGTCTGCCTGTACGAGTCGGAGGGCGCGCGCCTCTTCAGTGGGGACGTCGCGACCAGCGGGCTCCCCGAAACTCTGGACGACGTCCGGTCTTACGTGGTCAGTCTCGAACGTCTCGTCGACGTCGAGGCGGATCAGTTGCTCCCGAATCGAGGGGCGGCCCGGCATCGTCCCACTTGGACGCTGCAGTGCAGTCTTCGATTCGTCGACAACTACGTCAGCAACGCTCCCGCCGCCCTGTTCGAGGAACCGACTCTGCTGGAATTCGCGAAGCGCGACATGGGGTACTGGCCCGACGACTTCGCCGAGGCCGTCCTCCAGCTGCGGCAGTATCGGTTGCTGATGGACGAACTGGTACGCGCCGGGATGATCGATGCGGAGGGGGAAGGTTTCGAACGACGATACGGGACCGACGTCGACGATCCGCGGGAGCCGCTCCGACGAGCGGGTGATTAGGCCACTGGGATCGTGGCCGATGGGGCCTCGAAGGCGGCTCGTGAT
>JBDGRG010000229.1:11991-25733 GCA_042218355.1 Bradymonadaceae bacterium
CTCGGCGGGCTGGATTCGATCCGCCGTGGTTGTCTTCAGCGTGGCGTTCCCAAAACTGTCGCCGAGCGACTCGAACGCCGCATGTCCCACGAGCAGGCCCGATAGCCCGATCGCCTACCGGGCTACTTGCCTGCGATGCGTTCGACGCGAAACACGCGATACCGTCGGCCACTGTCCGCTTTGCGTCGGCCGGCGAATCGGCCGCGAACCAGCAGCGTGGCGAAGGCCTGGTCGCCGGTTGCGCGTTCGCGGAACTTCTGGAGTTTCCGGTCGACTTTTTTCGGCGCGGCGATGAAGACGCGGTTCCACCGTCCGTGTGCGTAGACCTCGAAGGGCGGCGCCTCGCAGCGCGGCGGATTGAACCGGGCGCGGAGGTCGTAGGCATCCAGAGAGTTGCTGGCAGAGCGGGCGCGCCGTCGTCCCTCGGCGACGAGACGGATGCTGCGGTCGAGCGCTCGTCGATCGGGTGGAACCGTGTTGCCGTTGCTCGTCTTGCAACCGCTCGAGGCGGCGAGTCCGAGCGCCATCAGCAGTACCGTCGCTGTGCGGACGACCCGCTCGTTCAGACTTGCGATCGCCGAGGTGATCATGCTCCGTCCCCGGTGCGGGCGGCACCGTCGATGCGCGAGCGAACTTCGTCGGCGTATTGGTCACCGTCGTAGACGATCAGGGGCGGGCGGATGCGGGCGTCCGCGGCCCCTCCCCGTCGGAGCAGCGCTTCGACCAGATAGGCGTCCTCGTCGGGTCGCGAATGGAAGAACCGCAGCGAGTCGAACGACAGGTCGGTCGGCTCCGCCGCGCGCACGAGGTCGCCGAGCCGGAGCGGGGGGACGATCGTCTTCAGGTATCCGCGTTGGTCGAGCGTGTAGGCGGCGGCGCGGACGAAGTCCGTCAGGGTCCCCTCCAGCTCGTGGCGCGCTGCCGCCCGCTCGCGGTTCGGGCTGGGCCGGCGATCCCCCTCGGGGTAGTAGGGGGGGTTGGAGACGACCAGATCGAACTCGTGAGGCGGGAGCTGCTCTTCGTGGTTTCGAACGTCGCCGCGCACGGTGCGCACCCGGTCGGCGAGGTCGTTTATGGCGACATTGTGCTCGAGGAGGTCGACCAGCGGCGGCTGGCGTTCGAGGGCGAGTACCTCGGCGTCCGATCGGCGCGATGCGATACAGAGGGCGACCGGTCCGTGTGCCGCTCCGAGGTCGGCGATCGACGGCTCGGGCCCGAGTGCCGGGAGATCTGTCGCCAGCAGGACGGCGTCGAGGCCGAAGCGGTATCCGTCCTCGCGCTGCAGGAGCTCGATCGCTCCGTCGGCGATCGCATCCCGCGTGAATTCACCGGTGGTGGTGTCGACCATCGAGTGGATGGCTCCAGTGCGTCAAACGACGAGCCTGGACGATGTTCTACGAAGACGGCCGACGGGTTGCAACGGTGGCCGTCGCCCATCACGCTAACGGTCGCCCGGCGAGTGTCGACGGATGCCGACTGCAGTCGAGCGGGTCGGAACTCGCCGGACCCGGGCGATTTCCGGAGCCGGATCGGATACGCCCTCCGTGTCGGACGTACGGTGGGTGGCGACCGACCTCGAGTCGAGCCGATACGACCGTCGAAGCGAGGAGGTTCCAATGCGTGCGATGGTGTTCGAGGAGGCGGGCCAGCCCCTTCGCGAACGCGAGGTGTCGAAGCCCTCGCCCGGCCCGGGCGAGCTGTCGCTGGCGGTGCGGGCGTGCGGCATCTGCCGGACCGATCTGCACGTGCTCGACGGCGACCTCGACGATCCGAACGCGCCGGTGATCCCCGGCCATCAGATCGTCGGCGAGGTGGAGGCGCTCGGCCCGGACGTCGAGGAGTACGACGTCGGCGACCGGGTCGGCGTGCCGTGGCTCGGTTCGACCTGTGGCCGCTGCGAGTACTGCGAGGCCGGCCGAGAGAATCTCTGTGCGTCGGCGGAGTTCACTGGCTACCACCACGACGGCGGATTTGCGGAGTACGCGGTCGCCGATTCGCACTTCTGTTTTCCGATCCCCGAGGGCTATCCCGATCTCCAGGCCGCTCCGCTGCTCTGCGCGGGACTGATCGGATACCGCTCCTGGCGGATGGCTGCACGACCCGCGACCGTCGGGTTCTACGGCTTCGGGTCGGCCGCCCACATCCTGGCGCAGGTGGCCCAGCACGAGGGGAGCGACGTCTATGCGTTCACGAAACCGGGGGACGAGGAGGGCCAGGCATTCGCCCGCGACCTGGGGGCGGTCTGGGCCGGAGGGTCGGACGAGCAGCCGCCGACGGAACTCGACGCGGCGATCATCTTCGCGCCGGTCGGCCCGCTCGTGCCCGAGGCTCTGGAGGCGGTCCGTCGGGGGGGACGAGTCGTCTGCGCCGGCATCCACATGAGCGACATTCCGTCGTTCTCCTACGACATCCTCTGGGGCGAACGCGAGGTTCGGTCGGTGGCCAACCTGACGCGCCGCGACGGGGTCGAGTTCCTTCAGCTCGCCCCGGAGGTCCCGGTCGAGACGACCGTCACGACCTTCTCGCTGGGCGAAGCCAACGAGGCACTCGAGGCGCTCAGGCGCGGGGACTTCGACGGGTCGGGCGTGATCGTCGTCGACGAGGCGATCAGAGCGGATTGAACGCCAGCCCACTGAGGATCTTCGGATAGAAGTAGGTCGATTTCTGGGGCATCTTGCCGCCGGCGCGGCAGACGTCGACGACGTTCTCGATCGACGGTGATTTCATCATGACGACCATCTGGGTCTCCTCGTCGTCCACGGCGTCGAGTGCCTCGTCCCCGTCCCGGGTGTATCGGATGTAGCGCTTCTCCTCGCGCGCATCTTCGCCGATCCCGAGCAGATCGTCGACGATCGCATCCCGCAGGACGGCGGTGTCCAGGCGGCGGACCTCGCGGCGGGTCTCTTCGTCGAAGACGGGGGCGTCGAGTCCGCCGGTGAACTCCACGCGAAGCGGGGCGTCGAACGCGTCGCCCAGCAGCGCGAAGGCCGGCGTCGTGCCGGAGGATTCCAGGTCGTCGACGACGGCGTCCGGGTCGTCGACCGTCGAGCCATCGAGCCGACCCACGTCGAAAGACTCCGAGGCCTGGAGACTGTCGACCAGCCCGTCGGGATCGAAGTCGGGCAGAGAGTGGACGATCCGGTGAGTCGGGAAGATCTTCAGGCCCGGCGAGTGCATGTTGACGAGGAACGCGAGGACGTAGTTCCAGGGGGCGTCGCGGTCGGGATGTTCGGCGTGTTTTCGTCGGAACTCGCGGTAGGTCAGCGCCGTCTCGTAGCGGTGATGGCCGTCGGCGATCAGCAGCTGGTCGTCGGCGAGTTCGCCGGCGATCTTGCACTGCGTTTGGCCGTCGAAGACGGGCCACAGCCGGTGGCGAATGCCGTCGTGTTCGGTCTCGACGTCCAGATCGGCCGGTCGGTCGTCGATCGCCGCCCGCAGGCGCGATTCGATCTCGCGTTCGGGGTCGTCGTAGAGCAGGAAGATCGGCGACAGGTTGCACTCGCAGGCCTTCATCAGCTTCAGCCGGTCCTCCTTCGGTCCCCGATGGGTCTCTTCGTGGGGCAGGACGATCCGGTCCTCGTACGGGGACAGCCGGACGAGCCCGAGGAAGCCGAGCCGTCGATACGTCTCCCCGCCCTCCTCGAATGCCTGTTCGTGGGCGTACAGGGCCCGCTCGTCGTCGAGTCGAAGCGTGCCGTCGGCCAGCCAGTCCATCAGTAACCGGCGGGCGCGCGTGTATCGGTTGTTCTCGGCGTCGTCCCCGTCCCGGATTCGGTTGAGAACCAGACGGATGACGTTGTTCGGATGGCGTTCGTACAGTTCTGCCTGTTCGTCCTCGTCGATGACGTCGTACGGAGGCGCCAGCAGCTCCTCCGGTGGGCTATCGAAGCGGTCGAAGGCGTATCGGATGCCGCGAAATCCACTGACGTCGGCCATGGCGTGACTCCCTTCGGTCGGCCCTGTTGAGACTTCGTCGATCGAGCGGACGCACGCTTTCGACTCGTTTCAAGCACACGACCGGACGACGGCACAACCGCTCGATGCACTGCGGAGGCTCGTCGCCCGGCATAAAAAACCCCGCAGCCCGTCGGGGCCGCGGGGTTCGAGGTCGGTCATCGGGCGTGCGACTCCGTCAGTTGTTCTTCAGCGCGGAGTCGATCGCCGATCGGAACTTCGAGGCGGGCTGAGCACCGACCAGCCGCTGCCCGTTGATGAAGAACGCCGGCGTGCCCTTCACACCCACGGACTTGCCGAGCTTCATGTCCTGGCTGATGCGCTCCTTCGCCGAGGACGACTTCATGTCCTTCTTAAACTTCTCGACATTCAGCCCGATCTTGTTCGCGAGGTCGGTGTAGAGCCCGTCCTGGCCGAGCTTCTTCTGGTTCTTGAACAGAAGCTCGTACATCTCCCAGAACTTGCCCTGCTTTTGGGCGGCGATCGCCGCTCGTGCGGCCGGTTTGGCCTGCTTGTGAAATGGCAGAGGGTAGTGCTTGTGCACGAGCTTGTACTTGCCCTCGTAGTCGGGCAGCACCTTCTTCAGCGTGCTGTGCGCCTTCTGGCAGTACGGACACTCGAAGTCCGAGAACTCGTAGATGGTCACCGGTGCGTCCTTCGGTCCCTTGACCGGGGACTGCCCGATCTTCAGCTTGTCGGTGTCGACTTTCGTCGGCTTTTTCTTCTTCGGGGACGGCTTGTCGCTGCCTCCACCGCCGCCGCCGGCTTTCTTCTTGTTGAGCTTCACGACGGCCTTGTAGAGCTCCTCGCCCGACAGGCCCTTCTCCTTCTTCAGTTTCTGCGCCCGGTCGATCTGCGTCTTCACGACGGACTCGAACTTGGAGTAGGGCTGGGCGCCGACGACCTTGACACCATTGATGAAGAACGTCGGCGTCCCTTTCGCGCCGACCTTGCCCGCCTGCTGTTTGTCGGCCGACAGCTTGTCGGCGGTCGCCGAGCTCTTGAAGTCGGATTTGAACTTCTCGACGTTCATCCCGAGCTTCTCGGCGTATTTGCTGGCCGTCTCGAGCACGTCCCCCTTCTTCCAGGACTTCTGGTTTTCGAACAGCATGTCGTGCATCTCCCAGAACTTGCCTTGTTTCTGCGCGGCGATGGCGGCCTTGGCGGCCGGGCCGGCGTTGTTGTGGAAGGGCAACGGGCGGTGCTTGAAGACGAACCGCACCTTGTCGCCGAAGTTCTTCTTCAGCTTTTTGATCGACGGGAACGCCTTCTTGCAGAACGGACACTGGAAGTCCGAGAACTCGACCAGCGTCACCAGATAGTCCTTCTTGGCGCCGGTGACCGGGTCGGAGTCGTCGATCTTCACGTAGCTGACCTTCGTCTTTTTCTTCTTGCCCTTCTTTTTCTTCGGTTTGCTGGGCTCCTCGAAGTTCTTCTGGACGGCCTTCTTGTACAGCGCCGATTTGGCGACGCCGCCCGAGAGCATCTCGTCGGCCTGCTCGAGTTTGCTCTCGATGACCGACTTGAACTTCGAGTAGGGCTGGGCGCCGCTGATCCGCTCGCCGTTGACGAACAGGTGGGGGGTGCCCTTGACGCCGAGCTTCTTACCCAGCTTCGTCTCCTGTTTGATGATTTTGTTGTACTTCGATTTGTTGTTCTTCAGGTCCTTTTTGAACTGCTCGACGTCGAGGCCGATCTGCTTGGCGTATTTCTCGGCCGCCTTCGTGACGTCGCCGTTCTTCCAGGACTTCTGGTTGGCGTACAGTTTGTCGTGCATCTCCCAGAACTTCCCCTGTTCCTTGGCGGCCAGCGCGACGCGCGAGGCGGGCTTGGCCTGCTTGTGGAACGGGAGGGGGTAGTGTTTGAACACGATCCGCACTTTGCCGGAGTAGTTCTTCATCACCTTGTCCAGCGTCCCCTGTACCTTCTGGCAGAAGGGGCACTGGAACTCGGAGAATTCGACGATCGTGATCTTCGCGTCCTTCGGTCCTTTGACCGGGCTGTCGCCGACGGGAATTTTGTCGGACGGCTTGAAGAAGCCGCCGTCGGACGGAGCCGCGGCCGAGCCCTGTTTGGCGGATTGAGCCTTGTCGTCGGCCGTTCCACTCATCGTGCTGACGACGTAACCGCCGGCGAAGGCGATCACGGCGACGACGATGAAGCCGAGTATCTTTGTCGTATCGTCTCCAGACTGGTCTTCCTGGACAGCCATGGGTGAACTCCCGATGGAGTGAGTAGAAGTCGAAGCTCGGGCGCGGAAGTCGTCCGCATCGGCAGCACCGGCGGGGCCGCACGGGCCGCACCTGCAGAGCGCGGTCGACGTGCGATTCACCGGCGCCTGTACCGAACGGTCACGCGCCCGCTGTGGATCGAACTCGTCGTGTCGTCGAATACGTCTGTCGGGATGACCGGGATCCCGGGTCCCGACGGTCCGTGGGGCAACCCCCGGGTGAGCCTCGCACGCTCACCCGCGTTCACTTCGGCGGTCGATTGGGGGGAGAGTCCCAGCCGTCGGCGGGGCCGACAGGATCGTGACGAGGGGGGCCGACGGCCCGAAGCAGTGCGGCCCTCGGCGGGGAGTCGATCGAGATCGATCGGTTGCGTGCGCTCGGAAAACTCGCGTCGATCGACAGTGTCGGAGGACTCGGCGGCACGCTCTTGCAGTTCTCCGGAGCCGCCGCGGTACAGCTGTCGTCGGACGGCCGAGGGGACGGCGGTTCGGCGGGATTGTACGAGAGCACCCGCACGACGGCGGGGGCTCGGTTCGGCCGTTCGGATTCGTCGGCTCGTGCGGCTGCCAGGGCTCGGTCGACGACGGCGTCGGAGAGCCCTTCGGCCTGGAAGTTCGCGATCAGATGCGGGCGTACCGACGCCGGCGCACCGGCGCGCTCGAAACAGAGGTTCATCGATTCGAGGTTCGAGATCCCCGTGCAGGGCGTCTCGGATGCTTCGCTCGAGGCAGGGCGGCTCCGCCCGGTCGCGCGTTCTTTCCGGTCGGCTCCGGCGGTCTCGTCGAGGGTCGCGAGCGTGCCCCCGGTCAGTCGGGCACCGCAGCGCCCGGACGAGGGGGGCGACCGCCACAGTGACCAGCCCTCGGCCCCGTCGGTCGCGGCTGTCGCGACCGCGGGCACCATCAGACCGGCGACGGCGAGGATCGCCGCGATCCCCCGACATGGAGTGGAAATGCGGTGCACTGAGTCTCGTCGACGCGCGTTGACGGAGAATCGATCGGTCGGTGATCGGGGGCGATGCTGGCACAGAAGCGGCCGATTGACACTCCAATCACCACGAGCGTAGCATCCAGCGACCGGAGCATACGCGCGTGGCGCGTCCGTTGCAAGGGTCGGTTCGCGCCGCGCGCACTCATCCCGATCCGCCCGTCCGGGCTCCTCTCCCGGGTCGCCCGGAGCCGGCCCAACGGTCGCTCGGGCGCTCGGTATCCCGACACGTCGAGCCACGCGCATGCCGGATTGGCCCCGCCTGTCGGTGCTCGTACCGACGCTGAACGAGGTCGAGTGGGTGGAGTACTGCCTGCGGACCGCCCGCGCGGCGCTCGACGCGGCCGATGTCGACGGCGAGATCCTGGTTGCCGACGGGGGGAGTACGGACGGCACGGTCGAGCGAGCCGAGCGCGCCGGGGCCGACGAGGTCCTCGCGGTCGAGTCGGAGGGGCGCGCCGCCCAGTTGAACGCCGCCGCGCAGCGGGCCCGGGGTCGGATCTACCTGGTAATCCACGCCGACGCCCTGGTGTCTCCGGGGCTGGTCGACGGCGTCGATTCGGCGATCGGGGAAGGGGCGGACGGCGGATGGGCGCCGGTGGCGATCTTGCCGGAGTACGGCGGGGCCTCCGTCGGACTGGACGCGGTCGAATGGGGAATCAACTGGCGGACCCGTGCGTTTTGCACGGCGACCGGGGAGCAAGCTCTCTTCGTGCGGGCCCGAGTGTTCGAGGCGATCGGCGGGTTCGCCGATCAGTCGATCATGGAGGGCCATGCGCTGGCCCGGCGTCTGCGCGAGACGGGGCGAGTGGACCTTCTGGACGTTCCGGTACGCATTTCCGGCCGGCGGTGGGAGCGCGGCGGCGTCGTCCGGACCAGTCTGTTGATGCATGCGATTCGAGGAGCCTACGAACTGGGGGTTCCGCCGGCGATCCTCTCGAGGATCTGGGAGCGATTCAGTGCCGCGTGAGCCCCCCGGTCGACCCCGTGTCGCGCGCGTCCCGAGAAAGCTTGAAACGCGGGACGTCATGTGAAATGAAGGCATCGTTCGAGCCGAATCGAGGAACGCCGACCGAGGATACAGCCATGACCACCGCCGAGTCACAAGATGCCGACCAGTCCCGACGCGAGCGGTTGGAGACGCCGGACTGGCGCTATTCGGATCGGGACGAGATGCCCGACTACGACCATCTCGACCAGCTCGAACATCAGAGCATCTTCATCCTCCGGGAGGCGTTCAACCAGTTCGAGGACCTCTCGATGCTCTGGAGCATGGGGAAGGATTCGAGCGTGCTCCTCTGGCTGGCGCGGAAGGCGTTCTTCGGGCACGTCCCCTTCCCGGTCGTCCACGTCGACACCAGCTACCTGCCCCCGGAGATGATCGAGTTCCGGGACCATTACGTCGACAAGTGGGACCTGGATCTGGTCGTCGGCCAGAAGACCGAGGCGCTGGAGAAGAACGAGACCTATCCCGACGGCGATCTCAGTCGGGTCGAGTGCTGTACCTCGCTGAAGAAGGACCCGCTGATCTCCGTGCGGGAGGAGCACGGATTCAACGGCATCTTCGTGGGCATCCGCCGCGACGAGGAGGGGACGCGGGCCAAGGAGCGGTACTTCTCGCCGCGGAACGAGAACTTCGAGTGGGAGTTCCGCGACCAGCCCCCTGAATTCTGGGACCAGTACAAGACGGATTTCGCCCAGGGAACGCACCTGCGGATTCACCCGCTGTTGCACTGGACCGAGGTCAACATCTGGGAGTACATCGACCGGGAGCAGATTCCGACGGTCCCCCTGTACTTTGCGGACGAGGACAACAAGCGGTTTCGCAGCCTCGGGTGCGATCCCTGCACGTTCCCGATCGATTCGCCGGCCGAGACGGTTCCGGAGATCATCGAGGAGCTGAAGGCCACGCAGGTCGCCGAGCGGAGTACCCGGGCTCAGGACCAGGAGTCGGAATCGGCCTTCGAGGAGCTGCGGGCCAGCGGATACATGTGAGCGGCGAGCCGGCCCGCCGGGGACAGCCGGTCCGCTCGGGACGTCTGAGCAGTTCGAGCCTTCAACAAACGAATCGGGGTAGGTCGCGCCGGCGGGCGCCGGAGCGTTCGGTCGTCCGCGAACGCCGGTGTGCGTTCCCCGGTCGCATGGAGTCGTCATGTCCAACGAACAACCGCTGAGAACGGCCATCGTCGGTCACGTCGACCACGGCAAGTCGACCCTGGTCGGCCGGATGCTCTACGAGACCGATTCCCTGGAGGAAGGGAAGTACGAAAAGGTCCAGAACACCTGCGAGAAGCGGGGCGTGCCCTTCGAGTGGGCCTTCCTGCTCGACGCGCTGCAGGCCGAGCGGAACCAGAACGTCACGATCGACACCGCTCAGATCTGGTTCGAGTCGGACCTGCGCCCGTACTGCATCATCGACGCGCCCGGCCACAAGGAGTTTCTCAAGAACATGGTGACCGGGGCGGCCAGTGCCGACGCCGCACTGTTGCTGATCGCCGCCGACGAGGGGGTCCAGGAGCAGAGCCGCCGGCACTGCTACATGTTGAGCATGCTCGGGATCGAGCAGGTCACCGTGGCGGTGAACAAGATGGACCTGGTCGACTACGATCAGGAGCGCTACGAGAACATCGTCGAGGAGTACCGGACGTTCCTCGAGGAGATCGGCGTCGAGCCGCGGTCGTTCGTGCCCGTCTCGGCTCGCGAGGGGGACAATCTGGTCGATCCGCCCGAGGAGAACATGCCCTGGTGGGAGGGCCGGACGATCCTCGAGGAGCTCGACGCGTTCGACCGGCCCAAGACGGTTACCGAGCGCGGCCTGCGCTTCCCGATCCAGGATATCTACCGGTTCGACAACCGGCGCATCCTCGCCGGCCGGATCGAATCCGGCGAGCTCGAGGTCGGCCAGGAGCTGCTCTTCACGCCGCATCACAAGAAGGCGCGGGTCGAGACGATCGAGGGCTGGAGTCAGCCCGATCGCGAGTCGGTCCGGGCGGGCGAGTCCGTCGGCATCACGCTGTCGAAGGAGATCTTCGTCGAGCGCGGCCACGTCGCCTCCGACGCCGACTCCGACGACCAGCCCGAACAGACCGCGAAGTTCCGGGCGAACGTCTTCTGGCTGGGGACCGAGCCGCTGGAGATGGGCGAACCGTACAAGGTCAAGCTCGGGACGACGGCCGAGGAGGCGACGATCGTCGAGATCGAACGGATCATGGACGGTGCGAACCTCGAACCGCTGGACGAGGACCGCCAGCAGATCGAACGGTACGACGTTGCGGAGGTACTGATCGAGACGCGCCGGCCGATTGCGGTCGATCTCTACAACGAGCAGCCCACCGTCGGTCGGTTCGTGATCGTCGACGATTACGACGTCGCCGGCGGGGGGATCATCACGGGCATCGAGCAGCGCGAGCGGGCCGATGTCGAGGATACGCGACGCGTGACGGCCGACGAGCGGGCCTCGCGGGTCGGCCACCGCGGGGCGCTGGTCCGGGTCGAGGCGCCGACGACGGCGGTCGAGGATCTCGGTGCCGCCCTCGAGCGGGGGCTGTTCGACCGGGGGGTCAATGCGCTTCTGCTCGACGACCTCGAGGACGAGGTCGATGCCCGGTCGATCGGGAACTATCTGTCGCGGGCCGGCGCCGTGGCGCTGGCGACCGACCCCGAGGCCGACGAGTTCGCGATCGACATCGACGGCGAGGAGCGGATCGCGTTCTCCGAGGAGGAGTCCGCCGAGTCGATCGTCGAACGCCTCCTGCCGCTGCTTCGGACCGAAGAGGTCGAGAAGCGGATGGAGGCGACAGTCTAGGGGCGGTAATTGGGTAATTGGGTGATTAGGTAATTGGGTAACCGGGTCTCGGACTGCGATCTTGCGTCGGTGGCGCGGTCGCGAACAGAGTACGCCTCGGTGCCACGGGCGTCGCACTCCAGTCGAGCGAATCTCACTTCCATCCGGATGACTCCATGTCGATCCTCGTGACCGGCGGGGCCGGGTACATCGGCAGCCACGTCGTCCACGAGCTGATCGACGACGGCCGGGACTGCGTCGTCCTCGACGACCTGTCGACGGGCGTGCGCCGGAACGTCCCCGAGGCGGCGACCTTCGTGGAGGGGGATGCCGGCGACCGCGAGCTCGTCCGCGAGCTGATCCGGGCGCACGACGCGCGGGCCATCATCCACTTTGCGGGGAGTACCGTCGTCCCGGAATCGATCGAGCATCCGCTCGACTACTACCGGAACAACACCTGTGCGGCCCGGCGGCTGATGGAGGTGGCCGTCGAGGAGGGGGTCGGGTCGTTCGTCTTCTCGAGTACCGCGGCGATCTACGGCAAGCCGGACGATCTGCCGGTCGCCGAGGACGCGCCCGAACAGCCGATCAATCCGTACGGTCGGTCGAAGCTCGTCGTCGAGTGGATGCTTCGGGATGCTGCTCGCGCCCATCGGGGGTTCGAGTTCGCGGCGCTGCGGTACTTCAACGTCGCCGGAGCCGACCCCGAGGGTCGGACGGGCCACTCGAAGCCGACCTCGACGACACTGATCAAGGTGACCACCGAGGTGGCGCTGGGGCTGCGCGATCACCTGGAGATCTTCGGGACCGACTACCCCACGCGCGACGGGACCTGCATCCGCGACTACATCCACGTCACGGACCTGGCCCGTGCGCATCTCCTGGCGCTGGACGACCTGGATGAGAATCGAGCGAGTCGGGTGCTCAACTGCGGGTACGGGCGAGGCTATACGGTTCGGGAGGTCGTCGATACCGTCAAACAGGTCAGCGGCGTCGATTTCGAGGTTCGGGAGGGAGAGCGCCGATCCGGGGATCCGGCCGTCTCGATCGCCGACGCCTCGCGTCTGCGCGAGGTTCTCGACTGGGAGCCCAGCTACGACGACCTCGAGACGATCGTCCAGACGGGACTCGAATGGGAAGAGAGGGAACGGGGAACGGGGAATAGGGAACGGGGAGCAGGGAACGGGGAATAGGGATGCGTGGGAGAAGGGAGGAGGGGAAAGGGGGAAGGGAGAAGGGGAAACGGCATGGTCGGGCGAGGCGGTCGGTCAAAGCACTCGGATCGGTGGCACGACGTCGGACGATCGCTTTCGAGCGGGCCCGATTCGACCGGATCGACGAACGAGAGGGCATCGCGGATGATTCGAACGATTCAATAGCCACGCCGATGCGACGACGGGTCGCGCGATCCGTTCGACAGGAGAGCGCTACACCGGTCGCCGCGGCGAACGAGTCCCCCATTCCCTGTTCCCCATTCCCAATTCCCTTCACATGACTGACGACATCTACTGGCAAGAGGGCGAGATCGACCGCGCCGACCGCGAGCGTCTGGCCGGCCACCGGGGGGCCTGCGTCTGGCTGACCGGACTGTCCGGGTCGGGTAAGAGTTCGATCGCCCAGGTCCTCGAGACGCGGCTCTATCGGCGCGAGGTTCGCACCTTCATCCTCGACGGCGACAACGTCCGCCACGGGTTGAACAGCGACCTGGGGTTCTCGGCCGAGGATCGGAACGAAAACATCCGCCGGGTGGGCGAGGTCGCGAATCTGTTCGTCGACTCGGCGGCGATCGTCCTCGCGGCCTTCATTTCGCCCTATCGCGACGTTCGGGCGGACGTCCGACAGACGGTCGGAGACGACCGATTCGTCGAGGTCCACGTCGACTGTCCGGTCGAGGTCTGTGAAGAGCGCGATCCCAAGGGTCTGTACGAACGGGCACGAGCCGGTGAGATCGAGAACTTCACGGGGATCTCGGCTCCGTACGAGGCCCCCGAGGACCCGGAGATCCGGATCGACACCGCCGAGGAGCCAGACGCGGGGGCGAGTGCCGAGGCGATCGAGGCGTATCTCGACGACGAGGGGTTTCTGGACCCGTAGGTGATCGGTCGAACGGAGCTTCGATCAGCCGGTACGCGAGTCGGTCAGCAGATAGGTAGCAGCCAAGATCGGGATGATGTTCTTGCCGAGGTTGATCATCGTGCCGGGGAAGTCACTCGCGACGAGCTGATATCCGAGCGGAGTCAGGAAGCAGAGGTACACCAGTGCTCCGTTTCGGCTCTTCAGATGGGGGCGAAGCGTGACGTAGAGACTCCGGAGCCCGAACCCGACCAGAAACATCCCGATCGGGATGCCGACCAGTCCAAAATTAATGTACAGTTCCCCGATCACGCCCGGTGGCACGCCCGTCCGTTCGGGGGTGTTGAAGATCGCTTCCCCTACGAGTGCGCCGGTTCGAATCGCGGGCTTGTCGGGCCAGACGGTCCTCGGGACGGGGGTGACCAGCCAGACGACGTACGAACGACCGTACTGGTATGGAAGGTGTTCGGGCACTCCATCGATGATGTGTGCAGTTTTGGCTGCACCGAGGAGATTACGGTTTCCGACCATGTGGCGGAGTATCGGAGCGGGTTGGTAGAACTGCATGACCTCGTGGGTGCTCCGAGCTCCCCGCCGGAGGGAAGTAAGGAAGATGAAGACGACACTCAGTGCGGTCGCCACGGCCAGCAGCCATCGAAGTCGGATCGAGCGGCGCAGGTAGTGGAAGAGGATGCCGGCGTGGATGAAGACCA
>JBDGRG010000229.1:25743-37165 GCA_042218355.1 Bradymonadaceae bacterium
CGACATCCCCTGGCGGCTGTTGTTCATGATGGGTAGTGCGAGGGCGCCGATCCCCAGAAGGAGGGCGGTGATGCCGGCCGGGCTGAACAAGCCCTTTTTCGTGCGGAGGACGTACGCCAACTGCAGGTAGAAGGCGATCTTGAACAGTTGAATGCCCCACAGGTAGTACCCCATGCCGCCGTACGCCCATTCGGAGGCCCCGCGGACCTCGTAGTGTCGATGGCTGGAGATCTGGAAGAGGTTGAGGGTCATCGGGACGTTCATCGTCCGCATGTAGATGAACAGGCTGACCCCCGCGACGAAAGAGAGGACGATCAACAGGACCGCCAGCCGGTTCGTATACCA
The DNA here is from genome assembly GCA_042218355.1 of Bradymonadaceae bacterium. Lineage (GTDB taxonomy): Bacteria > Myxococcota_A > Bradymonadia > Bradymonadales > Bradymonadaceae > CAJXPB01. Next base: position 26,089 of record JBDGRG010000229.1, read on the forward strand.
GCGGTCGGCGGAGATGTTCGGCACCCATTTCTCGATGGGCACCCGAACGCCCTCCCGGAGATATCCGATCGTCAGGGCGAGCAGTCCGAGCAGGATCAGGGGAAACTTCGACTGGAGAAACGCCAGCGAGCGTCCCTGCATCAGAAACCAGCGAGACTGCGTCTGGGCGAAGAAGGCGATGTAGATGGTACGGAGCGTAATCCCGATCAGGACGTTGAGGACCACGAAGTTGATCGGCTCGAAGAGGTCGTACCGTCGTCGGAGCAGGAAGGGGAGCAGCACGATGAACAGAGCGACGACCGCGTAGAACGTCACGAAGCCTTCGGCCGCAGTCGCCGACGCGAGGACGACTGACGGAGCGAGGATCAGGAACGCCGCGATCACGACGAGTTTCGTGCGACCGTAGCGTTCGGTCGGGTCGCTTTTGGACTTGGGCCGTCGCATGGTCAGTTGCGACTCCGGAGGTAGCGGATGATGCCGAAGGCGGAGGGGTTGAGGTCGAGTTCGCGGATCGACAGCCAGCAGAGGGTCGAGTTCCAGCCGACCATGGTGGTCGCCGAGGCGACCGCGGCGCCGGGCATCCCGAAGAAGGGAATCAAGATGGCATTGAGGACGATATTGGCCAGTGCCGCTCCGCCGAAGACCCGGGTGGCGGTCCATTGCCGGCCGCTCATCGTCATCACCGAGCCGACGAGGCCGATGACGTTGTTGGCCAGCTGGCCGAGGGCGAGGATGACCATGGCAGTGTAGCCGACAGTGAACTCGGAACCGAACAGTCCGAGCAGCGTCTCCCCGAAGGCGATCATGACCGTGGTCGTCCCGAGGGCGAAGACGGCTGCGCCGGCAGTGGCGAACGACACCATCTTCTGGAGTTTTTCGTGTTCATCGTCGCTGTGGAACTGGGAGATCAACGGCGCGACGATGCCGTTGGCTGCGATCAGGCCGTAGCTGATCAGCGAGGTCATCCGCGTGGTCGCGCGGTAGATGCCGGCGGCATCGGTGTCCGCCAGGATGCCCAGCATCAGGATGTCGGTCTTGTTGTTCAGCAGCGCCGTCCCCGAGATGAGCAGGAAGGGCAGCGTCTCGTGCAACCACGACCGTCCGTGGTAACTGAGTGAGGCCGCCCCGACTTCGTCCGGAGATTGGAGGGTCAACCAGTAACTGGCGACCGCGAAGCCGACGCCCAGCGCTCCGACGGTCACCCACATGGTCGTATAGGCGGTCAGCTCGCCGCGCAGAAACCAGAGGAGCCCGGCGCCGCCGATGACGAGGAGGGGTCGGAGAATCCGGTACGGAATCTCCGCCCGGACGATGTTTTTCAACCCGCGCAGTCCGCCCTCTCGGACGAAGACCAGCGACAGCAGCGGCAGTGCGACGAAGCCGACGTAGAAGACGCGCCGCAGCGGGGGATTCGAACGCGTCAACCACCCGGCGACGAGCCCGCCGCCGAGGGCGAGTCCGACCGTGAACAGCAGAACGGTGCGCGTGGACCAGCGCAGGAGTCCCTTCAGTTCGTCCCATGCCTCGTCGGCCTGGAATTCGGGGACGAGTTTGACCAGCGATTTTCGGAACCCGAGATTTCCGCCGATCGAGAGCAGAAAGATCCAGGTCCAGACGTAGCTGTAGTATCCGTACTCCTCGACGCCCAGCAGATGGGCCAGCGCGATCTCGGTGGCGAAGGCCAGACCCGCTCCGATTACCTTGACGGCGAACCGGCCACCGGTGGCACGGAGGATCAGATCGCGGAGTCGGCCGCTCTGAAAGAAAGACCGAATCCGGTCGAAGAGTTCACTCACGGATGGTCGATGCCCGTCTTCGTCAGCGGGGGATTGAGTCTGAGAGTGGCGTGGCCGACCGCATGGGAGCGGCGGCCCCGCGGGCGCTCCGGTCGAGCCCACACGCTCGTGCGAGTAGCGTCGACCGCGGCGGCATCAGCTGTGCCGGGATGGCCGGCCGGGGCCGAACGAGGGTCGAGCAGTGCACCGGCGGCGAGGCGATGGTTGCGTCGACCCGTCATTCACGTCCGCGCCCGACGTAGTCGAAACCCGCGTCTCGCCAGTTCGCGGCGTCGAGGTAGTTGCAGAAATCGAACAGTCGCCTCTCGGCCATCAGCTCGCCGATCCGTGCGGCATCGATGTATTTGAATTCGTCGTGGGCGCTGGCGATCACGACAGCGTGAGCCCCGCGAACCGCCGACTCGATTCCGTCGAGTTCGAAGTCGAAATTTCGGACGTGCGGGTCGTAGGCACTCAGCTCGACGTCCGACTGGTCGAGCACCCGGGCGATCTCCTTGGCCGGAGCCATCCGGTGGTCGTCGACGTTCCCCTTGTAGGCGACGCCGAACAGCGCGACCTTCGGATTCGAGACGTCCGTCAGTTCCGACCGGACCTCCTCGGCGAGGCGCGCGGGCACGGACTGGTTGATCAGTCTCGCCTGTCGGATCAGCCGGGCCTGCTCGGGGGCCGATTCGACGACGAACCAGGGATCGACCGGCAGGCAGTGTCCGCCCACGCCCGGACCGGGCTGGTGGAGGTCGACGCGCGGGTGCCGGTTGGCCAGGTCGATCACCTCTCGTACGTCGGTACCGAGTTCGTCCGAGATGTCGGCCAGCTCGTTCGCCAGCGCGATGTTGACGTCGCGGTAGGTGTTCTCCATCAGCTTGACCAGTTCCGCCTCGGTCGCTCCGGTCCGGTGGATCTCGCCGTCGACGACGTCGCGGTAGAACTGGGCCGCCCGGCGGCTGCAGGCGTCGGTGACGCCGCCGACGACGCGGTCGTTCTCGACCAGCTCGCGGAGGATGTTCCCGGGGAGGACGCGCTCCGGGCAGTGTGCGACGTAGAGATCGTCGCCGACCGCGAAGCCCTCGCGTTCGAGCGGTGCGGCGACGTGTTCCCGGGTGGTCGCCGGCGGGCTGGTCGACTCCAGGATGACCAGGTTGTCCGGTTCGACGTACGGGACGATCGCCTCGACCGCTCGGTCGATGTAGCCGAGGTCGCTTCCGTGGGTGTCCTCGTGTTCGCGAGTGCGCGGAGTCGGGACGGCGATGACGAAGGTGTCGGCGGCGGCCGGTTCGGTCGAGGCCGTCAGTCGACCCGAGTTGACGGCTGCTTCGACCATCGTGCGGAGCCCCGACTCCTCGATGTGCGTCTCGCCGTCGTTGACCGTCCGGACGACGGATGCGTCGATGTCGACGCCGAGGACGTCGAAACCCTGAGTGGCGAAGAGCGAGGCGGTCGGGAGTCCGATGTAGCCCAGCCCCACCACGCAGATGTCGTACCCTGTCTGGTCGTCGGCCATCGGGATGCTCCTGTCGAGAGGCGTCTGGAAACCGACCGGTACGGGTAGCTGAGGGCGGAGACGGCTTCAAGTCAGTCGATGGACGGTCGTTGCTCAGGATGCCGCCAGTGCGTCGGCGATCCGTTCGGCGGCTCGACCGTCCCCGAAGGGGTTGCTCGCGCCGGCCATCTGCTCGTAGGCGTCGGAGTCGGAGAGCAGGGTCGTGACCGCTTCGACGATCGTCTCCGCATCGGCTCCGACCAACCGTGCGGTGCCGGCCTCGACCGCTTCCGGTCGTTCGGTCGTCTCTCGCATGACGAGGACCGGTTTGCCCAGACTCGGTGCCTCCTCCTGAATCCCGCCCGAATCGGTCAGAATCAACGTCGACCGATTCATCAGGTGGACGAAGGGCGCGTAGTCGAGCGGCGGGAGCAGAAAGACGTTGTCGAGCCCCGACAGTTCACCGCGTACGGGACGCTGGACCTCGGGATTGAGGTGGACCGGGTAGACGAAGATGCAATCCGGGTGGCGGGAGGCCAACCGCCGGATGCCGTCGACGATCTGGCGGAATCCTTCGCCGAAATTCTCGCGGCGGTGGCCGGTGATCAACACCATCCGGTCGCCGCGACCCAGGCGATCGAGCAAGGTTCGGTCGGCCCCTTCGGCCTCCACCGCTCGCACGAGATCGTCGGGGGGACCCGAGTCGGCGTCGAGGCGATCCGAAACCCACAGCAGCGCGTCGATGACGGTGTTGCCCGTCACGTGGATCCGGTCCGACGCGACCCCCTCGTCGAGCAGATTCTCCGCGGCCTGCCGCGTCGGGGGGAAGTGAATCGTTCCCAACACGGAGGTCAGACGGCGATTGATCTCCTCGGGCCAGGGTTGCATCCGATTTCCCGTCCGCAGGCCCGCTTCGACGTGGCCCACGTCGGTCTGCTCGTAGAAGGCCGCCAGCGCCGCGCCGAAGGTCGTCGTGGTATCCCCCTGGACGAGGACCACGTCGGGGTCGACGTCCGCGACGACCTCGCCCACCCGCTGGACCACACGGCCGGTCAGTTCTTCGAGCCCCTGGCCGTGCGTCATCAGATCGAGGTCGACATCCGGTTCGAGCTCGAAGAGGTCCAGGACCTGGTCGAGCATCTCCCGGTGCTGAGCGGTCGCACAGAGCGTCTGATCGAACTGGTGGGAGCGGTCGTCGAGTTCACGGACCACGGGCGCGAGTTTGATGGCTTCCGGGCGGGTTCCGACGACGGTCAGTACGTCGATCATTGCGTCGAGTTACTCCTGTTCGGCTGAGGTCGCTTCGCCACCGGCGGCGCAGGCGTCGGCACGGCGCTCCAGCTGGTCGACGATCGCGCCTGACGCACTCTCGCGGTTTTTCGTCCGTCTGATCAACTCGTTCAGGTCGAGACATCGTCCGCGACGGAGGAGAAACCCGGCGAGCGGGACCGGACGGCCGAATTCGGTCGCCAGTCGGTCGTAGGTCTCCTCCGCGGACTCGTGGTCGCCGGCCCGTTCGTCGAGCCACGCTTTGCCGGCCCAGCACCGTCGCCGAAGCCATTCGCGGGTCGCTCGGTCGCAGAGCAGTTCGGTCGCCTCCTCGATGTCGGCAGCCTCGGTTCGACTCGCCTCTCCCGGGGGGAGCGTCCGCAGATCGACGACGTGTCGGGCGAGATGGACGTCGCGGATGTCACTTTCGAGGGCCCGGTGCGCGAGTTCCCTGGCTCGGGTCGACTCCCCCGCCTGCCTGAGCACCTCGACGTGGAGAGCTCGAGGCGACGGCCGGGAGGCGTCGGGGACCCAACGGGCGTGGTCGACGGCTCGTTCTGCCCAGTACTCCGCCAGAAAGAACTGGTCGAGTCGGAGGTACGCATCGATCAGCAGCCGGTATCCTTCGTACGCGGAGGGACGCTGTTCGACGAGTTCCAGGGCGAAGTCTGCGCTCGCCGGCGCGCCCTCCAGCTCGCGAAGTCTCTGGGCGGCGGCGCGCCATCGATCGGTCTCGTCCTCCCGGGCCATGCCCCTGGCGAGTGCCTCCGGATTCCGCAGCCGGGGGACGAGCAGCTGGAGGATCCAACGCCTCGGAATCCGGACGTAATCCGAGCTGAAAATCGTCCGGAGCAGGTCGATCGCCGACGACTGGTCGCCCGTGTGCCAGAACTCGACGGCCGCGAGGAGGCCGATGTTGGCCGTCGGATCCCGGCGGAACGCGTGCCGCGCCAGGGCCCGGCGGCGTTCGGGTGCGCCCTCGGCCAGTCGCGCGGCCCGCAGATAGGCCAGGCCGTCGGCTGGGGCGGTCCGATAGATCGCCCGAGCCCGTTCGGAGAGAGAGGGGGGGCCGTCGGACGGGGCTGCGCGGGGTGAGCCGGGCCAGATGGTCAGCGCGATGCCGCCGAGCAGTGCCGAGACGACGAAGCCGTGGACGAGCAGTCGGGCTCGGCCGGTGGTCTCGATCAGCCCTTCGGAGGTGTTCAGGTGAGCCGGACGAGTGTCGGACGACGACCGGCGCCGCGGGCGGCTGAGGGCGACCGAGAGGAGGCTGACGGCCGGCAGCGAGAGACCGAGCGTGAAGAACGGAAAGTGCATCGCGGCGATGACGCCCAGAAAGACCGCCAGTGCGATGGCGGCTGCGAAGCGCGACCGACGGTGGCGGCGGTATCGTCGCACGCCCCAGTAGACGAACCCCACGACGAAGAACGGGCCGGCCGCGGCGACCGGAATCCCGTATTCGTAGCTCCACTCGATGTACTCGTTCTCGATCGTCGGGATCGACCCGGGATGGACGATGCTCCAGTCGACGTACGGGGGGATGACGTCCGCGGTCGTGCCCGCTCCGCTTCCGACGAACGGGAAGTCGGCGGCGGCGCGGAGGCCGGCTCGCGAGATCTCCACCCGCGCGGCTCCGTTGTCTCGAATCCAGTCCCCGACCCACGAGTTCCAGAGCAGATCGCCGACAGTCGGCGGATCGACGACCATCAGCCCGGCGACGATCCAGGGGAGGAGAGCCACGAGGAGCCCGCCGGTGGTGACGACGTGGCGCCAGCGCGATTCTGGCAGCCAGTCGATCGGGTCTCGGCCGCGGGCGAACAAAAGGATGAAGAGTCCGAGGACGATACTGTAGGCAGCGATCCCGCCGACGCTGGGATGTTCGAACGAGGCGACCATCAGACCGATGCCGGCGACTGCTGCCCCCATGCTGAAGCCCGGCCGCGTCTCGAAGGACTCCAACGCCAGGACGTACGCGCAGAGGCTCGTCAGCCCGAAGAGAGCGTTCGCGTGGTTCGGATTGATGAACGTGGTGAATGGTTTGATGGTATCCGCGGGTTCGTACACGAAGAGCACCTGGTCGGTCCCGGCGGCCACCTGTACCGCTCCGGCGGCGAGGACGGCCAGACCTGCAGCGACCCCGGTCTGGAGGGCGAACATCCATCCGCCGCTCCGCTGAGCACGTCGGGCACTGTAGGCGGCGGCCAGACCGAGTGCGGACCAGCGCAGCGCACGATCGGCGGTGGCGTGGGGGCGCAACGAGAGCGGTCGCCAGCCTCCGGCCGGCGGCGACTCCAGCGGCAGGGCCGCCACGCCTCGTTCGACGATCGCCCAGCTCTCGGGGGAGAGCAGGGCGTGCACGACTGGAGGCACCGGGACGAGTTGGAGCAGACAGGCCGCCGCGAACACGGCCAGAGCCAGCGCCGGGATCGGAAAGACGTCGCGCGAGAGAGCCGTCCCCCGGCGGTCGACCGTCTGGAGCACGAGCGCGGCCGACAGCCCGATGACCAGCGCCGCGACGACTGGCGTGTGGACCGAGCCGATGGCCAGCGGGGCCGCGACGATGGTCGCGGCGAACAGGAATCTGTGAGCCGAGGTCAGCACGGACCGGAGCCGGGATGGCGGTCGGACGACCCGATCAGCTGGCCCGGACGAGCGGCGATGTCCGCCCGGGTCCGGCTGGCCGGGTCGGGGCTCGAATTGACACGTACTCGGGAGGTGTCTACCCTTCGCGTTCGCTAATTTTCGAACGGCTGGCGCACATTGGAACTCATCCGGGGGGAGCACGCGAGTCGAGACTGGCGCCGCATCTACAACTGGCGACAGGATGGCCGGGACGCCACGACTTGTCCAGAGTTCGCCTCCGGTCGGTTCGACGCCCGGCTGGACGCCTCTCATCCTGCGCGGCCGTTCGAGTCACAGCGTCGATTGGCAGTCGGGAGGGGGAGCCGCCCTCGTGGCCCGTCGACGCGGCGGCATGTGCCGTCGCGCGGCATCCGTTGGAACAATCGGGGCGGGCGCAGCCGTTTACGAGGCGTTCAGCGGCAGGCACTCCAGGAAGACGATGACCGAGTCGGATCCAATCGAACAGCCCGAGCCGGCGATGGCTCAGCCCCCCGCCGAGGACGAAGCACTCGGCGAATTGTTGATGTACTACTGGCGGCTGCTCCGTCGGTACTACTGGCTGCTTCTGGTGATGGTGATCGCCTCGGTCGCCGGCGCCTATCTCTGGACTCAGTATCAGACGGAGATCTACCAGGCCAAGAGCAAGGTCGTCTTCCACAAGAGCCAGGGCAATGTGCTGGGCCGGAAGATCGAGCAGATTCAGTTGATGGATCCCGGCGGCCGCTGGGGGTTCGAGCAGTTCTGGAACACGCAGAAGGCGGTCCTCGAATCGAACTGGTTCGCCAGGCGCGTGGTCAAACGGGAAGGGCTGCTCGAGGCGAAGGGGTTTCTTCCCGAGCCGACGGACGGCGAGGAGCGGTCCGACGAAGAGGCGATGCAGGCAGCGATCGATCGCATCCACAAGATAACACGGGTCTACCTCGAACGTGACAGCCGGGTCGGGGTGATCGCCGTCGAGTCTCCGAAGCCCGAGCGCGCGGCCAGCATCGCCAACGCGATGGCCGAGGAGTACGTCGAGTACACCAAGGAGTTCCAGTCGGGGGGATTGAAGGAGATCACCACCTGGTTCGACTCCTACGTCAAGTCCAAGCGCCAGGAGCTCGAGGCGGCCCAGAAGAAGCTCGCGAAATTCAAGCGGGACAACAACATTCTGTCGTTCTCGTACGAGGATCGTCAGAATCTGACCTCGAAGAGCATGGAGAAGGTCAACAATCAGCTCCTCGAGGTTCGCGACAAGCTGTCGGCGAAGGAGGCGTTGATGCACGAGATCCGCCGGATGGAGAAGTCGGCGGAGAACTTCGACGACCTGAAGGCGATCGCGAACATGACCGAGGACGACACGCTCAAGAAGTTGTTCACGCGGGAGGCGGAGCTCGAGCAAAAACTGGCGGGACTGAAGGCGGAGTACGGACCCAAGCACCCGGAGGTGAAGGGGATTCGAAGCCAGTTGAAGACGGTCCGCGAGAATATGCGTTCGAAGATCGATCGCATTCGGACGAGCGTCGAGAACGAAGTCGAGGTACTGCGGCGGACCGAAGAACAGCTCGAGAAGGAACTGGCCTCGCTGAAGGACCGTCTGTTCAGGCTCAACGAGCTCGGCGTGAAGTACAAACAGCTCAAGAACCGGACCGACAACCTCAAGGAGCTGTACGACACCGTGCTGAAACGGTCGTCGGAGTTGAACATCAACTCGCTGTACAAACGTCAGGACATCCAGGTCCTCGAACACGCCTCGCCGCCCGAGAGTCCGGCCAAGCCGAGCCTGCCGTTGAACCTGGCCGTCGGTCTGCTCGTCGGGCTCGGACTGGGCGCCGGGGGGACGATCGTGATCGATACACTCGATACGACCATCAAGCGCGAGGAGGATGTCACGGAGATCACGGACGAGCCAATTCTGGCGATGTTGCCGAAGCTGGACGAGGGCGTCCTTCGAGGGGTCGAGGGAGTCGGCGAGTCGGCGGCCGACACGATCACCTATACGGCTCCGAAGAGTTCGTTCGCCGAGGGAATCAAGACGCTGCGGACGAATTTGACGTTCATGTCGCCCGACAAGCCCCCGCGGTCGTTGCTGGTGACCAGCCCGGGGCCCGGGGAAGGAAAGACGCTCGCTTCGGTGAATATCTCGATCGCCATGGCCCAGTCGGGTCTCGACACGCTGATCCTTGACACCGACTTTCGCAAGCCGCGTGTCCACCGGGCGCTGGGGGTCTCCAAGGCGCCGGGCGTGACGACGGCCATCACCGAGGACCGGCCGATCGGCGAACTCGTCCAGCGGACGGAGATCGAAAATCTGGATCTGCTCACCGCCGGCGACGTCCCGCCGAACCCGTCCGAGTTGCTGCATTCGGACAAGTTCCGGAACATCGTGGAGGAGCTCCACGACGGCTACGATCGGATCGTCTTCGACTCCCCGCCGCTGGCGGCGGTCTCGGATGCACTGATTCTCAGCCAGATCGCCGACGGGACGTTGCTGATCCTCGAGTTCGGCAAGACTCGAAAGGAGACACTGAAGCGGAGCCTCGACCAGCTGCACGGGATCGGCGCGCCGCTGCTGGGATGTGTCATCAACTCGATCTCGCAGGACGCGACCGGCTACGGCTACGACTACTCGTACTACCGGTACTCCTACTACGGCGAAGAAGAGGACGACGACGACTTCGACGGGACCGAGCGGCTCGCCGGGTGAATGGCCGGTGCCCGCCTCGTTTGGTCCAGGAGGCGGACGCCCCGCGGCGTCCGCAGCGGTCGACCGGTGGTGTCTGTACGATGCGACGAGGTGATCGATGGATTCGTTCCGGAGACGGTTACAGGTTTTGCTCGTCAATGGTGTGGGCGGGCGGCTGAATCCGCTCGAACTCGTCCCGGAGCCCCTCCGCAACCGGATCCGTGCCGGACTGGTGTACGCACGAGACCGCGCGACGAGGATTCTGATCATCGAGCGGGGGGACAACGTGGTCATCTGCGGGACACCCCAGACGATGACCCTGGCGAGGGCCTCGCGGACGGTCGGCCCCGAGGGCAACGTTCTCATCGCCGAACCCGCTCCGGACAATTTCCAGCGACTGGAGGAGAGCCGCCGACAGCTGAAGTTCGACAACGTCCAACTGGTTCAGTGCGCCTGCTGGCACAGTTCGTCGGAGGTGACCCTCCAGCTGGCCGAGCGCGCCGGTGACAACAAGGTCGACGTCTCCGGCATCAAGCACGACAACGACATGATCGAGACGTACGACGAGAGTGTGACGGTGCCGGCCGAACGGCCGGACAGACTCGCCGAGGAGGCCGGGTTTTCGGAGGTGAACTACCTCGAAATTGCGGTCAACGGGGCCGAACTCGAGGTGCTGGAGGGATGCGACGGGATCTTCGAGAGCAGCCCCTCGATCCGCACCTACATCAAGGGGCATGCCCTGGACGAGGAGACCGGTGAGGCGATCAATCGAGCGATCGCCGACAAGTTGAGAGAGGTGGGACTGAACGCCGTCGTCACTCGAGGGGGCCGAGAGGAGGCCGAGGGGGACGACCCCGACTGGGAGACCCGGGCGGGAGACGTCTTCGGTTACCGGCCGTGATGGAGACCAGGGGGTCGGGAGCGAAGGTCGTCGGCGTTCCGGTCGATCGGCCGGCACCCGCCATAGTCCGGACGAGAGGGATGACCGAGCAGCGAAGCCATAGATACGTGCGGCGGTGGGAGGACGTCTACGACGATCCGGGAATGGCGGGACGGGTTCGGTCCTGGGCGAGGCGACGCGCACTCGACGTCCTCGCTCGGTGGCCGAGGGAGGAGCCGGGACGGCAGTTGCGATGTTTGAACTGCCACTGGGTCTTCGACGACCAGAAGTCCGGGTTCCGCGAGATCATGGCCTCGCTCCAGCAGCGGGCCGAGTTCGTCGACACCGAGACGTGTCTGCGCATG
>JBDGRG010000229.1:37175-38290 GCA_042218355.1 Bradymonadaceae bacterium
CGATCGACGACACGTACCTCCATCTGTCGTTCGACGACGGGTTTCGGAACAACGTCGAGAATGCGGCGCCGATCCTCTGCGAACTCGAGATCCCCGCGGTTTTTTTCGTCACGACCGATTACATGTCGTCGGGCTGGGAGGGAGCGCGCGAGTTTGCCCGACGGAGCGGGCGCGACGGTGTCGTCGAGATGGCGACCTGGGAGCAGCTCCGGCAGTTGGATGCCCGGGGCTTCGAGATCGGAGCCCACACCTGTACCCACCGGCGGTTGGCGGACCTCCACCGCGCCGAGGCCCGGTCGGAGATCCTCGAGTCCAAACGGGCCATCGAGGACGAAATCGACGGCGAGTGTCGGTACTTCTCGTGGCCCTTCGGGGGCCGGGACGACATCCGCCCCGAGGTGATCGAACTGGTGAAATCGGTGGGGTTCGAGGGCTGTTTTTCGGGATGCCGGGGGGAGGTCGAGCCCGGTTCGACCGACCCGTTTCGAATTCCCCGCCACCACATTCAACCACACTGGCCGGTCTCCCACGTCCGCTATTTCGCCTTCCGGCCCCCGGCGGGCTCGGTGGACGGCTTTGCGTGACCGCTCGTCGGGTGGGGGCTTGGCTGCGAGTTCGCCGAGTCGATCGTGTTTCCCACGAACGCTCACCGAGCCGTGAGACGATCGTTTCTCCGGAAACTACTCTACTGGTTGATTCTCCCGGGGTTGATCTTCTGCATCGTCCGGCTGTTCCTGGGCTACGGCACCGACTCCGATACGTATCGGATGCTGCGTACCTGGCAGACGATGCTCCTCGACGGCCACTACCAGGCCTCGCGAGCCCAGGGAAGCCTCGTCGGGGAGTTCGCGATCGGAGCCCTCGCTTCGGTGGGCGGCTCGGTCGGGAGCAATGCGATGGTCTTCGTCGTGGCACTCGTCGGACTCGGCGGGCTCGTCCGGTGGCTCGAGGATCTCGGGGTCGCGGGGGGGCTCGGTGTGGTCGCAGTCGCGATGACCAACGGGCTCTTCGTGATCGAGGCGTCGACCTCGATGGACTATCTTCTGGCTCTATCCCCCTTCGTCCTCGGGATTCTCGCGATGGAGAGGGAATGGGATGCCCTCGCCGTGGTGTTG
>JBDGRG010000023.1:0-4944 GCA_042218355.1 Bradymonadaceae bacterium
TGAAAAGCGGTGTTGTCGAGCAGCCGTTCGAACAGCGAGGGGCCGCCCGACCGGGTGATCGAGAACGGACGGCGCAGGCGATCGAGCCATTCGAGGACCGTCTCCGCCCACTGTCTGAAGCGTGATTCGGACAAGGCGGCACTCGGGGTGACGAACGCTGAATTCCACGTCGCACGCCGAAGACGTGGACCGTCTCGTCGGCACGGTGACTGCGCGGCACGACTGGCTCAACGTACAGTCGCCGATCGGGAATTCCAAGATCGGCGGGGTCGGGGGGGATTCACGAGTGAACGATCGGCATGGTGTCAGGGGGACAGGGAGGGCCCCCTCACAGATCTCCCTCCCGATGCCGTCCATCATCTCAGAGAGACCCCACTCGTCCCCGACGAGTCGCCGTCACGACCGGGTCGTGATCGCACCCAGGGAGCGGACGGGGGCGACTGCGGCGGTCGGATCGTGCCGGCGTCCGAGGCCGGGGGAGGGCCGTCCACCGTCTCAGAGTGGCCGCGACCACGTCCTCGCCACCGACGAGTCGCGACTGCCCGGGGGGCGAATCATGCCTCCTCGTACGCCCGGATGATATCCTGGACCAGCGAGTGGCGCACGACGTCGACCTCGTCGAACGAACAGAATTTTACCCCGTCGATGTCGTCGAGGATCTCCTGGGCGCGGACGAGACCGCTGTGTTGGCGCGAGGGCAGGTCGATCTGGGTGTCGTCGCCGGTCACCACCGCCTTCGAACCGGGGCCGAGACGCGTCAGAAACATCTTCATCTGCTCGTTCGTCGCATTCTGCGCCTCGTCGAAGATCACGAACGAGTCCTCGAGGGTTCGGCCCCGCATGAAGGCCAGCGGAGCGATCTCGATGGTGTCCCGCTCGAGCATGCGTTCGGTCTGTTCCGGGTCGAGCATGTCGTGGAGTGCATCGTACAGGGGACGGAGGTACGGGTTGACCTTCTCGGCCAGGTCGCCGGGCAGGAAACCGAGTTTTTCGCCCGCCTCGACGGCCGGGCGAGCGAGAACGATGCGTTTGATCTTGTTTTTCTGAAAGTACGACAGGGCCATCGCCACCGCCAGGTAGGTCTTGCCGGTCCCCGCCGGCCCGATGGCAAAGACCAGATCGTGCGTTCGCATCGCATCCGCGTATCGCTTCTGGGCGAGCCCCCGCGGCGAGATGACGTCGTTGTGTTCGGAGACGAAGACCGTGTCGAGAAAGATGTCGGTCAGATCCGCCCCGGGGTTGTCGCGGAGAATCGTCAGGGCCCGTTCGACGTCGTCGCTGGAGATGGGATAGCCGCTTTCGCCCGCCTCGTAGAGCTGCTGCAGCAGGGCGGCGGCCAGCTCGACATCGTCCGGATCCCCCGAGATCGTCACGTCGGACCCTCGGGCACCGACGTCGACGTCCAGCTGACGTTCGAGTAGCTTCAGGTGGGCGTCGCGGCGACCGTAGACGTAACGGGTGACGTCGTCCTTCTGAAACGAAAGTCGGCGCGTCGTCTCGTCTCGCAACAGCAGGAGCGGGTTGGAGGGAACGGTTTGCGGGGCGCACCTTCGGGATCAGTCGGCGGGCTTCGTCCCGGAGGGGGGCCGGAGTTCGAAGCCGTCCGGACGTCTCCGATAGTCGAAGCGCTCTCCACCGGGACGATAGAACAGATCGCGCTGGCGGACCAATTCCGCGCGGACCAGCTCGTCGAGTGCCGGTGGGTAGCCGTCTCGGTCGAGTCGGTAGACCTCCAGAGCGTGTTCGAGCCGGTCGGCTCGGGCGCGTCCGATCGCACTGTCGAATGCCTGCCGGGGCATGTCGACACCGGGTCGAACGGAGGTCGGATAGTTCTGTTCGAGGTACGACCAGGTGGCGATGCCCAGCGCCAGAGCGACGACCAGCGCCGTCACGCCGTAGTGGGCGAAGACCTCGAACGTGCTCGGCTCCTCCGGATCCGGCGGGGATTCTCGCGGTTTCTCCTGTAATTCCAGGGTCTCTTCGGTCATCGATGGGCGTTGCGTTCGGGGGGAGTGAACCACGCGTCGTTCGTCGTCGATCAGCGTTCGCCGGGGTCGTACGGTTCGAGGTCCCGGTACGCGCCGACGGCACCGGCGATCAGCGATATCGAGGCGGCCGTCCAGGCGAGTGGGACCAGCCCGATGCCCGCCGTCGATGCCAGGTCGTAGGGGGCTCGCCAGACTGGTTGCGGGCCGACGAGAAACCAGACCGCCCCCGCGAGCACCATCGAGATCATCAGGCCGCGCAGAGCGTGGCCGGCAAAGACGTGACCGGCGCCCGGAAGGAGGGCCGAGAGTCCGCGTCGCAGCGCACGGCGAATCGACGCACGCCGTTCGAGACGCGCATCCTCTCGAACTTCGGCCCGGTAGCCCGCCCCCGGTCCGCCGACGATCGTTCGATAGCAGGGCAGGCAGCGGTAATCTCCACCGGTCTGATCGGCATCCGAGGGTCGGCGGGCGAGCCCGCAGTTCGGACACGGCGTACTCGTGAACCCGAACCAGTGAAGCGGCCACGTCACGAGCACCAGCAGTGCGCCGATCGCCGCCAACCACGGGGACTGTCGCAGGGGAACCCGAGGGCCGGCCAGCGCCGTCCAGACCGCCGCGACGGCCGTCCGGCGCCCCTCGGTGCGCCGAGCGTGGGACCGGTGAAAGTACGTCAGGGGGAGCGGTTCGAGCATCAACCGCACCGCCGGGGCGTTCGACTGCAGTTCCAGTCGGCGGTGAATGGCGCCGACGGACCGGTCGATGGCTCGCTGCAGCGCGGCGTCGGCGTCTCCCGACCGGCCCTGGAGTTGATAGACGCGTGCGAGGTTGAACGGGGGGGCGGCGCTGCGGGGAAGCCGATCCTCGGCGGTCCGGAGCCGCTCGACGGCGCGCTCGTAATTGCCGCGGATCGCGGCCGCCGCTCCCCGGAGATTCTGAATCCGGCCGAGGATGCGCCCGCGGCCCGGACGCTCGGCGTCGAGGAGATCGGCAGCGCGAGCTGCGGCCGGCGCCGAACCGGACCGGAGTTCGGCCAGCGCCAGGGTGAAGGCCGTATCGGCTCGTCCCTCCCCGTTGCGGAGGGACGCTCTCAGTGACTGGCGACACTCGTCGTTGCAACCGACGTACTGTGCCTCGAGGAGGTCGCTCGATTCGCCCCCCGGAAAGGTCGAGAGGTCCGTGATCCGCTGCTGGGCCGCCGGCAAGGAGGCGAGGCCGGCGAGTAGTACGAGCGTCGCGATGCGTTCGGTCGAATGCTGGGCGGGGAGCGCGAGTACGAAGGCAGCTCCCAGGGCTGCGAGTGGAGAGGAGGTGTAGAGACCGGCAGTGATCGCCACCAGCAGAAAGACCGCCAGGCAATGCCCGCGGGCGACGAACGAGGGGAGGAGACGGGCCGCATCCTCGGCGGCGACGCCCAGTCCGCGGACGATCTGGACGGCGACGAAGAGCGGACCGACGACCGCCAGTGCAGCGAGTAGGGCCCAGATCAGCTGGAGTTCGTAGGCGAGGCGAGTATACGGCCACGAGAATGCACGGACGACCCCGCGCGAATAACTCCCGACGATCGGCTGGAGTTGGGTCGGTCGGCTCCACACGAGGGTCGCCGCCCGCTGGAGCGACGGGTACGGCAGATCCGGAGCGAACTGACGGGCGACGGTCAACATGCGCCGGGTCCGGTTCGGTTTCGCCTCGCTGGCGGGTCGGCTCGATCGCCGGCGGGCGCGCACGAGCAACGCGTTCGAGTAGCGCGGCAGGTTCGGACGCCCCAGTGCCGCGCGCGCCCGACGAATGTCGTCGAGCCGGTCGAATGCAGGGGGGCCCTCGTTCGAGAGTGACGTCCGCCAGTTGCTCCAGGCGAGTTCGAAGTCGACGGGGCTAACCGTCGGAGGGGCGAGAGCCGGCTCGTCGTCCTCCGCCGAGGAGCTAAACGCCTTCGGAAGCGACGGGGACGAGGGGGCGTCGGTCTGAGCCGCTGCCGGTGCCGAGAAGCCCACGGCGACCAGCAGCCCTGCGATCGCGGTACAGAGGACGAGGGGGCCCGGGTCGACGGGACACGATGGCCTCGAGACGGCTGACACGTTCGGCGCGAGGGGTGAGGCGACTGGATGCGGGCGACCTCCGCGGGCGAGGGTAAGGGATTGTCCGCGATCGCGCATCACCGGGGGAGGAGATCGACGGCGCGCCATCGCGTTCCGCGCCCGCCCGGCGTGGCTCGCATCGGCCGCCGGGACGACCGGCTCGGCGCGCCGTTGTGAGTTGAATCGCGGGCGAACGCGTTTTTATGGTGCAGCGCCGTCTCGAACTGCAGTCGACTCGCATCTCCGAGGCCCCGAATGACCGCTCGACCGTCTCGCCCGCCCGCCCGACCCACGATCGCACGGCTCGCCACCGTCGCGGCCGCCGTCCTGCTCGTGCTGTCGATCGGTGCCTGTTCCAGCGGCGGCGGGAACGGAGGGTCGACGGGAAGTCCGGACGCCGGCGACGGGGGGGACGGAACCTCGTCGGGCGAGACGCCGAAACACGAGGACTATTTCATCTCCTATCGGCTCGAGGACAAGGCCGCGACGGGCGGAGGAAGCAACGCGAAACTCGTCCTGTACGATACCGCCGAGCAATCGAAGACGACGGTCAGCCCGGAGTCGGTCGACTGCCAGCGGTGTACGCTCTCTCGCGACATGAAACACTTCGCGAACGTCATTCAGGCCGGCCAGGGTAAATTCAACGTGCTCGTCTCGGATGTCGGTTCCGACCACAAGGCCGAGGAATCGAGTTCGCTCCTGGTCGAAAACGTAGAAGACGTCGAATTCGCCGGCAATCACGTCGTCTACGCACGGTCGTCGGACGAGACCTCGAAAGTGGTCTACTACAAACCACTGAAGGGGGGGCCGGAGAAGAAACTGGTGGAGTTGGACTCCGAGAACGAAACCGACGCGGACTGGCACGTCGATCCCGACAGCGG
>JBDGRG010000023.1:4954-5656 GCA_042218355.1 Bradymonadaceae bacterium
GACGTTTTTGACGTTCGACCCGGAGTCGGCGGGACAGTCGATGGAGGTTCAGGTGCGAAAGCTGGGCGGTGGAAAACGCGGGACGTTCAAACTGGGGGGGCCGAACTTCCAGCGGCAGAGTGGTAGCTACTACGGGGGCGATTTCATCGCCGGCATATCCGACAAGGGGAGATTGGCGGCGTTCGCCGTGGGAGGTCCCCGGGGATTGGCGGGGGGGCCGAACGATTACGGGAGTTGTACCCGCAATTCGCCCGGAGACGCCTGGAGCTCCGACGAGTGCGCACACTCGCTGTTTCGAAAATGCGGACAGAAATCTCGCTGCACTCGGCTCGAGGTCACCGTCTACCTGATCGACGTCGAGAACCGGACGAACCTGGGAAAGTCGTGCAGTGGCAAAAAGGACAATCCCTGTGGGCCCGTCCATCGCTGTTACGTGCCGTCGTCTTCCCAGCAGGACGACGCTCGATGCATCCCGGCGCGGGCCGTGCTCGGGGTACCCGACACGCCTCAAGGTCCCGACCGCAAGACTTCGGGCTGCGAGATCGTCCAGAAGGACGACAGCATCGATTTCACGGGGGTCCGCGGGCCGATCACGTTCGACGATTCGGGTGAGCTGGGGAACGCCTACCTCGTCGGAATCCGCCACCGAGATTGCCTGACGACGTCCGACGGCAAGTCCTACGAGACTCCCAGCAGTCAGAT
>JBDGRG010000230.1:0-13721 GCA_042218355.1 Bradymonadaceae bacterium
TGGCGAAATCTGTCGTATCGAAGGTCTGTCGGAGCCACCGACAGCCTCGAATCAGTTTCATGGCACATCGCGACCTGCGGCGGACCGAAAAGGGGCGCCTCGAGACTCGCTCCCACACACGCCACCAGAGCCGCGAAGCTCTGGTTACGTCGCAGACTCCCACACCTCTGCGTCTCGCATCTCGCTTCTCGCTCCGATTGTTCAGGCTACACCCGCGCTTCGTCGTTCGACGCGACCGGCGCGGGGCGTTGGCAAAAAGACACTCCACCTTCCGAGGACGGGGGCTCGTCGCCCGGGGTAAAGGTGGTCCAGATCGTTGCGCGAGGGGCTGGAACGGCCCTTGCTCCCGTCCAATGGGTGCGAACGGACGTTCTCGCTGGACTGTCGACACAGAGGTAGGCCATGTCGAACTGGAGGACCATCGCACTCTGCGCGGCGCTCGCAGTGATCGTTGGGGCGACGGCCGAGAGCTGTCTCGGCGGTGCGAACTTCAACCAGCAGAGTGTCGGCGACCAACCTCGAGGCGTGAAAGTCGGCGTCGGAGACATCGCCGTGTCGAAACAGGGCTATCTCGTCTTCGAAGCCGATGGACGACTCGCCGTCGCGTGGCCCGACGATCGGCGAGCCAGGCCATTGCCCGTCGAGAAACCCACCCGGCTGGCCTTCGCCGACGGGCGTCCGGTCGTGTACGCCCACTCGGCCGCCGACGGAGCCGTTCATGCGGTCGACGTCCGTCGGCGGGAAAAGCTGTGGTCCGCGTCCATCGACGTGGCGACCGCGTCCGATGAGAATTCGACTCAACTCCGTCGTTTGCACCTGGTCAGTTCAAACGACGACAGCCGGGTCGTAACCGTCTGGCGAGACGAGATGTATATCGTGGAGACCGACGGAGGGAACCTGATCGCGCACCGAGAGTTTCCCGAGCCGGTGATCGACACGAAACTGACCGCCGATTCGTCGCGGGCGATCGCCGTCCTCGACCACACCTGGCAGGGAGAGAACAGGGAAAAGCCGCGGACACGCGTCGAGATCGTCGAATTGGAGGGGGGCTCGACTCGAACCGTCACCGTTCCGAACTGCTCGGATCGAATCACTCTCGACGACAATGCGGCGAAGGCCTTTCTGGCCCCGACGCGGTGCAATCCCCCGACCGGCGGTGCGCACGATCCGATCTCGGTCGTCGACCTCGAGCGGGGGTCGGAGTCGTTCGTGCGAAACTTGCCCGGTTTCGGGCCCGTCGAGATGGCTCCCCGGGGGCATGTCGCCGTCGGGTTCGTCGACGCGGCCAACGTGGACCCGTCGTTGTTCGACGACCGCTCGCAAATCCCCCCGGCTCCCGACGAATCCGCCGACGACGGGGACGGTCCGGGTCGGGTCCGCGAGTCGGGCGAGCCGGGTGAGGGGAAGCCTCGATACTACCTGATGGTGATCGACACGAGCACGCTCGACTACGAACTCCACGCCTACGGAGACGAACTTCCCCGCTACGCGATGACTCCCGACGGGGGCGTGCTGTTGGTCGACAACTTCGGCGGCGAGGACCAACGACTGCAGCGCTTCGACACCGACACGGGGGAATTCCGTCCGTTCCGCGGGCCACCGATCATGCTGAACAAGTTCGTGATGACCGGCGATTCGCGGCGCGCCTACGCGATCTACAGTTCGGATGTCGACGAGCCCAATTCGAAGAACGCCCTGTACGAGGTCGACATCCCCGGGGCGCAGGTGTCCGAGATGCCGCTCGAATTCGAGCCGGCGAACATCAATATCAGTCCCGACGACCGCCGCCTGTACCTGAGGGACGCGCGGAAAAACGACCGCAACGAGGTTCTCTGCGCGTACTCGCTGGCCATGGAGCGCTGTACGCAGATCATCCAGCTCGGCAGCGCGGTTCAGGGGAAGGGCCCGTCGGGCTGATGCCGGCGTCGAGGAGCGCGCGCGGACGCGAGGATTGACGCCCGGGGCGGCCGGCCCGTATCAACGCCTTCTGTCGACACGCATGCGGGAGGCGGCGGCAACTCCGAGCCCGTCTCGGGCGTCGTCTGCGGTCCGCGCTCCAGCTCCTCGACTTTCAAGGCGAACGGACGAGATGGTTGAGCGAACGAGCACGATCGGTGTGCTGGCGACGATGATCGGAGTGGTGCTGACTGCTGCTCCCGGGTGCGGTTCCGGATCGGGCAACCCAACTCCCATCACGATCGATGGAGGGGGCGGTCAGCCGGACGGGAAGCAATCGGACGTCGGCGTCGACGCGCCGTCGCCCGACGTCGGGACCGACGGGGGGCTGGACGGCGGCGACCGGGACGGGGGCGACGCCAAGGATGCCCTTTCGCCGGTCAGCTGTTCGTCGTCCACCCCGAAGGTCGAGGGGACCGTCGACTCGAAGACCGAGGTCTCGATCGACCAGTTCGTCATTGGGCAGCGCAGCCAGGTCTCCACGATCACGGAATCCATCCTCGACGGTACGTTCCGGGTGCCGGAGCCGAAGACGTCGGGATATGGAGCCTACTGGGTCGCTTCGAAGCCGAAGGACAACGGCAAGTTGCCCTACAACTGGCAGCGCGGCGGGCGATACGTCGCCGCGACCAAGATCCGGGCTGCCGAGGAGACCCAGCTCTACGTGACGCCGCGGTCGGTCACGCGGCTCTTCATCAACGGCGAGCGGTGGTATCCGGGCGACATCTACTCGAACAACGACAAGAGCGTTCCGATTCGCCTCCAGAAGGGCTGTAACGTTCTCAGCGCCACCATCTCCGTGCGGGGAGGCACGCCGAAGTTCCAGCTGTATCGCACGCCGGCCGAGGTCGTCTTCAACAAGCGCGACACGACGCTGCCTCACCTGCGCGTCGGGCACGAGACGACTCAGCCCGCCGGCATCGCGGTGCTGAATACGTCCGGTTCGGTGATCGAGGACGTCGATGCGAAGGTTGCATCGAACCAGTACTTCGAGGCGACGACGGTCGAGTATCCCTCGCTTCCGGCCGACGCGGTCACACAGCTCGCCTTCCAGCTGAAGCCCAAGTCCAAATGGTCGAAGGCCGGAAAGAAGCGAAAGGCAAAACTCCAGATCGAGGCTCCGTCGCTCTCCAAGACCTACGAGGTGACGGTGAAGATGAAGACCGTCGCTCCGTCAGATCGGTTCGTGCGCACCTTCCGGTCGCCGGTCGACGGGTCGGCCCAGTATTTCCAGGTGACGCCACCGTCGAACTACAGCCCGATGAAGCAGTACGGCCTGGCGATGACGATGCACGGTGCGGGAGTCGGGGCGCGTGGCACCTCGTACTACGTCAAGCGCGACTGGCTGTACTTCATCCTTCCGACCAACCGGCGGCCCTTCGGGTTCGACTGGGAGGCCTGGGGCCGGCTCAACGGCCTGGCCGCGCTGAAGACGGCAAAGGAGCAGTTCAACATCGACCCGACTCGGGTCTACGCGACCGGGCACTCGATGGGCGGCCACGGCACGTGGCACATGGGCGTGATGCATCCGGGCAAGTTCGCCGCCATCGGTCCGAGTGCCGGCTGGGCCAGCTTCTACACCTACCCGCGACCCTCCAATCCGCCGCAGGCCACGGCCATCCGGCGAGCTCGTGCGCACAGTGAGACTCTCGACTACATCTGCAATCTGAAGCGGCGCGGGATCTATCTGGTGCATGGGACGAAGGACCGGAACGTGCCGATCGGTCAGGCCAAGAAACTGAAGTCCAAATTCGAGAAGTGTGCCAAGGACGTCGACCTGAAATACCACTGGGAGCAGGGCGCGGATCACTTCTGGCGGCGAAAAAACTCGGACAAGAACTCGCTGAACTGGCCGCCGCTGCTCGAGTTCTTCAAGAATCGTACGCTCGATCCCAACGAACTGGAGTTCAAGTTCACCACGCCGGGGCCCTACTACTCCGCGGAGCACTCGTACGTGCGCGTCCTCTCGCCCAGCTCGCCGCTGAAGGACGTGGTGCTCGAGTCCTCGAAGGTCTCGGACAAGAAGATCGAGCTGAAGACGACCAACGTCCGGGCGATGGAGATCGACGGGAAGGCGCTGGCCGACAAGGGGATCGAGACGATCGCCGTCGACGGCACCGACAAACAGGTGAAGTCGAAGACGATGACGATCGGACCGACCTCGGGAAAAGGACCGGGTCAGCACAGCACGCTCAACGAGGTCTTTCGCGACCAGTTCTGCTTCGTCTACGAGAAGGACGGGCCCGACGCCTACGTGAACTACATCTCGTACCTGACCTCGAACTGGAGCATCCGGGGCAACGGGTACGCCTGTGCCGTGCCGCTCTCGTCGGTCGATCAGGAGCTGCGAGACAACTGGAACCTCGTCTACGTCGGGACGCCCTTCGACGCCATTCCGAATCACGGAAACCGGCCCTTCAGCTGGTCCGACAACGAAGTCGGTGTCGGCGGGAACACCTATCAGAAAGCCGCGGGCTTCATTCTGTTCCCGTCGGGTGACTCGGTCTCGGCGGCCTTCGTGGCGACGAAGGGCCAGGAGGAGCTTCTGTTCCGCCACATGCCGTTCACGTCGCGAAACGGCATGCCCGATTATCTGCTCGTCGGCCGGCGCGCCGGGCAGTACACGGGACTCGGGTTCGGGTTCTTCGACGCCGAGTGGAAGTTCGACCCCAGTCTCGGCCGGCTCGCGCAGTGACGGCGCGAGACGTCGCTCGCGGCGAGATTCCGCGGCGAAAGCGCGGTCTCCGGACTCGCCGCGTGGCTAGAACATCCCCGCTCTGGTGGGAGTGAGGGGATCGAGGTACCGAGGTGCTGACGTCAGTGGGGGGCGCTGGCGTCGTCAGAGAGGCCTCGACCTGTAGGCGCGGGTACACGGCCGCGCCGCGGGCCCGCCACACGAGCTGGAGGCTCGGTCCACGTGTCTCCTGCGTAGCCAGAGCATTCCTGTTCTGGCGAACGAGCGATCGGTCGATGCCCCAGTTTACCGGCTGTTCAGCGACTCCAGCTGGTCGATAATGCATGCCTCCTGGGGCCGCCCCGGATACCGGCCGCGGTGGATCTCCTCGATGCGCCCCTGCTCGTCGAGGTAGACGACTCCGGGCGTCGCGTGGCACGCGTCGTCTCTCCACAGCCCGAGTTTCTGGAGCACGGACGTCGAGGGGGCCGAGAGCACCGGGAACTTCAGATCGAGTTCCTTCATCATCCGGCGATTGCGCTCGGGGTCGGCGTGCGAAAGACCGAAGACGGATCCGCCGGCGCGGCGGACGGCCTCGAGCCGCTTCGACAGCCGTACGAGCTGACGGCGGCAGACCGGACACCAGGATCCCTTCATCACGACGACGGCGACGGGCCGTCCCGGGGCGAGTTCCGACATCGCGATCGACCCGCCGTCGGGCATCCGAACGTCGAGTCGACCCGCGGAGGGAGCATCGGCCCTCGACGGCGCCGGCGTCGTCGGACGGGGGTTCGAATCCGCGTCGGCCAACCGCCAGGTGATTGCCGCGCCGAAGAGAGGACCGAGTGCGGCGACCGCGAGGATGACCCACCAGTTCGCTCGTCGGACCAGCATGGCTGCGTCTCAGTGTCGAGTGAGCGGTGAACGACGTTCCCACGACCCGGCCCGATGAAAACTCTAAACAGCGACGAGTCGGCTCTCAACCCGAGCCGATGCGGCGGTCGCGGACGCGCGCGGGCTCGCGGTTGACTTCGGGCGGCGGACCCGTTTTGATGTGATCGAAGCGATTCGAGCTGTTCGCGCCGTGCGGAGGTCCGCCGCGGTTCGTCGCCGTGGATGCGGGCGGACATCGTGACGTCGCGCCGATCCTCGGTCGATCGCGTTCTGCTACTACAATTTGCTACTGGAGACCGTTCCGCGAACGGAGGGTGCCCGATGCACTACAGCGGTCAAGAGTCGAGTCCCGAGTCGGACATACTCTGGCTGAATGCTGTTTTTCTGATCGTGACGCCGATCCTGGCCGCGGTCGCCGCCCCGTACTACATCTCGAACTGGGGCGTGCACTGGACGGAACCGGTCGCTCTCGTCGTGCTCTGGTTCGCCACGGGGATGGGGATCACCGCCGGATACCACCGCATGTTCTCCCATCGCTCCTGGTGGGCGCCCGCCCCCGTCCGGGCGGTCCTGCTGGTGCTCGGGGCAGCGAGCTGGCAGAACAGCGTCCTCGCCTGGTGCGAGTCCCATCGCCTCCACCATCATCACACCGACACCGACCGGGATCCCCACAGCATCGAGGAGGGGTTCTGGTGGGCGCACATGCTCTGGATCCTGGTCGACGGGGGCGAGCACGACGAGTTCGAGAAGATCCCCGACCTCGAGGACGATCCGCTGTGTGCGTGGCAACATCGCCACTACTTCGCGATCAGCACGGGCTTCAACGTCGCCGTGCCGGTCGGGCTGGGACTGATGACGGGGCGCATCTGGGGGATGCTGCTCTGGGCCGGTCTGATCCGTGTCGTCGTCCTCCACCATCTGACGTTCTTCATCAACTCGCTGGCACACATGTGGGGGACGCGACCCTGGGCCGAAGAGGAGACGGCCCGGGACAACGCCTTTCTGGCGGTCGTCACTCTGGGAGAGGGCTACCACAACTTCCACCACGCCTTTCCCGGGGACTATCGAAACGGACTTCGCTGGTATCAGTTCGATCCGACCAAGTGGTTCATCTGGACCCTCAGCAAGCTGGGGCTGGCCGGCGATCTGCGACGGAGCCCGATCGACCAGCGGCTCCGCCGGCGGTGGCAGCGTCTGCGCGGGAAGTACGAGTCGCGGATGGACGAGTGGAGCGACAGCGTCCGCTCGCAGGTCGAGGCCGCCGAGGATCGGCTCGAGGAGGCTCTCGAGGAGTTGCGGTCGCGCCGCAGCGAATGGAGTCGGCGGGCGGACGATGTCCGGGATCAGGCCCGGGAGGAGCTCGAGCGCGCCCGGATCGAGGCCGAGACGCAGGCGCTCGAGGCGTTCCGCTCGTGGCGTCAGCTCCTCCAGCAGACGCCGGAGATGGCGCAGGTGAGTAACTGAGCCAATGAGTGACTCAGTGATCGAGTGAAAACCGCGGGGTCCCGCGATCACATCGTTCCCCGGAGCCTCCGCGGGCGGTACGAATCCATCGACGGACAAGGCGTTCCCGCCGGGGAGGGCGAACGCGGTTGTGAACCGACGCCCACTCCGAAGGTCGGCGTCCACTTCCGGGTCCCCAGCCACGTCGTTACGGACACGACGAGACCGACCGGATCCAGTTCGCCAGCAGCTGGACGCCGCGACTGTCGACCTTCCGGCTCGCCAGTGGCGGCATGCCGTCGGCGTCGCGCCGGTCGGCTCGGACGTGAATCAGCGACTGGTCGGGCGCTCCCGGTTTGAGCAGGCGCGCACCGTCGATGCCCAGATCTCCGGTCGTCGGTTTCTCGCCGCACATCCCGGTGTCGGCGAACGAAGTGCCGAATCGGGTGTCCATGCCCGAGCGAAGCCCGGTTCCGGGCCGGTGGCACTGGCTGCAGTTCGTGTGCAGATACGAGCGCGCCCGCCGTTCCAGCGGGGCATCGCCGAACGGGTCGGGCATCCTCGGAAGAGCCCCGACGCCGCCGCCGTCGAGCGGGGACGTCTCGAACATCCCGATGTGGTCGAGCGTCGCGACCTGGTGGGCCCGGCGGTTCGTCGACGGGTACCGCACGTGCCCGTTCAACTGCGCGGTCTTCAGCCCGAGCGTCCGTCCGGCGGCCTCGGTGTGGCAGGTCAGACAATCCGACCGGCTCGGAAAGACCCATTTTTGCCCCTGGACCTGCGCGACCTTCCCGCCCTCGACCAGCGTCGCTTCCGTCTGCTGGTCGTTCCAGTCGTAGCTGTAGCCGGCCCAGCTGCCGTCGGGGTGGCGCATGAAGAGCCGGGTCTCGATGAACGTCGAGCCGAACTTGAAGTTCTTGACCACCACCGAGCCCTTGGGCAGGGACCAGCCGTCCTCGCCGCCGGTTTGGATCGTCTCTCCGGCCGGGATCGCCAGGTAGCGGGATTTGTCGGCCCCATCCGACCAGAAGGGGGCGTTGACGGTGTACGGGATCAGGCCGTCGGCCGGTTGCGTCGGGTGGTCGGGATCGACGCACCCGGTCTCGGACAGTTTCGTGGGGAACGAATCGTCTCCTCCGCCCCCGTTCTCGGGCGGGGCGAGTCTCCACAGCGTCCCGCTTCGGTCGGTCAGATAGATCTCGCCCGTCCGCGACTGGGCGAAGGACGTGATCCGATGAGAGGTATCGATCAGCGCCCGATTTTCGAGGTCCCCGGATTTGCCCGTCGGCACGAGTCCCCAGATCTGCCCGCTGCAGAAGTCGCCGTAGATGTAGGCGCCGCGCAGCGAGGGGAGGTCGTCGCCGCGGTAGACGTAACCGCCGGTCACCGAGCAGTGCCGCCCGTCGATCGAGTACTCGACCACCGGTTTGTCGTAGGGACACTTGTCGCAGTTCGGATCCGAGTAGCAGTGCTTCCCCTCCATGACGTTCCATCCGTAGTTCCCCCCCTTCTCGACGATGTTGACCTCCTCCCAGTCGTTTTGACCGACGTCCGCGACCCAGAGTCGTCCGGTCGCCGTGTCGAAGCTGAACCGCCACGGGTTGCGAAGGCCCCAGGCGTAGATCTCGGGTCGGCCCCCGTTGCCGTCGGCGAAGGGGTTGTCCGGGGGAATGGCGTACGGGTCGCCGCCGTCGACGTCGATGCGGATCAATGAGCCGAGCAGCGTCGACGTATCCTGTCCGCTCCCGAGCGGGTCGCCGCCCGCTCCCCCGTCGCCGAATCCGGAGTACAGATAACCGTCGGGCCCGAACGTCACGTGTCCGCCGTTGTGGTTCGAGAAGGGCTGTTGAAGGGACAGCAGGATCTTCTCGGATCCGGGTACCAACCCCGACCGATCGGATTTGACGCGAAACTCGGAGATGCGGCTCTTTCGGGTTCCCGTCTGCGAGGTGGTGTAGTTCATGTACAGGAGCTTCTTCCGGGGCCAATCGGGGTGGAACGCCAGGCCGAGCAGGCCCATTTCGTTGCCGCTGTCGTCGACCCGACCGGTGAGGTCGGCGAACAGTTCGGCGTTCTGCACGGACTGCGCGTCCGGGAATCGGTATATCTCGCCGGGTTGCTCGACCACGAACCAGGCGTCGGCGCCGTCCGCGGGTGGCTGCACCATGCGGAGCGGCTGGTTGAACGAGAGGTTCGGGTAAGCGCGCGTCAGGCGGACGTCGGTGTTGCGCGTCGGACGGGGAGGGGCGACGCACGAGTCGTTCGTCGGTCGCCGATCGAGTCCCACCGCCGGACCATCTTCGCCGTCGGGGGCGGCATCGCGTACGTCGCCGATGGTGTCGTCGGCCACCGTGTCGGTTTGCGTGTCCGCGACCCCGTCCGTCTCCAGATCCGGTCGGGAAGGGCCCTGATTCGAGTCGCACGCGACGAACGCAACCAGCGCCGTCGAGCCGACGAGGAGAGCGAGCGTCGACGATCGGGCGAGGCGAGGCTCCATCGCTGAGGTGACTCCAGATGGTTCTCGTGACTGGACGAGCAGTCGACATGGTGGTGAGACTCGCGACGAATCTCAATTGGTGCCAAACAAAAAGCCCGCCGCGTCACCGCGGCGGGCCGAGCGTCGTCTGGGGCGATGTCGTTCAGGGCGTGGCTTTACCCACCTTGACGATCTCCTCGCTGAATCGGGCGATGAGTTCGACGAGGAGATTGTTTAGGTACCGGACCTCGTAGGAGCCGATACTCGGCTGGATGTGACTTCCGCCGATGCCCGAGTGGTCGGTCAAGAAGACGTAACTGCCACCCGTAGCGATGCCGAAGGCCCGGAGCAGGAACTCGGTCGTCTTGTTCACGCCGCTGCCGGCGACCGGAATGATCCGGATACCCTTCTCGGCCGCCTTTCGAACGGCGTCACGGACGACCTGCTTGACCTGCGGTTTGTCGTGAGCCGGCGCGTCCAGCACCAGGAACAGGATGCGGGCGCGGGCGTTCTTCCGCCACTCGTGCCCGTTGATCGACTTGTCGAGTGCGGTGTGGACGGCCTCGGGGTAGTCACCGCCGCCGTCGGCCTGCTCGGAGTCGATGTCGGAGACCGCCGTCGAGAGGTTCCGTCGAAACGGATGTGAGCGCACGACGTAGTCGTCGCCCTTGTCGCGGTAGAGGTTGACGCTCGTCCGGATCGACAGCTGCTGCTGGACCCGCTTCTGGGTGCGCTGGACGACGTTCGACAACTCGGACTGGATGTACTCGAGCTCGTCGCTCATCGACCCGGTGGTGTCGATGGTGAACATCACGTCGACCGCGGGTTTGGGCGGCTGGGTGTGTTCGAGATTCAGTGTCAGCCGATGCCCGGCCGACGTCGGCTGGACGTTGTGTTTGACCGCCGCCGGGCCGCCCGCCGAGGCCTCGACGGTGAAGGGGCCGGAGGAGCCGTTGCCGTCGAACCCCTTGTACAGTTCCGCGCGGCCGCGGTTGTCGGTGCGAGCCGTCCAGACCGTTTTGCCCTGGCTGTCGAGCAGCTCGACCCGGGCGTCGGCGACCGGCTTGTCGCTGCCGGTGACGACGCGCACGGCGAACCGCTGCCGCGTGTACAGCGCCCACTTCGACTCGTGTGTGCCGAAGTTCAGTTGCTTCTTGTACTGGCTGTTCGACTGCTGGTGGAACAGTTTGATCCAGAACGACCAGTGGTCGAGGTCCCGCCATTCCCCGGCGGTCAGCTGCCCGGGCTTCGGGTCCTTGTCCTTCGATCCGCCCTTCGAACCGCCTCCGGAGCCCCCGCCTCCACCGGAGGAGCCGGCGCGCTTTCCGCCGGAGTCGCCGCCGGATTCGGACGGGGTGCCGCCGCCCTTGTCGGAGCGGTATTCGCCCCCGTCGCCGCCCGCCGAGCTGCCGCCGGAGTCGCCGTCGTCGGAGGCCCCCCCTCCGCCGGAATCGCCGCCCCCGGAGTCACCACCCGAGCCGTCGTCCGACCCTCCGCCCGAGCCGCCCGGGGGCTCGGTGGAGACTGCGTTGTTCTGTCCGCCCCCGTCGCCGACGTCGCCGCAGCCGGCCGGACCGAGGGCGAACAGCAGGACGGAGACCAGGGCAAACCCCAGTGCCGAGAACGAGCGTCTGTCTGTCGACATCGTGGAACTCCAGGTTGCTGAGGACGCGATGACGGTTGCCGTGCCAGACTCTCACCCACGTTTGTATTGCAACCGTCGTTCCAGCTGCCCGGAGCTGCCGAGAAGAGGTGAGATCGGGGGGGAGTTCACCGGAACAGTCCGACGATTCGGGTCCAGATACTCCGTTCGTCCGTCGATGCCGTCAGATTTCTGAGCGGGACCGGAAGTGATGACCGTCGAATTCTGAGAGGGCGGCAGTCGGAGCGGCGGGTGTTCGGCTGGGAACCGTCGGTTGCCCTCGTTGTGTGCGGGCGTCCACTCCGGTATCGTCGGCGCGCCGTCCGCTCGTCGGCTCGATCCTCACTTCGACATGGCGTCCGAAACCGAAGTCAGTCGTTCGGCCGCGATGATCGGCCTGACGCTGCTCGCCTTCATCGCCGGGGCATGGTCTGCGACCCTCGACGTCTTTCCCTACGAGCAGCTGCTCGAGCCCTCGTTCCGAGCGGTCGAGGCGTACTCCAACCGGGTCGCCGTCGAAGCGCCGGCCAATTCCCAGCACTGGTCGAGACTGTACTCGGACCCTCGGGGGGTCGGGCGCAGACTCCCCTCGGCCAGCTGGGGCGAGTACACGGTCTACACGGCGTTCGACTCGGCCGCCGTCTACATGGTCGACCACTGCGGGCGCGTCGTCCACGTCTGGCACGCCCCCTTTGGAGACGTCTGGCCCGACCCCGATCACGTCCGGTGGCCCGTTCCGGACGCGCAGATCCGGATGGGGGCGTTCGACGTCACGGCCGACGGGGCGATCACGGCAGTCTACGAGGCGCAGGGGGATACGCCGTACGGCTACGGAGTCGCCCGTCTGAACGCCCGGTCCGAGGTCGTCTGGCGGGCCCCGGTGCGTGCACACCACGACGTCGACGTCCTCGACGACGGATCGGTCGTCACGCTGGCCCACCGATGGCGAAATCTGAACCGCAACCCGGCCGGACGGTTCTCTTCGGATTCGGGTCGGATTCTCGAGGCCTTTGTCGTCCGACTGTCGCCCGACGGAGAGGTCATCGGGCGTTACTCGCTGATCGATGCGCTCGTCGACTCCGCCGCCCGGCGGGTGGTCGTCCCGTGGTTCCAGAAACACGAGGACTGGGATCCGCTGCACGCCAACGGGGTCGCCATGATCGGCGAGGACTTCGCCGAACACCACGAGTTCGCCGAGCCGGGGCAGGTCCTCGTCTCGATGCGGGGGATGTACGCGATCGGGTTGGTCGACCTCCAGAAGGGAACGTTCGTCTGGCTGAGACGCGGCGGATGGGTGGCTCAGCACGAGCCCGATCCCCTCCCGAACGGCCGGATCATGCTCTTCGACAACTACGGGCACGCCGGCGGAGGGGGGCTGTCTCGAATTCTGGAGTTCGATCCGGGGACGAAGCGCGTCACCTGGTCGTTTGCCGGCACGCGCGAGTTTCCGATCGAGAGCGGGTTGCGCGGCGGCCAGTCGCAGCTGCCGAACGGGAACGTCCTGATCGTCGAGTCGGACCGGAGCCGAATCCTCGAGGTGACGCGAGAGTGGCGGGTGGTCTGGTCGTTCGAACATCCGGTCCACGCGGTCGAAGCCGGGAAGAGATGGGGGCCGATTCTGGCGGGTACGGCCGAACGGTTCGGGGCCGACGAGCTGGAGTTCACCCCGTATCGCCCCCCGACGAGCTGCCCCGTGAACGGCCCCGGCGGCGGATCGACGCCGATGCCGGGGAAGGACGCATCGACCGGCATCCCCTCTCGCGATTCGGGGGATGCCGGTCCGATCGACGCGTCCGACGGGGCGAATCGGCCCGATTGACAGCCTCTCCGGTTTCTCGGGAGTCCGTCGACCGGGGATCGATCGGAGCGATGTGGCGGGGGCAGGGTAGGGGACCCTCGCGGATTCGCCTCCCGCTGCCGTCCATCGTCTTCGAGGGGCACTGTCGAGTCTGTGCGACCGACGAGCCGTGATTGCGCCCCGTCGTCGGCCGTACCTTGAGCCCGGGTTGCAGCTCCGATACCGTCGTCGCGGTTCTGGAAGAACGCGTCGGAGACGTCGCCGGGATCCGCTCGGCCGAGGGCTCCGCGTGCTCGCCGCCGTCTCCCTCCCTACTCTCCGATGGCGTCCGACTTCGATGCCAGCCGCTCGTTGGCTCCGATCGGACTGTGTGTGCTGGCGTTGATCGCGGGAGCCTGGACGGCGCATCTGGAGGTGTTTCCGTACGAATCCCTCATGGAACCGCCGTTTCGGGCGGCGCGGGCCTATATCGAGCGCGCGCTCGTCGAGCCCCCTGCGACATCCCAGCACTGGACGCTGCGCGAGGGAGAGCCCCGGGGCGTGTCCCGTCCCGCCCCCGGGCGGAGCTGGGGGGAGTACACCGTCTACACCTCGTACGGCGCGCCGGCGGTCTACATGATCGACCACTGCGGAGCGGTCGCCCACGTCTGGCACGCGCCGTTTCGGTCGGTCTGGCCCGAGCCGTCGCACATCCGTCGGCCCGTACCGGATTCACAGATTCGGATCGGCGCCTTCGATGTCACAGCCGGGGGCGAGATCACCGCGACCTTCAAGGCGGAGGGCGATACGCCCTACGGCTACGGGGTCGCCCGCCTCGACGCCGACTCCGACGTCCTGT
>JBDGRG010000231.1:0-925 GCA_042218355.1 Bradymonadaceae bacterium
GGCTTTCTGGCCGACGCCTTCGAGTGTTTCCGACGCCACGGCCTGTCGGTCGACCTGGTGACGACCTCCGAGACCAACGTCACCGTCTCGCTCGACCCCAAGGCCAACGCCCTGGACGAGGCGACGATCGACGCCCTGCTCGCCGATCTCAACGAGTTCTGCGACGCCCGCGAGATCGGCCCGTGCGCGGTCGTCAGCCTGGTCGGCCGGCACATCCGCTCGATCCTCCACGAGCTCGGCCCCGCCCTGGAGGTCTTCGACGAACAGTACGTCTACCTGGTCTCGCAGGCGGCCAGCGACCTGAACTTCAGCTTCGTCGTCGACGAGGACCAGGCCGACCGCCTCGTCACCGAACTCCACGCGCTGCTGTTCGGCGAGCGGCGCGCCAGCTCGCTCTTCGGCCCGAGCTGGGAGGAGCTGACCTCCGACGGCGACGACGGCGCACAGCTCCCCGACGCCTGGTGGGTCGACCGGCGCGACGAACTTCTCGAGATCACCGAGGACGGGACGCCCGTCTGGGTCTATTCGCCCGACGCCGTTCACAATCGAATCGACGCCCTCGACACACTCGATTCGGTCGACCGGACGCTCTACGCCGTCAAGGCCAACGACAACCCCGACCTGCTCCGCCTGATCGAGGATCGGGGGCTTGGCTTCGAGTGCGTCTCGCCCGGCGAGGTCGAGCTGATCCTCGAGTTGTTCCCGGAGATCGACCGCTCGAGGGTGTTGTTCACCCCGAACTTCGCGCCGCGGACCGAATACCGCGAGGCGCTCGAGGCGGGCGTCCACGTCACCGTCGACAGCCTCCATCCGCTCGCAGAGTGGCCCGAACTGTTCGAGGACCGCGAGATCTTCCTCCGCTTCGACCCAGGCCGCGGGCGCGGCCACCACGAATACGTCCGCACCGGCGGCCCGCGCTCGAAGT
>JBDGRG010000231.1:935-4541 GCA_042218355.1 Bradymonadaceae bacterium
CGCCCCGAGGTACAGTTTGAACGCGATCTGCAGTTCCAGCGGTGAAATCCGGACCGCGTTCCCCGCGAACTCGGCCGTGACCGCCCCCCGCAGCGACCGGCGGTCGTACTCGGTTCGCGGCGGCTTCACTTCGAAGTTCGGAATCGCCCCCGGCGACGCCGAGCGCGCCCGGGAGCTGGTCGAGTCGGCCGGCGCACGGGTCGAGGGGCTTCACGCCCACCTGGGAAGCGACATCAGCTCGCC
This sequence comes from Bradymonadaceae bacterium, assembly GCA_042218355.1. Classification (GTDB taxonomy): domain Bacteria; phylum Myxococcota_A; class Bradymonadia; order Bradymonadales; family Bradymonadaceae; genus CAJXPB01. The sequence continues at coordinate 1,179 of JBDGRG010000231.1, forward strand.
CGAGGTCTGGGCCGAGACCGGCGTCTTCCTCGCCGAGACCGCCGAGTTGTTCCCAGACGCCGAGATCCTCGATGTCGGCGGCGGGCTCGGCGTCTCCGAACGCGCCGGTCAGCCCCCGCTCGACCTCGAGACCGCGGGCGCGAAGCTCGAGTCGCTACGCGAGCTCCATCCCGGCTTCGAGCTCTGGCTCGAACCGGGCCGCTTCCTCGTCGCCGACGCCGGCGTCCTGCTCGCCGAAGTCACCCAGCTCAAACAGAAGCAGGACATACAGTTCGTCGGCGTCGACACCGGGATGAACTCGCTGGTCCGCCCGGCCCTGTACGGCGCCCACCACGACATCGAGAACCTCTCCCGCCTGGGCGAGGCGCCCCGGCTGGACGCCGAGATCGTCGGCCCGATCTGCGAGAGCGGCGACGTGTTGGGCCACGATCGGCGGTTGCCCGCCACCCGCGAGGGCGACGTGCTGCTCGTCGCCCAGACCGGCGCCTACGGCCGCGTGATGTCCTCGGAGTACAACCGCCGCTCGCCGGGCGAGGAAGTGGTGTTGGGGGAATGAGTGTCCGGTCGGGTTTGTCGCGAGGGAACAGGGAGACGGCGGGAACGTGCGTCCCGGAACGAAGCAAATCGTCATCCGAGGAAAGTCGGCACGTCGATCCCTGCCGATGCAGCGCAATGGATTGGATTTGCTCGGCACAGCCGCCCGTTCGCTCGGGACGCATCGCGGGGCAAAGGAGCCTCGGAGGGCCGAGTATTGCACACCTCCTCGTGTCCATAGTGACTCCCGATGGTAGACGAGCCCCGGTGCGTCTGACCTCCGGCCCGTAGACGCGGCGCCGCGCAGATCTAGCCCCCGGCGGAGCCGGGGGATCGAAGCGCGCGACCAACCCAAAACAGCGACCGAGGCCAGACGAGCTCCCCCGTCCGAGTCCGGCCGAGGGCGCATCTTCACCCGACGTCGATCCGCTCGAGCCTCTCGCGGAGCGTCTCCCGCCGGTGGTGTCTCTTCTGATTTCGCACGTATTCGACGACATCGTCCATATCATCGGGCCAGAGTGTAAACGCCCCGTACCCCGACTGCCACCCGAAGTTCGAGTGTGACGGAAACTCCCGAGGCACCAGCCGCGACGTGTGCGCTTTGAATCGCGACACGACGTCCGCCACCGCCACGTCCGGCCGGATCGCCGCCACGACGTGCACGTGGTCCTCGATGCCGCCGACCGCCACGACCCGCCCACCGGCCTCGTCGATCGCCTCGGCGATTTCGTCGTGGACGACACCTTCGATTCGATCGTCGATGAAACATCGACGCCCGCGCGTGGCCGTCACGATGTGATATCGTAGTCTCGTGAATGACATCGCCGCCTGCCCCGCCCTCCGTCGCCCGGGCGCACCGGCCCGGGACTCCGTCGGGCGAACTTTGTTGTTCCTTCGTCTCGATGATCCCCCGGCTCCGGTCGTCCGATGGACTCCCTCCGCCGGGGGCTACTGACCCTGCACGACACGGCGAATGCGTTTCAACCCCCATTGCCGATGCTGGGAACAGGGAATGGGGAATCGGGAACAGGGAGTTGTCGGGGGTGTGCGACGAATGGCGGAGCCAACCGCCATCGGAGGGAAATCGACGCGTCGAAACCGACCGATTCGGCACAATGGACCGGGTTTGCGAAGCACAGCCGGCCGTATCCTCGCGACGCGTCGCGGGCCAAAGGAGCCTCGGAGGGCCGAGCGTAGCATAGCGACTCGTCTCCGTGGCGGTTCCCGGCGGCGAGTCAGCCACCGGCGTATCTAACCTCCGGCCCGGAGAGGCGGCGCCGCCCAGATTTAGCCCCCGGCGGAGCCGAGCGGAGCGAGGCGGAGCCGGGGGATCCGAGCGCGCGCGACAAACCAAAAAAGAGCGACCGAGGCCGGACGAGGTCCCCCGACCGAGGCCGGCCGAGGAAGTGCCCCGCGGCGGCTTCCCAGGAATGATTTGCCCGCCGTCGACGACGTCGTTAGCATCCCGCGCAGTCCTCGCGTACCGAAGGTAAATCCCGATGACCCGGCGGCCGACTCATGCAACGCCTGAGACCACTCGCAGCAGTCGCGATACTCACGGCGACGATCCTCGCCGCGGCCTGCAACACCCGCAGCGCCGACGGCGCCTCCGGCTGGGAGCCGAATGCGGCCGAACCCGTCGAGTGCGGGGGAAAGACCTGTGGATCGGACGAGTACTGCTACAAATCCGGCGGATGCGGCGCCCGTCGGCCTGGCCCCGACGTCGAGTGCGGCATCGACTACGAATGCATCGACGTGCCGGATTCGTGCGATCCCAAGAATCAGTGTTCGTGCACGAAGACCCCGCGCCAGTGCATCGACTTCCCGGCCGAGGAGAAGTGCAAAAACCCCCGGACGATCAAGTGCATTGCCGAGTAAAGTCCCACCTGCTTCGTTCATATCGGCCGATTTCCTAAGCCGCCGAAGCCACACACAGCTTCTCTCCTCTGCATCTGACAGATTCGTACCGTAGAAATCGGAGCTCGAAGCTCGGTCTATGCAGCACGCGAGCGGGTGTGATCCAACTCCGTGGGATCGAGGTCCGAGACAATCATCGAGGCGAGACTCCGGTGCCCTCGAGGCACCGGTGAAACTGTCTGGGGGAGCTAGACAGAGGACAGATCCAAATACACCCGCACTCCGGCGACCTCGCGTCGCCGGTGAACCTGGTCGAGTACCTCCCGGCGACGATCAACACCCGCCCCCCCCCGGGTCACCGGTCGTCTTCTCCCGTGTCTCGAGGTCACGGGGGCCGGAAATCGAAGGAGAGTCTCCGCACCGTGGCCCAACGGTGCCGTTCGCGGTTCGCGGACGAGGTCGAGCTACCGGAGCCGCCACGCCGAGACAACAATCGTTTCAGTCCAAATCCTACGGCTTGGAATCAGACCGACGCGAGCTGGAAGCTCGGTCTGCATCGCAACTCCGGACACCGCGCTGGAAGCGCGGTCAACGCGACACGAGCTGGAAGCTCGGTCCGCGGCAGTTCGAGTTTCCCCTGACGAGCGGGATGGTGTATGCTGGGCGGGTACGGATATCATCCGGACGGTTTCGGCGAGTTCGAACGACCAATCGACCTGCGACGGGAGTGACCGATGGAGCGATGGACGACCGTTCTGCTGACGCTGAGTCTCTCGATGTTCGCGCTCGGATGCGGCAACTCCGGCGGTGACGGAGGCGGGGGTGGCGGAGGGGGCAACGGCGGGAAGGCCGACACCTGTGCGGAGTGCTGCAAGAGCAAGAGCCGGTTCAACTCCGGCGAGTGCAAGGGGGGCGGAGGCGTCCGCAAGTCGTGCTGGTGCCAAGGTGGCGGGAACATCTCGAACCAGGCGT
>JBDGRG010000231.1:4551-7157 GCA_042218355.1 Bradymonadaceae bacterium
TGTCCGGCCGACCTCTGCAAGTGAAGACGCGAAGGCGTCAAGGACCTGGGCCACGAAGTCGCGAAGGCGTCAAGGACCTGGGCCACGAAGTCGCGAAGGACGCGAAGGCCAAAAACCACAGTCACAAAGACGCAAAGGCGCGGAGGACTAACCGCCAAGGCGCAAAGGGCCCAAAAAACTTCGGCCACGAAGACGCGAAGGACACGAAGGAACAACGCGGGCAAATGCCGACGGGGCCTCGGGGAGCTACCAACGACTGCATGGGTGCACAATGCGCAGACAACCTCGGCCACGAAGGCGCAAAGAACGCGAAGACGGCGAACGCCTGAACTGCTATGACACCGGGCGCCCGCTCCTCAACTCAGTCACTTACTCACTGAGCCACTCAGTGGCTGATCAGTGAATGCACGGCTGGTCGCAGTCCCGCTGGAGGTTCTTCTGGAAGCGCAGGAAGTCACCGAAGACGGGGACGCCGAACGGTCGCCACTCGTCGAACGGCAGCGGCTTCCCCGCACACAGATCCTCGATTTCGAAGGTTTCGCCCAGGTGGGTGCCGCGGATGTAGAACGGCCGGACTTCGGGCCGGCACCAGTTGCGGCGCATCTGGCGGATCTCCGGGGGGCTCCAGAGTTTGGTCCGGACGATCTCCTCGTACTCGGGGATCGCACCGGGCTCTTTGAAGTAGACCTCGTCGACGCGAATATAAGGATCGCGAAGCCGCACCGACTCGGGGACGACGGCGCTGTTCCAGCAGCCGCGGTCGATCCGCAGGTTGCTGACCATCGCGGCGGTGTGCTGGTACTGCAGGCCGAGGTAGGGCGTCAGACAGTTCAGCGCGAAGAGCCCGGCGACGGCCGCGGGCAGCAGGACCGCGCGCGGGTCGGCCCCCTCGAGTGGGGACCTCGCCCGGTCCCAGGCCGCATCGGTCCACGGCGGAAAGGCGACCGCCAGCCCGAGCAGTGCACTCCACAGAATCGCCTCCTTGAGGGCCATCGCCGCGCCCGGCCAGTCGGCGTGGGCGGCGAGGCTGGCCGCAGTCGCCGCCGCGCCCGCGGCAGCGATCTTCGATCCGTATCTGCCGAGTGTCTTGCGTATGCGCGCGAGATCGCGCGCTACCAGAAAGGACGCGTGCGCGCAGGCCATGACGAAGGCGAACGCCGGGGCCATGGTCAGCGTCAGCGGGATGTGAAACGCCGCGGCGGCGGTCCACGCGAGCCGCCGCAGCCGAAGCAGATGCAGTGCGGCGATGCCGCCCTCGGTGCCGACGATCACCCAGGGCAGCCACGGTACGAGCCAGCCCGGGACATCGGCGCCGGCCCGCCAGTAGGTCAGCAGTTCGTCGACGCCGTACAACGCGCAGCTGTTCGGCCGGGCCAGGAAGTCGACGTTGAGTTTGTGGAGCGCGGCGCAGGCGTAGGTGAGGATGCAGATCCACTGGACGGCGCGCAGGAAGGCGTCGACCCAGGGGCCGGGATCGGCCTCATGAGCTTCGGACTGCCGCACTCTTCCCCACGCCCGCAGCGCGGTCGCCGCCGCCCCAGCCCCGGCGATGGCGAGCAGAATGACGGACTGGGTGAGGAAGTCGCGGTGGAACAGGAGGGGTTCGAGCAGCCCCCAGGCGGACAGCAGCCAGCCCAGCAAAGCCCCGCGCCAGGCGAGCAGGCCGAGCCCGGCAGTGTAGACCAGGTCGGCGAAGAGCCACTCGAGCGACCAGGCGTTGCGGAGCCAGAGGTGAGCGGCCGAGCCGAGGACGAATAGCCGGACGACCCAGCGGTAGATCGGGTCCTCGAGCCCGGTGAGGAGGAATCGAGCAGGGCCGTCGGAGCGGAGCTGCTCGACGGTGCGCTCGATGTCCGGGTCGGAGGGCATCGGTTTCGGAGGCGCCAGAGCAAGATGCTCTGGCAACGCAGCGTAGACCGAGCTTCCAGATCGTGTTGGTTCAGCAGTACGCAGTCCATTCCCGCCAGAGCAAGATGCTCTGGCTACGCTCATCACCAGCGCAAGATGCTCTAGCTACGCTCATCACCAGCGCAAGATGCGCTGGCAACGTTGCGACCAGAGCTGGAAGCTCTGGCTACGTCGTTACGCGACCCCACCCTGGCTGATCCAGTCCATCAGCCGCGCGATCGGGTCGTAGTACTCGTCGACGACCCGCTCCTTCATCGGGATGATCGCGTCGTCGGTGATCTCGATGTCCTTCGGGCAGATGTCGGTGCAGCACTTCGTGATGTTGCACATCCCCGACCCGTACTCGTCCTTGATCTTGGCGAGCCGGTCCTCGACGTCGAGGGGGTGCATTTCGAGGCTCGCAAGCCGGATCATGAACCGGGGGCCGACGAACTCGTCCTTTTTGTCGTGGTCCCGCAGGATGTGGCAGACGTCCTGGCAGAGGAAGCACTCGATGCACTCCCGGAAGTGCTGGACCCGCTCGACGTCCTCCTCGGACATCTCGTAGTCCTGTTCGTCCGGGTTTTCCGGTTTGAACGGAGCGATCTTCTCGTTCTGCTCGTAGTTCCACGAGACGTCGGAGACCAGGTCCTTGATCACCGGGAAGGTTTTCATCGGCTGCACGGTGATCGGATCGGTGGGGTAGTCGCTCATCCAAT
>JBDGRG010000231.1:7190-8171 GCA_042218355.1 Bradymonadaceae bacterium
GAACCCGGTGGATGACGTCGAGAACGACCATGCCCTCGTCGACCTCGACCTCGTAGTCGACGAATTCCCCGCCGTCCTCGTCACCGCGCCAGATTTTCATGTGGCGTGTCTCAGACATCGCCCTGCTCCAGCTCTTCGAGACTCGCGTAGCCGATCTCCGCCAATTCCTCAGGGGGTTCGGGTCGATCGTAGTGATCGATCACCAGCTCCCCGTCTTCCTTGCGCACCAGGATGTTCACCTCGCCCCACTCCTCGCGCTCGCCCTCGAAGTCGAGCCGCGTGTGAGCGCCGCGACTCTCCTCGCGCTCCAGCGCCGCCGAGGCGACGGCCTGGGCCATCTCGATCAACGACTGCAGATCGAGTGCCTTGTGCCAGCCGGCGTTGAACTGGCTGGTCGGGTGGGCCTTGGCGTTGTCGAGCCGACCCTTCAGGTCCTCCAGCCCCTCGAGGGCCTCCTCGAGTTCGTCTTCGGTGCGGAGGATCCCGACGCATTCCTGCATCAGGTCCTGCAGGTCCTCGTGGATCATGAAGGGGTTTTCGCCCTCCTCGCGCTCGAGGAAGGCTTTCGCGTCGTCGACGATCTCGCCGACCTGGTCGTCGTGGACCTCGGGCGTCTCCGACAGCTCCTGGACGTAGTCGGCGACCCCCTGCCCGGCGAGGCGGCCGAAGACCATCAGGTCCGACAGCGAGTTGCCGCCCAGCCGATTGGCGCCGTGCAGTCCCGCGGCGGCCTCGCCGCAGGCGAACAGGCCCGGCACGGTCGACGCCTGGGTGTCGGGATCGACGCGGATCCCACCCATGAAGTAGTGCAGCGTCGGGCCGACCTCCATCGGATCGTTCGTGATATCGACCTCGGCCAACTCGATGAACTGCTCGTGCATCGAGGGGAGCTTCTTCTTGATGTATTCGTCGGGGCGTTGACTGGCGATGTCGAGGAAGGCCCCGCCGTGGGGCGACCCGCGCCCCTCGGAGACCTCGTTG
>JBDGRG010000232.1:0-239 GCA_042218355.1 Bradymonadaceae bacterium
CTGCCGGGTGGAGGCGGGGGGACCTCCCGGGCGGGGCTCTGGTCGTCTTCGACCGGGCAGGGGAGCGTGGCGTCCGACCACCGGTCGTCGGGGGCACTGGCGCGGAGGATCTCGACGGCGAGCAGCAGGAGTGGGTCGTGTTCGGGACACCGGTCCAGTTCCTCTCGGACCGTCTCCTCGACGCTGTCGACGGCGTGATCGAGGAAGTTTCCTTCGATGTCGGACCTCTCCTGGGAGTC
>JBDGRG010000232.1:249-4617 GCA_042218355.1 Bradymonadaceae bacterium
CGCCGCTCAGAAAGTCGATGAATTTCTCGAGCATGGAGGTCGACTCGTTCCGGTGAGTTCGCGAACGTTCGGGGCCGGCGCGTCCCTCCCGTTTCACGGCCACTCCACCCCGGAGGGCAAACCGGGAGGCGCCGCGCGTTCGGCTCGACGAACGATCGTAAAACCCGTTTCAACCGCGCAGGATTTCACACACGCGGGGGCGCCGCAACCGATTCGGTCGTCGCGGGTGCGTTCACGAGAGATCGGTCGGAGCGGTGTCAAGGGGGCGCTCGCGCACCCCGGCGAGGAGTCGGGACCGACGGGTCGGGGCCCTCCCGGTCACTGCGAATCACGGGGATGGCCGTCACCGGTGATCTTGTCGACGTAGGTCTCGAAGTCGAACCCCGGTGAATGGTCGGGGACGTGACACTGTTTGCACTGTTCGACGCCGGGGTCGGCGACGAATCCCTCCAGCGAGGCGGGGTCCGCGGCGGGATTCTCGCGGTGCTTCGAGCCGGGGCCGTGGCAGCTCTCGCAGCCGACGTTGCGGAGATCCTTGCGGAGGCGGCGGCCGTCGACCTTGCGCTCGTAGGTCAGTTTCCCGAGCACGCTGCCGCCCGGTTCGTCGTAGCCGACGACGTGACACCCGATGCACCGCTGGTCGAACGCTTTGTCCCGCTTCTGGAGCGTCTGCAGGGCCGTCGCGTGTCGAGTTCCCTTCCAGAAGTCGTGCGCGGGACGGTGGCAGGACTTGCACTGGTTCGTGCCCAGGTAGGTCGGTGCACCGTCGGCCGGCCGGGGGACCTGCCGGGAGACCTGGCGGTTCAGCTCTTCGAGCTGCCGGTTGTACTCGACGCGACGCTGGCGGATCGCCTCGACGATCGGATAGCCGGGTTCGATCGGGATCGGTCGAAACAGAAACGACTGTCGCGACTCCGGAACCTCGATTTCGGCCTGCTTCAGCTCGCTGCGCCGGTTCTTCAGGTCCTCCAGTCGTTCCTTCATCCTGTCCAGAAGCGGCGGCGCCTGGGCCCCCTCCTCGTCGGGCGACAGCTCCGAGATGGTCTCCTCGACATGGTCGATCTGCTGCTCGACCTTCTGAAGTTCGGTCTCGCTCCCCTCGTACGCGCGGACGAACGGTCCCTGTCGGTCGCGTCCGTACAGTTTTAGCAAGCCGACGTACCGACCCTGAGTGAAGGCCTCGAGGGTGTAGCCGTCTCCGACCGACTGGACCTGGTCGGTTTCGCGGGGGCCGTGCCCGACGACTCCGAAGTCGATCCCGGAGTGGTTGCTCAGCAGCGCTCGCACGAATCCGAGTCGGCCGTGCACCAGGGCGAGGACCGCGTCGACCTTCTTTTCGTCCCGGAGCGTGGCGACGGCCGGGCCGAGTCGGCCGTCGACGGGGCTGGCGGAGGCTCCGTCGACATCCTCGAAGAGAGCCGGTTCGACGGCCCAGACCACACCGAGTCTCCAGTCTCCCAGCGAGACGACGGTGGTGCCGGCGAGGTCGGCCCCCTCGACGTCCAGATTGACCGCCAGCGGGGTGACGTCGGCCGATCGCATCGCCTCGAGATACGTCTCCGGTCCCAGGGCGAAGTCGCGTTCACCCGGGACGGTCGCGACCGTTCCGAGCGACTTCAACAGTGAACCGACCACCTCCGACTTGGCCCGGGCCTGCGGGACCCGATGTGTCTCGAGCGTTTCGTGCTGGAACAGGACGTCGCCGGCGTCGAGCACGGCCGTGGCGGGGAGGCGACGGCGGACGTTCCGGACGTAGCCGGCGACGCGCTCCGCGCCCCCGAGCAAGACGTCCGCCGAGCAGCCGCACGGTTCGAGGTAGCCCTTCAGGCCCGCGGTGAAGAAGACGGCGGGGGCCGGTGGGCCCGGCGAGGGCGGTTCGACCGAGCCGGGCGGCTTGTCGCCGGGGAGGTCGCCGGTGGAGTGCTCGGAGTTCGATCCGCCGTGCGATGTGCTCGACTCCGACTGTTTCGCCGACGAGCTGCTCGATGTCTCCGTTCGATCGCAGTCCGACGCCGCCACTGCCAGCAGAAGTGCCAGCGCCGAGGCGCTCACCGTCGAGAGGTCGGGCGCAGTGGCGGAATCGGGTCGGGGCATCTGGCAGGTCGTCGCGTGGGGGCGAAGCGGGCGACAGTCCGGAAGCAGCGGGGGATCAACGATCGAGGAGGCGGTCGATGTTCGCCGACTCCCACTCCAGTGCATCCTCGTAGCGCGGATGTTCGCGCTCGCGCCGCTCGAACTCGTCGGTGTGAACGCGGCGGCGCTCGTCGCCCTCGCGCGGTGGATGGAGCGCGTGCAGGAGTTCGTGGTAGACGATGAACTCGACGAAGAATTCGGGCACCCACTCCTGATCGAGTGCGGGATGGATTCGGATCAGGCGCTGGTCGAAGTCGAAGCTCCCGAACCGAATGCTCTTCTCGCCGCGTCCGTCGCGGCCCCAGCTGATCGAGATGTCGTCGAGCTCGGACTCCTCCAGCCGGGATCGTGCGGTCTCGAGAAGTTCCTGTAGGTGAAAGTGTTCACCCCGGTGCGTCAGTTCCTCTTCGGAGGGTTCGAACTGGATCTTGTCGCGATTCGAGGAGACGTAGGACTGAATCCGCTCCCGGGCCGAATCGTCCCCGTCGGCGAGCCGAACGATGGCGTCGACGATCTCCTCGTCGCAGCTCAGGAACATGTGGTGCAGGCGGATTTCGAGGTGCTCGCCCGCGGATTTGGTGGTGAGCATCCGCCGTCGGTTGTCCGTGACGACCAGGTGGACCGTCCCGAGTTCCTTCTCCAGCGCGCGGTGGAGGCGGCGCGCCCGGCGTCGATCGGCGCCGCCGGCGTCGGGCAGTTGCCCGACGTCGAGCGAGCCCCTGGTTCGGCCGGTCGCGTCGTCATCCATGGTGTGGGGCAGCACGGGGGGGACCGATCCGAACCGCCGGTGACGGCCGGGCCGGAAGTCCGGTCGTCAGTCTCGCAGCTGCTCGAGTTCGGCGACCGACTCCTCGAGCTTCTCCTTCTCCTCGAGGTAGGCGTCGAGCTTGTCGCGCTCCTGCTGGACGATCGCCTCGGGGGCGTTCTCGACGAAGCCCTCGTCGTCGAGCTTGCCCCGGACGTAGTCGAGATCCTCCTCGACGCGGTCGAGTTCCTTCTGGAGTCGTTCGTACTCCTCGTCGAGGTCGATCATCCCGCGCAGCGGGATGCGGACGTCCACGTCCTCGTAAACGGCGGTCGCCGCCCCCTCTATTTCCTCGGCGTCGTCGGGGGATTCGACGACCAGTTCGTCGACGGACGCCAGATCGCGGATGTAGTCTCGACCGGCGTCGAGCGCCGCGCGGGAGCCCTCCGAGTCGGCGGCTGCGTAGACCGTGTCGATGGTGGTCCCCGGTTTGACGTCGGTTTCACCGCGGATGCTCCGGATCTCCTCGATGACGCCGATGACGGTCTCCATCGCCTCGACGGCGTCGGGGTAGTCGACCGACGGTCGGGGCTCGGGCCAGGGGGCGACCATGATGCTGTCGGGGGCTCCGTCGCCCAGCGGCAGCTCCTGCCAGATCTCCTCGGTGACGTACGGGACGATCGGATGGAGCAGGCGCAGTGAACTCTCGAGCGTCAGTGCGAGCACCGACTGGGCCGCCCGCCGCTCGGGGGCCTCCTCGTCGGCTTCGTAGAGGACGTCCTTGGCTAACTCGATGTACCAGTCGCAGAATTCGTGCCAGACGAAGTCGTACAGCGTCTGGGCGGCCTCGTCGAAGCGAAAGTCCTCGAGCGCCGCCTCGGCGGTCTCGGCTGTCTGGTCGAGTCGAGAGAGAATCCACTTGTCCGCGATGGAGAGAGCGTCCTCGTCGAAGGGGCGTTCGGCACCGCCCTCGACCCAGTGCTCGGTCAGGGCGTCGTACCCGGGCGACTGCCAGTCTTCGAGATTCATCCCCGCAAATCGGGCGGCATTCCACAGCTTGTTCAGAAACGCCCGGTATCCCTCGATCCGGTCGATGTTCAGTTTGATGTCCCGGCCCTGGGCGGCGTAGCTGGCCAGCGTGAATCGCAGCGCGTCCGCCCCCTGGGGATCGACGCCGTCGGGGAACTGGTCGATCAGCTCCGCATGGGTGTCCGGATCCATCTCCTCGGGGTCCGCGCCGTCGATCATGTGGAGGGGATCGATGACGTTCCCCTTGGTCTTGGACATCGTGTTGCCGTTGCTGTCCCGGACCATCGCGTGGAGATAGACGTCCTCGAAGGGGGTCTCGTCGACGAAGTAGATCCCCATCATCATCATCCGGGCGACCCAGAAGAAGAGGATGTCGTGGCCGGTCTCCATCACCTGGGTCGGGTAGAACTTCCGCAGGTCGGCCGCGTCCTCGGGCCAGCCCAGCGTCGAGAAGGGCCACA
>JBDGRG010000233.1:0-7336 GCA_042218355.1 Bradymonadaceae bacterium
TGGGGTCGGGTGCGGGAATTCCGGCGGCGGGTCGAAGTCGTCGTCGTGCGAGCTCCAGCGGCCGGCGGACTACGACGAGCCGTTCGACCGGCTGAAGGATTACTGCTTCTTCGGCGGACAGCCGGCGAAGCAGCATCTCGAGCCCTCCAAGGGCGTCTATCCGTACGGCGTGCGCAGCAAGCTGTACTCCGACGAGAGCGACAAGTTCCGGTTCATCGTCCCGCCCGAGGGCGAAACGATCGACTACGACGACCGTCAGATGTGGTCGTTTCCCGACGGGACGATCATCGTCAAAACCTTCTATTTTCCGCACGATGCGCGGAATCCGTCCGAGGGACGGCGGCTGCTCGAGACGCGGTTGATGATGAAGGAGGAGGGGAAATGGAAGCCGCGCGTCTACCTCTGGAACGAGAAGGAGACGAAGGCCGAGCGGTGGCGGATCGGGACCGACCGCGAGGTGACGTGGACGAACGAGGAGGGGAAGGAGGTGACGACGAACTACCGGGTCCCGAGTGAAAACAAGTGCAAGAGTTGTCACCAGCGTGGAAACGTCATCGAACTGCTCGGTCCGCGAACGCGCCAGCTCAACCGGCCGTTCGAGTACGCCTCGGGGAAACAGAATCAGATTCGGCGATTCGCCGAGGCGGGTCTTCTCGACGACGAACCGGGCAGCGTCGACGACTTGCCGAAGTTGGCAGATCCCAAGAACGAAGAGTTGCCGATCGAGGCCCGGGCGAGGGCGTATCTGGAGGGAAACTGTGCGCACTGTCACGACCCGAAGGGGGGAGCGAGCAATTCCGGACTGTTTCTGGGGATCGAGCAGGAGGATCCGAACAAGCTGGGCGTCTGCAAACGGACCGTCGCCGCGGGGGCGGGAACCGGGGGACACGAGTTCGACATCGTGCCGGGTCATCCCGAGAAGTCGATCATGATCTTTCGGATGAAATCGTCGGACCCGGAGATCAAGATGCCGGAGCTGCCGCTGCGGACCGTCGATACGTTCGGCGTGAAGGTGGTCAGCGAGTGGATCCGCAGCATGGAGGAACGGAGCTGCGGGGAGTGAGTCGGAAGTCCTAAGTCGACAGTCGGAAGTCTGCAGTCGGCGCTCGCTACGCTCCATCTGACTGGTCGGCGAGCAGCTCCCGGACACGATTCCGGTACTGCCGGATCTCGCGTCGGTACTGGTCGGCCCGTTCGCCCCCGGCGAGCTGGCGCTGGTGGTGACGGAAGGCCAGCAGAGTGGCGGCGCGGACGTATTCCTCGCGCGAGACATCTTCGGGGAGCCAGTCGTCGCGACGGCGCTTCGTCCAGTACGGAATGATCTCGGCGTGTTCGGCCGGAAGAATCCCCATTTCTGCCTCCTGACGCAGAAATTGCTCGATCACCGTATGTTCGCGATGCAGCGAGAACTGGGTGATCGCGAACATCAGCACGCCGAGCACGACGACCATCGCCATCCCCACCAGCGAAAACTGAGGGCTGCCGAAGGCACTGGTCATCGTGTTGAGGCCGTTCCACAGGCCGTGGTGGACGACTGCTGCCGCGTACCCGAGCCCGGGATAGACCAGCCAGCGGAGGTGTCCGGATCGGTGTCGAGCGTAGCCGAACGCCACGCCGAGCAGTGCGCTCGAGATGCAGTGGACGAGCGACGTGAAGAGCGTCCGGACGATCAACATCCCGATCAGCGCGCCGACACCGACCTGGGCGGCGAGCGAGAGTTTGGCGAAGTAGAGTACGTTTTCGACGACGGCGAACCCGAGTCCGGTCGCCGCGCCGTAGATCAGTCCGTCGGTTTCGTTGTCGAAGTTGTGGTTCCAGATCAGGATCACGAAGACGAATCCCTTGGTCGCCTCCTCGACCAGCGGAGCGACGGCGACCTTTGCGAGCGCGAGTCCAGTCGATTTGCCCACGACCACGGAGAGCATGCCCGTCGCGGCGGAGTTGACCACGCAGCCGAGGCCGGTGCCGAGGAAGGCCCCCCAGGCGAAGGTCAGGCCCACGAGCCAGAGTGGTTCGCGCTCGTATCGATCGAGCCACCAGATGAAGGCCAGATAGCCGAAGACGACGCTCGTCGAGAGGAGGAGGGCGGGGACACCGATGACGAGCTTCATCTGGTCGGCGGGTGTCGGTCGAGGTGACGGGAGGACGTACGGAGGCCGTCACGCGGCGCCGGCGGAGTCAGTCGGTCGTTTCGGCGACCTCGCGCTCGACGGCCTGAAGTTCCTCCTCGGAGAGAGAGGCGAGCCGGTCGAATTGCCGCTCGAGCCCCCGGACGATGTGCAGCACACCCTGACCGGCGGGAGTCTCCGGGTCCTCGCCGTAGAGGATCGCGTATCGAGCGGCGTTGAGCTGGCGGATGTAGGCCCCCTTGAGATCGCGGATCGAGTTGACCGCGAACTCCATCAGACCGCCCACGGCCAGCGTCCCCACCAGCCCCCCCGCCCAGCCGATGGCGCCGACCCAGCCGGGGACCTTGAACCGGCCGATCTGCATGAGGGTCGTCCGGTATTTGTCGAGGCGGCGTTTGTAGAGCTGTCGCGCGGCCTCCGAGCCGAAGCCCCCCGGGAGTGTGACTTTGCCGAACAGGACGTAACCGAGCGTCGCGGGCAGACCGATCTTTACGCCGGATCGGACCGCCTGGGCGAGGAGCGGATCGTGTGCGAGTTCCTCCTCCATCAGATTTTCGACCCGTTCGCGCATCCGGGTCGACGGGAGACCATCGTCGGCGCCGTCTCCGTCGCCTCCGGACTGTAGTTTTTTCCACTGGTCGCGCTCGAATTCGCGAAACAGACGATTGAGGAGCGATTCGAGCTCCTCGGTGCTGACGACCTCGCGTTCGAAGGCTTCGGTCAGTTCCTCGTGCGTGAAGGATTCGCGCGAGAAGTCAGGACCACCGGCGGCCGACGAGACGCCACTCGCGAGGTTGCGCAGACTGACGAGGACGTCGCCCAGCCCGGTCTTGGGGGAGAGGCTCCGGGTCATGACCGAGCGGAAGCTCTCGAGATGGCGCTCGGTAAAGCCCGGGACGCGCTCGATCGCCTCGTCGAAGAAGGCGTTGATCTGACTCTCGAACCGTTCCTCCCACTCGCTCGGTTCCTCGCGCTCGGAGGTGTCGAGTTCGAAATCGTCGAAATCGTCGAGATCGTCGAGGTCGTCCATCGGGTCGTCCCGGGTTTGGAGCCGTTGAGCCGTCGAGCGGTCGAGCGGTCGAGCCGACAACCGAACGACCGCACAACCGTACAACCACACAACCGGACAACCGCACAACCGCACGAGCGCCAGTTTACACGACCGTGCGACCGGTCGACCGAGCGATCGTCCAGCGACCGTCGCGTGCTCGGCCGGCCAGCCCCGTCGACCGCGCGGAGGATGACTCCGAACGTGTGCGCGAGGACCGGTCTGACAACCGGGCGGCGTCGACAACGAGTACGATCGCGGGTGTCGGGCGGTCGCGCAACCGTCTCGGCGGGATCAGACGGGTTCGCGGGCCGCGAAGAAGGCCTCGAGGCGATCGAAGGCCTCCTCGAGTTCCTCCCTGCCGGCCGCGTACGCCAGTCGCAGAAAACCCTCTCCGCCGGGGCCGAATCCAGACCCGGGGACGAGGACCAGGTCCTGCCGGTCCAGTAGAGCTTCGGCCAGCGCGAGGGAATCGACGCCGTCACCGGTGTACCGGCGCACGTCCAGAAAGAGGTAGAAGGCCCCGTCCGGGGGGACGGCCGAGACGGCGGGAAGGTCCTCCAGGCGTTCGAGTGCGAGCCGACGCCGGTCGCCGAAGACCTCCATCGCTTCGTCGACGAGTCGGTCGCGGTGTTCGAGTGCCGCGACCGCGGCGTGCTGCGCGGGGGTCGGGGCGCAGGTGACGAGGTGCTGGTGGAGGAGCTTCAACCGTTCGATCGTGTCGGCGGGGCCGACCAGCCACCCGAGTCGCCAGCCCATCGCGTGCATCGATTTCGACAGTCCGGCCAGCTGGAGACCAGGGCTCGGCGGTCGACCTGCGCCCGAGACGTCGGTCGGCGAGAGGTGTGCCGATCCGTAGGTGAAGTCGCGGTAGACCTCGTCCGAGATCCAGGGGATGCCCGCCCGCTCCAGTTCGCGGACCGCCGGCTCGAGCGCCTCGCGCCGGTGACGGCGACCCGTGGGGTTGGAGGGGGAGTTGAAGACGACGGCCGCCGTCCGGTTGGACAGGCGTTCGACGATCGCATCCGAGGCGAGCGCGAACTCGTCGTCGGGATCGAGCGGATACCGCACCACGTCGGCGCCGGCTGCGCGGACGAGGTTCGCGTACGCGGGGAAACCGGGATCGGGGACGAGCACCTCGTCGCCGTCGTCGGCTAATCCGAGGAGGGCGACGGCGAGCCCCTCCTGGACGCCACAGGTAACCATCACGTGCTTCGGGTCGACGCCGTGATCGTCGGCGATGGCGCGGCGCGTCTCCGGGTGGCCGAGATTGTCGCTGTAGGACGCCCGACCGCTTCGGATCGCATCGATCGCCGCGCGGCGGACTGGCTCGGGGACCGGCAGGTGCGACTGGCCGAGCCCGAGATCGAGGCTCGACGGCTCGGCCTTCGAACGGAAGTCTCGGATCTGGGTCGGGCGAATGGCTTCGGCGAGCGTCGACAGGTGCATGGCGGCACTCAGCGAAGGGCGTCCTCGAGGGCGGTCTGGGCGTCGGTCTGTTCGTCCCGGTACTTCACGATCACCGGCGTCGAGAGCTGAACACCGTGTTGCTCCGCGAAGTCACCGCTCGCCGGGCGGGTGCCCGGAACGACCACGGCTCGCGGCGGGATGGTCGCCCCCGTACCGCCCGACGGCGAATGGACCGTCTCGCGGGGGAGGTCGTAGACCGGGGTACTTGCGGTGACGACGCAGCCGGCACCGATCACGGCCCCCTCGCAGACGTGTACACCCTCGTACAGTCCCGTGTTGCCCCCCACCAGCGCATCGTCCTCGACGACGACCGGCCGCTGGCCGACGGGCTCGAGGACACCTCCGATCTGTGCGCCGGACGACAGGTGCACCCCGTCGCCGATCTGTGCGCAGCTGCCGACCAGGGCGTGGGAGTCGACCATCGTGTCCGCACCGACGTGTGCCCCGACGTTGACGTAGGCCGGGGGCATGACGGTCACGTTTTCGCCGAGGAAAGCCCCCCGGCGGACGGCGGAGCCGCCCGGGACGAGTCGGATGTTGCGTTCGGCGACCGGCAGCCGCTGGGGCGGGAAGGTGTGCTTGTCGCTGAACTGCAGCGGGGAGTCGTCATGGAACTCCCGAAGTTCACCGATCCGAAAGCCAAAGAGGATCCCGCGCTTGACCTCGCGATTGACGGTCCAGCCGTCCCTCGACGGATCGGGCTCCGCCGCGCGGAGTCGTCCCCCCTCCAGGCGATCGAGAAACTCCTCGAAGACGGCCGCGGCGTCGTCGGGGACGTCGCCCGTGTCGTGCTCGTACAGTGCGTCGATTCGCTCGAGGAGGGCGTTGTCGGCGAGTTCGGTTGGAGAAGACATGTCCAAGGCAGAAGGATGAAGGCAGACGGATGAAGGATGAAGGAAGAAGGATGAAGGCAGAACGATGAAGGATGAGGGCAGACGGAAGAAGGACGAAGGGAGACTGAAGGAAGAAGGATGAAGGGAGACTGAAGAAAGTGAAGGGGGAAGGCAGTTTACATCGGCGGTCTCGACGCGCGGACGCTGGGAGAGCCCAGAGAAGTAAACTGATACTCGAGGTGTCTTTCACTCGTCAGTTCGGGGTTCGCGGATGTGTCGCTCGGATATGTCGTCATAACCTTGGTTCGAGGGGTTTCGATAGAGGGCGTTTGGCCGGTCCGTGTCGAACGAGTATCAGCCCCGAGACCCGGGACGTGTTCCGAGACCCGGGACGTGTTCCGAGAGCCGTGGTCGGCGGTCCAGGTGCGCCGCCACGACGCGGTCGACCGTCCCCGGTTACTCGCCGGCCGAGTTGCCGCCGGAGGTCGTCGACCCGGAGCCGCCCGTCCCTTGCGAGCCCGCTTCTCCACTCGCCGAGCCCGTCGCCCCGGACGAGCCGGATTCTCCGGAGCCGGTCGAGCCGGTGCTCCCGGTAGCGCCGGAACCGGACGAGGCCGAGCCGGCGCCGTCGCTCGACGAGCCCTTCGAGGCTCCGGACTCGGTCGTGCCTCCTGCCGACTCCGAATCCCCGTCGTCGCCGCCCGTCTCGATGACGGTGCCGCGTCGGTTGCCGAAGTTGGCGTCGCCCTTGTCGAGGTTCATGGCGGATTCGGGCCGACTGGAGAGGTACGCCAGCGAGACGCTGGTCGCCATGAAGGTCAACGCGACCCCGATGGTCGCTTTGGCGAGGGCGGACTGCGTACCGCCTCCTCCGAACATCTTCTGGGCTGCGGCGGAGGCACCCCCGAGGCCGGCTCCGATGCCCTCGCCCTTGCCCGACTGGACGAGGATGATTGCGATCAGGACGATGGCCCCGAGGACATGAATGATGCTGAGCACTGACTCGAGCATGGCGTCGAACGGATGTGGAGGTGGGATCTCTACGGCAGAGCGTGTCTATAGAGCAGGCGGGTGCGCGACGCAAGGGCGGCGCACGCGGTCGAACACCGGTTCGGTTCGTTGCGCCGGACTGGACTTGTGCGGCGGTCGAGACTCGTCTAACAACGCGAGTCACTCTCCGGGCGCGCGGCGACGCCTGCGCCCACCAGTGTGTGCGACGCTACCACTTGTCAGGGGCCACGCGACTCATGAGTGACGATTTCGTCAATCTGATCCAGTCCGGGAACACGGACGAGTTCAACCGCCGTATCCGCGAGCGCGAGCGGGACGACCGCGATCTCCCGTCGATGATGGCGGAGACGTTCGACGAGGCGGAGCTCTCCGGGTTCGATTTCTCCGCTCTCGACCTCTCGTACTGCGAGTTTGCCGACTCGACGCTGACGGATCTCCGGTTCGACGAGGCGACGCTCGAGGGCGCCTATTTCCACGGCTGTACGATCATCGATTGTTCGTTTGCCGGCGCAAATCTCGAGGGGGCGGCGCTGGAATCGTGCACGTTCTCCAAGTGCGACTTTCCGGAGTCACGGGTCGCCGACGGGGAGTGGTCGGATTGTCAGTTTCAGGAGTGTCTGTTCGCGGACCTCGAGGTGGGCGACGGGGCGGAGATCGAGCGGACCGAGTTCGAGGACGGTCGGTGGCAGCGGGTCGACTGGGGCGAGAGTCTGTTTCGGCTGGTCACGCTGCGGTCGGTCGGATTCGAGGACGTCGATCTGGACGACCTGGAAGTGAAGAACTGTTACGTCTCGGCGGGGACGGCGTCTGGATTGGACCTGCCCGAGGGATTCGTCGAGACCCTC
>JBDGRG010000234.1:0-3177 GCA_042218355.1 Bradymonadaceae bacterium
GCCCGACGACGCTCATGTCTCCGACCAGGATCGACCACAGCTGCGGTATCTCGTCCAGGTGGGTCCGGCGCAGGAATCGCCCCGTCCGGGTCACCCGTGGGTCAACGCCGCCACGGTCTTCCTCGCTTAGTTTCGCACCGGTCCCGTCCTCGGCGTCGGTGACCATGCTGCGGAACTTGTACACGGTGAACGTGTCGCCGAACTCCAGATTGCGCAGGTTTCCGTTCGGCCGGAAGCGAAATCCCAGATTACCGCCCAGATACGTCCGTCCGATCCGCTTGTCGACCAACACCGTGGCGGCCGCTCCCGCCTTGTCGTCCGAAATGAACGGCGAATCCGGGTCGGTCGGAATGTACGTGTCCAGCTGCAAACCGAGCCCGACGGGAAACGACTCGCCGTCGAGAATACGACCCTTGGCCGACACGGCGATGTTGCCGACGGCAACTCCCCCGAAATCGGCCGCGCCGAACTGACCCTGGTTCGCGAAGTACAGCGGGACGTGGATGTCGAGCTGCCCGATGTCGAACAGGCCGATGCCCACCAGTGCGTCCGCGACGACCTGCGTGTCGACCACCGCGGTCTGATTGTCGTTCACTCCCTCGACGACCGGCTCGTTCACATAGTCGAGATACAACCCGCCGCCGAGCTGGAGATGACCCAGCGGATCGGTGCCCTCGACGGTGACGATCCCGTTCGGCCCCGCGATCGGCTTGAAGTTCTGAATGTCGGACTCGGTCGTCTGCTGCTGTGCCGCGGCCGGGCCCCCGGACAGCACCAGCAGGGCCGCCACCAGCAGTCCGACTAGCGTTCGCTCCCTCGGACACCACCCGTCGTCGCCCATGATCACTCACCCAGTGAAGAAAATGGTCGCAGACGTTTCGGGCGCGTCCGCCGGGCCGTTTCGAAGGCCCGCGGAGGCCGCCCGCGGCACTCTCCGGCTCCAGGTGCGTCCAACCAACTTCACCGTCCCGGAGACCGCCTGACAGCTCGACGCTGGAGTATGGGCCAAAACGGCGGTCAACCCAAGTTCTTACTGGAAACGAGCTGGCTCCCGTCTGCTGCCCCGCCCCGATTCGCCTGGTCGCGGTTCGTCGCCCGCTCGACCGCTCACCACTCGACCACGACTACTTGACGACTCGACCACTCGACTACTAGTTACCCGCTCTGCGCTGCGCCGACGTAGCTCAGTGGTAGAGCAGCTCACTCGTAATGAGCAGGTCACCGGTTCGAATCCGGTCGTCGGCTCTCCACCCAGCACGAGACCGAATGTGACTCGAAGAGTCTCCGTCGAGTACGTCGATCCCGAGTCGAGTCGACAGGTCCAGTGCTAAGTCGCATCTCCGATGTCGTAATCGGCAAACGCCTCCCGAGCCGCCGCCAGATCGAGAAACTCTCCGCCTTCTTCGACATCCCCGCCGACTTGCTCGTCACCTCCCCCGATGACAACGTAGCCGCCGAGTGACGCAGCTCGATCTCGCTCGCGACCCGGCGGGATCCCGAGTAGCCGGAATACGTCGACCGTGGCTCGGTGTATCGGCGGTCATACCTGTCCACCGTGGGAAGTTGGCACACTTGCCTCACGCCCGGTCGCCGGCAGACACAGAACCCGCGTCTCGACGCCGCTAGACGATCGACTGGCACGTCGCGTCGCAACCCGTGGGATCTACGGTTGGCCCATGGTCCGACTCGACGTACGCTCCTGGGCGTCCCTCGAACGAGCAGGCTCCTTCCTCGAGGATTGGACCGTGGCCTTCGACGATCTCGAAACAGCGCGAGCCAAACGCTCCGTCGAGAATTTCCTCGATCAGAGACGACCGCCGCCAGCGATCCGTGACGAGATCGACCTCGACTATCGGATCGACGTCGACAATCAGTCCGTCGAAATTCACGAAATCCGACCCGACTTCGAGGACCCGGACGACGAGCTCGAACTCCCCGTTGCGAAGGTGACCTACGTTCGGTCGCGGAATCTCTGGAGACTCTATTGGATGCAGAGCGACGGGAACTGGCACAGATACGATCCGGCCGACGAACTCGAGACACTCGAGAGGGCGTGGAAGGTCGTCGACGAGGACGAACTCGGTTGTTTCTGGGGATGACACCCCGACACTGGCAAGTCGCCGAGCGCCCTTCGTCGAGCTCCCAGTTCGATGCCTCACTATTGCACACCCCCTGGCACATTTAATCCGCACGTTTAATCAGCTGAAAGTGAACTCGCCTCGACAGGCCCCCGATCCGTCGGTCCATCCATCACATCTCGTCGAACGGTCGCTCGTAGCCGCCGAGAGGAACCCTCGCGTTCGGAACACCCGGCGACCGACGAACTCGGTCGGTCTATCCCCCAGCGTGTGATAGGGTCCGGAGCGATGAGAGTCTGCACCGGCACGCTGGCCCCATAGCCTCCCGACTCGAGGTTCCCCACGACACGACCGTCTGCCATGGCTACAGCGGGCTTCCTCGCACTGCTCGACGACATCGCGACGGTCCTCGACGACGTCGCGACGATGTCGAAGGTCGCCGCCAAGAAGACGTCGGCGCTGGTGGGCGACGATCTGGCCGTCAACGCCGAACAGGTCACCGGCTTCGCGTCCAAACGGGAGCTGCCGGTCATCTGGGCGGTCGCAAAGGGGGCGATGGTCAACAAGGTCGTTCTGATTCCCCTCGCGCTGCTGTTGAGCGCATTTCTCCCGTGGATGTTGCCCCCGCTGTTGATGATCGGGGGCGCGTATCTCGCCTACGAGGGCGTCCACAAGATCTACCACAAGTTTGCGCACGAGGAGGCCGAGGAGAAGCGGAAGGAGGAGGTCCGGAAGGCGTTCCGGGACGACGAGATCGACATGGTCGAATACGAAAAAGAGAAGATCCGGGGCGCGATCTGGACCGACGTGATCCTCTCGGCCGAGATTCTGGTCATCGCCCTCGGGACGGTCGTCGACAAACCGATCTCCGTCCAGCTCGGGGTTCTGACGGCCATCGGATTCGGCATGGTGCTGGTCGTCTACGGCACCGTCGCCGGCATCGTCAAAATCGACGACCTCGGACTGAAGCTGCGAGAGTACGACGAGCCGCTCGAGAACATCGGTGACTTGCTCGTCGAGGGGTCACCGAAGTTCATGAAGCTGCTGGGGGTCGTCGGCACGGCGGCGATGCTACTGGTCGCCGGCGGCATCTACACGC
>JBDGRG010000235.1:0-2561 GCA_042218355.1 Bradymonadaceae bacterium
CCTCCGCCACCGGCTTCCGCTCGTGGTCGAGCCCGGCCGGACGACGTCGCTGCTGGCCGGTCGCTACTACGGGGACCATCCCAAGATCGCGGTCCACCGAAAACCCGTCGGGCGCGGCGAGTGGACCGACGAATGCGTCGCCGTCGGGGATGACGGCCGGTTCCGAGCCACCCTCGCCTGGCCCGAGGACCGATACGATGCGGAGTTCTACTGGTTCATGCTGACCGGCAGCGACGCCGACTGCCGGTCGCCCGGCTGGGCTTGGAGTTACAAGGTCCGCACACTCGGTTCGAACGGGCGATCGCCCTTGCGCGGCCGAGGCGAGTCCGGAGCCGCCCGGCGCAACTGAGCCCCCGCCGGTCCCGGGCCGAGGTCGGCCGGGCACTCGTCGCACCGGGGGGCCGGACTGCCGATCCCGGCCGCGCCGACCGGTGGTGACGGAAGACGCGCCCGCCGTGCCGCGCTCGACCGACGGCGTCCGCTTGCGACCCGCGGTCCCGTTCGACTACACGTCTCCGGCAGACTGCCGGTTCCGTCGATTACTGGCGACGGCACCGGACGATCGTGCGCGAGACGACGTACCGGAGAGGAGAGGAACGCCCACCATGTCGGAGTACACCCCCGAAGAGATCGAGCCGAAGTGGCAGCAGTACTGGAGCGACGAGGGGACGTTCGAGGTCGACGAAGAGGGGGACGGTCCGACCTACTACGTCCTCGACATGTTTCCCTATCCCTCGGGTTCCGGTCTGCACGTCGGCCACGTCGAGGGCTACACCGCCACCGACATCGTCGCCCGGTACAAGCGACTCCAGGGCTACCGAGTCCTGCACCCGATGGGATGGGACGCCTTCGGGCTCCCGGCCGAACAACACGCCATCGACACCGGTCAGCATCCCCGGGAGGCGATGCAGGAGAACATCGAGACCTTCAAACGGCAGCTCAAATCGCTGGGGTTCAGCTACGACTGGAGCCGCGAGATCAATACCACCGATCCGGGATACTACACCTGGACCCAGTGGATTTTCCTGCAACTGTTCGACGCCGACCTCGCCTACATGGACGAGGTGCCGGTCAACTGGTGTCCCGAGCTCGGGACCGTGCTGGCCAACGCCGAGGTCGTCGACGGTCGCAGCGAGCGCGGCGGGCATCCGGTCGTCCAGAAGCCCATGCGCCAGTGGATGCTGAAGATCACCGAGTACGCCGACCGGCTGCTCGAGGATCTGGAGACCATCGATTGGCCCGAGCACCTCAAGGAGATGCAGCGCAACTGGATCGGTCGGTCCGAGGGGGCAAAGGTCGAGTTCCGCGTCGATCCGGAATCGGCGGACGGGATCGAGAAACCGATCGAGGTCTTCACGACCCGACCGGATACGCTCTTCGGCGCCACATACATGGTGCTGGCGCCCGAGCACCCACTTGTCGAGGAGATCACCGACGACGCGCATCGGGACGCCGTCGGGGCCTACTGCGAGGAGGCCGCGAACAAGACCGAACTCGAGCGGACCGAGCTGCAGGACGAGAAGTCCGGCGTCTATACGGGCGCCGACGCGGTCAATCCGGTCAACGGCGAGTCGATCCCGATCTACGTCGCCGATTACGTTCTGATGAGCTACGGGACCGGCGCGATCATGGCGGTACCCGCCCACGACCAGCGCGACTGGGAGTTCGCCCGCCAGCACGACATCGAGATCCGCCGGGTGATCACCGGCGGCGACATCTCCGAAGGAGCCCACGAAGGGGACGGCGAGCTCGTCAACTCGGAGTTCCTGAACGGCCTGTCGACCGACGAGGCCAAGGCAGAGATCGTCGACTGGCTCGAGGAGAACGGGCTGGGCGAAGGCGCGGTGAACTACAAACTCCGCGACTGGCTCTTCTCGCGCCAGCGTTACTGGGGCGAACCGTTTCCCATCCTCCACCTCGAGGATGGAACGACGAAGGGCGTGCCCGAGGACGAGCTCCCGGTCGAGCTCCCCGAGCTGGAGGACTTCGAGCCGACCGACGACGCCGAGCCCCCGCTGGCGAAGGCCGAGGAGTGGGTCCAGACGCTCGATCCGGAGACGGGGAAACACGCCGAGCGCGAGACCAACACGATGCCCCAGTGGGCCGGTTCGTGCTGGTACTACCTGCGCTATCTCTCCCCCGGCAACGAGGCTTTCGCGTGGGACCGCGACGTCGAGAAGGAATGGATGCCCGTCGACCTGTACGTCGGCGGCGCCGAGCACGCCGTGCTCCACCTGCTGTACGCCCGGTTCTGGCACAAAGTGCTCTACGATCTGGGCTTCGTCTCGACCGAAGAGCCGTTCAAACGGGTCGTCAACCAGGGCATGATCCTGGGCCGGACCTACCGATACGCTGAGGACGAGGAGGGTGAACCGATCAGCCTGGTCGACAACGACGAGGACGACGTCCCCGGCTGGCAGGAGAAAGTCGTCGCGCCGGCCGACGTGCGCTGGGAGGACGACACGCCGATGCACCCCGAGGCCGACGTCGAGCTGGACGTCGAGACGGAGAAAATGTCGAAGTCACGGGGCAACGTCATCAATCCGGACGACGTCGTCGAG
>JBDGRG010000235.1:2571-5478 GCA_042218355.1 Bradymonadaceae bacterium
TACGAGATGTTCATGGGCCCGCTCGAGCAGGACAAACCCTGGGACATGCGCGGGCTGAAGGGCATCGAACGGTTTCTCGACCGGATCTGGCGGCTGTTCTGCGGCGAGGGGAAGGGCCTGTCGGAGGCGGTCGTCGACGACGAACCGGAGGGTGAACTGGAGGAAGAACTCCACAAGACCATCGAATCGGTCACAGAAGACACCGAGGATCTGCGGTTCAATACGGCCATCGCGTCGATGATGGAGTTCGTCAACTACCTCTACAAGCACAACCGCGAGCAGGTCCCTTGCGAGGTGGTCGAGACGATGACCATCATGCTGTCGCCCTACGCCCCGCACATCGCCGAGGAGATGTGGGAGCGGCTCGGCGGCGAGGGGTCGGTCGCTCGGACCGAGTGGCCCGAATGGGACGAGGAGCTGACCACCGAAGCAACCGTCGAGATCGGCGTCCAGGTCGACGGCAAGACTCGCGGCAACATCGACGTCCCAAAGGATGCCGAACAGGAGGAAGCAGTCGAGCTGGCTCGCCAGAACGAGGACGTCGCCCGACATCTGGACGGTCAAGACGTCGAACGGGTCGTCTACGTCCCCGAGCAGATCCTGAACTTCGTGCTGGCGTGACGGTCGATTGGCCGACATTCGAGGTGCACCGCCGTATCTTTACCCGTTGACAACGGGTGTGCTAACACCGCCGCGGCTCGCGCGGACGCCCGTCCGCGGGGGCGCGGGCTCACTACCGACTCCATGAAGGTCACCGAACCATGGCGACTCACATTCGAACCGACGCAGTCGACCAGATTCGCGACGAAGGGGGCCCGACGGGGAACACCGCCCCGCCGCCGGCGTTCGAACGCCATGCCGACGACGACTACTTCGGCCTCGACGCCGAGGAACTGATCGACATATACCGGCTGATGTACCTCTCCCGGCGGATCGACGACGCGCAGATCCGCCTGAAGAGCCAGCAGGAGACCTTCTTCCAGATCGCGGGCGCCGGCCACGAGGCGGCACTGGTCGCCGCCGGCAAAGTTCTCCGCTCGGACCACGATTGGTTCTACCCCTACTACCGCGATCTCGGGCTGGCGCTGACGCTGGGCGTCGAGCCGGTCGACGTCCTCGCCCAGGCCGTCGGCTCCTCGGAGGATCCCGCCTCGGGCGGCCGTCAGATGCCCCATCACTGGGGATCGGACGAGCTGAACATCGTCAGTCAGGCCTCCTGCACCGGCACTCAGGCGCTGGGGGCCGTCGGGGCCTCGGAGGTCGGCCGGTACGCCGAAGCCGTCGAGGGCCTGGACGCGTACGACCTGCAGTGGGAGGACGACGAGGTCGTCTACATGAGCATCGGCGACGGTGCGACCAGCGAGGGCGAATTCTGGGAGGCTCTCAACACGGCGTCGAACGACAATCTGCCGGTGCTCTTCATGGTCGAGGACAACGGCTACGCGATCAGTGTGCCGACCTTCGTCCAGACCGCCGGCGGGTCGATCTCGAAGTGCGTGCGCGGCTTCGAAGACCTCTACGTCACCGAATTCGACGGCTGCGACCCGGTCGAGAGCTACGGCGAGCTGGACCGCGCGGTCGAATACGTCCGGGAGGGCAACGGGCCCGCCCTGGCCCACGCTCACGTCATCCGGCCGTACAGCCACTCGGTGTCGGACGACGAGCGGATGTACAAGACCGAGGAGGAGCGCGAGGCCGAGAAGAAACGAGACCCGCTCGACAACTTCCCCGAGTTTCTGGTCGACGAGGGGTTTGCGACCGAGGACGAACTCGAGGAGCTGGAGGCGGAGGTCGACGAGCGCGTCGAGGCCGCGGTCGACGAGGCCCTCGACCTGCCCGAGCCCGACACCGACTCGGTGCTCGACTACAAATTCAGTCCGGACGTCGACCCGACCTCGTCGGAGTTCGACACGGAACCGGATCCGGACCCGGATGCGGACGAGTCGACGATGGTCGATCACCTCAACGACTGCCTCCACACCGAGATGGCGCGCGATCCTCGGATCGTCGTCTTCGGGGAGGACATCGCCGACGTCTCCAAGGAGGAGTACATCGACGACGTCAAGGGGAAAGGCGGCGTCTTCAAGGTCACGCACGGCCTGCAGAAGCGCTTCGGGCGCGAGCGCTGCTTCAACAGCCCGCTCGCCGAGGCAAACATCGTCGGCCGCGGCATCGGCATGGCGACTCGCGGGTTGAAGCCGGTCGTCGAGATTCAGTTCTTCGACTACATCTGGCCGGCGTTCATGCAGATGCGCAACGAGATGTCGAACATGCGGTGGCGGTCGAACAACGCCTTCTCCGCCCCGCTCGTCGTCCGCGTTCCGATCGGCGGCTATCTGAAGGGCGGGGGGCCGTACCACAGCCAGTCCGGCGTCACGCTGTATTCGCAGACCCCCGGCTTCCGGATCGTGCTGCCCTCGACCGCGCAGGACGCCAATGGATTGCTGCGCACCGCGATCCGGTGCGAGGATCCCGTCATTTTTCTGGAGCCCAAGCACCTCTACCGTCAGACGCACAACCAGGCTCCCAACCCGGGCCCGGATTACATGGTCCCGTTCGGCAAGGCCCGCCTGGTACAGGAGGGCGAGGACCTGACCGTGATCACCTACGGTTCGACGGTCCAGCGGTCGGTCAAAGCCGCCGATCAGACCGACGCTTCGGTCGAGATCATCGATCTTCGGTCACTCGATCCGATCGACTGGGAATCCATCGCCCTGTCGGTCAAGAAGACGAACAAGGCGCTGGTCGTCTACGAGGACAACCAGTCCTGGGGCTACGGCACCGAGCTGGCCACGCGCATCGGCGACGAGCTCTTCGAGTACCTCGACGGCCCCGTCAAGCGGGTCGCCTCGAAGGATTCCTTTGTCGCCTACCATCCCAAACTCGAGGAGGAGATCCTCCCGCAAA
>JBDGRG010000236.1:0-8905 GCA_042218355.1 Bradymonadaceae bacterium
GGCCGGCGGTCCTTCAGGGCCGCCGGTCGTCCCGTTCGAAGTCAGCCGGCGGTTTCAACCGCCGGAGATCGGAGATCGGAGGTCGGAGATCGGAAATCGGAGGTCGGAGGTCGGAGATTGGGTGGGCGGGCATGCGGCGCAGATCGGGCTGTCGAGCATGTGGGGTAGGCGGCGAGGGGCATCGGAGAGACCGAGTCGAACGGGGATCGGACGACGGTCGTCGGACATCGGGTCGATGCGACGAACCGGCCGGCGGTCCTTCAGGGCCGCCGGTCGTCCCGTTCGAAGTCAGCCGGCGGTTTGAACCGCCGGAGACCGCCGTAGAACACCCGCACCCCATACTGTTGCGTATCCCTCGAGTGTCGGATTAAACTAACGGTGAATGGAGCCGGTTGGAGTGGATTCGTCATCCTGCGAACATCCGGCGCGGCGCATCTCCGCTCAGGAGGCAGAATGTCCGAAGAGGACGCTGGTTCGGGGTCCCGAGACGACGAATACTACGTCCGGCAGTCGTCGGGTCAGGTGATCGGCCCGTTCGACGAGAACGAAGTCGAGATGATGCTGGACGCAGGTCGCATCGACGCGGACGCCGAGCTGTCGACGGACAGAGACGAATGGCGGACTCTCGCCGAGGTTTCGGCATTCGACGTCGAAGCCGGGGAGGGGACTGAGGCCGAAGACGGCGACGAACCGGACCTCGACCTCCCCACTCCCAAGAGCGATTCCGGCGAAGAGACCGAGATCGACCTGCCCGCCCCCGCGGACGACGACGCGGAGGGGGGCGATGGAGGGGAATCGGAGTTCGAGCAGACCCAGCTCGGCACCAGCGAGCCCGGCGACCTGCCGCGCCCCCCGAGCGGCGAGCAAGAGGAGATCCACGCCGATCCGCCTGCGCCGGCCGACGAAGAGCCGGAGTCGACCCAGGGACCCGAACTCGGTCCGGTCCCTGCCGACTCCGACGTCAGCACGCGCGAATACGACCAGGACGACCTGCAGGCGAAGGTCGAGCAGCACATCCAGCAGGGGCGAGAGGAGAGCAGCCTGACGGAGACGTCCGGCGAGACCGAGCTCCCGACCACGCCCGACGACGGGTCGGACGGGGTCGACTCGCCGGCGCCGACACGATCGGTCGACGAGCCGCCAGCGGTCGAGGGGGACGACACCCACGTCGACGATCCGTCCCGAAGCGACCTTCCGCAGCCGGCCGACGAGTCGCTCGAGCCCTCGGGCGAGAGCAACCTCCCGCGCGCGGCGGACGCCCCGGACCTCCCGGACGAGGAGGGCGAGAGCAACCTGCCGACCGCTGCCGACCAGCGAGACGCCGCGCGCAGCGACAGTCAGTTGCCGACCACGCCCGACGAGGAGGACGAACACGGGTTACCCGCGCCCTCGGAGCCGACAGAGGCGTCCGACGACGGTCCCGGCCTGCCCGCCCCGTCGACCGCCGACGACGAGGACGAGGAGTCGTTCCGCGACTCGGCCGGTCAGACCCTCGGCGGGGATGGCGAAGGGCTCCCGACGCTGTCGGGTGAGGACGAACCGGTCGAGGAGGACGACGCCCCCGCCCCTTCGGAGGACGACGCGTTCGACTCGCCGGATGCCCAGACGGAAGCGGACGCGGACGGGAAGACACTGCCGGGACCGGCCGGCACTGGCGGCGAACTGTTCGACGAGGAGGAAGAGACCGGCGCCGACGGCGGCCGAGACGACGAGATCCGCGGCGCCTCGCCCGACGAGACCGAACGCGGCGATCTCTTCTCCGATGGAGATGGCGGGGACGAGATCGCACCGGGTGAATCGGGCGCAGGCGACGAGCTCTTCGAGGTCGAGGACGAACCGGACGACGATCTCTTCGGCGACGCCAGCCAGGGGGACGAGCTCTTCGAGGGGGACGACGAACCCGAGAGCGGGCTCGACGACGCCGCCGAGACCGGAGACGAACTGTTCGAGGAAACCGCCGACGACGATCTCTTCGCCGAGGACGACGATCCGGGTGAATCGGATATCTTCGGCGACGACGACGAGGACGAACTGTTTGCCGACGAGGACGAAGGGAATGAAGAGGACCCGTTCGCCGGGGGCGAGACCCGGGCGGACGACACTCCCTTCGACACCGATCCGGCCGAGGGTCTGGACGAAGGCGGCGACGACGACTTTCTGGACGACGACGATTTCACGTTTCTCGAGGAGGAATCGGAGGCGGAGCCGACACCGGAGGCCGAGGCGTCCGGATCCGAGCAGACGGGCCAACCCGGCGAGACCGATCTCGACCCGGGTACGGACCCGGCGCCGGGGGGGGGGATCGGGCCCGGACCGGGCGAAACAGTCGACCGAGACGGGGACCGGACGGCGTCGGGAGAGCCGGAGGACGACGAAGGAGGAGCCGACGACCGATTTCGTCCCGAATCCCCCGGACTCCCCGAGCAGGAGTCGGAGGCGGTGCACGGGGAGGAGAGCGGCGGCTCGACCGTCACGCTGGTTGCGACGATCGTCGCCCTTCTTCTCGTCGGCGCGGGCGGAGGCTACTACGCCTACCGGACGTACCTGGCAAAACCGAAGAAAAAGGCAAAGAAGAAGAAAAAGAAGCAGATCCCGACCTACGTCTCGCTCGACGCGTCGTCGCTCGTCTCCGACGCCTATTCGGACATGATCGCGCTGATCGACAAGGGGCGGGCGCACGCGGTGAAGGGAACGGACCGGGGCGAACTGTTGTTCGCCGAGGCACTGTTCCTCGCCCGCTTTGAGGACCCGGAAGTGTCGGAGCACGCCTCCAAACTGGCCAAGGAGATCCAGAACCCAGAGGAGACCTACCTCCGGTTGGGCGAGGGCGCCTGGCAGGCAGTCGAGGGAAACCTCCAGGGGGCAGCGGCGACCCTCGGGCCGCTGACCGACCGGACCGGATCCGACGCCGGTAGCGACGGGGAGGAGAACGGCGGCTCACTCGAGACGTATTTCGCCGAACTGTCCCTCGGATTGGGGCACGTCCTTGCGCTCGACGACCGAACGAATGCGCGGGACGAGTCCGCCTCCAAGCCGAAGAATCTCCCCTCGGCCCCGTCGGAACTGAAGAAGAAGGTCGAGGGCGGCGAACCGGCCGCCGAAAAAACGGGTGACTCGACCGGCCGCGCCAGCGCCGACACCGAACGCTCGGACGGACCGTCGGAGGACGTACTTGCGAAACGGGCGAGAACACATCTCGAGCGCGCAGCCGAGATCAAGTCCGGCACGGGCGCTCCGTATTACTGGATCGGACGACTCGAGGAGTTCCGGGAGTCGACCGACGAGGCCCTCGAGGCGTACGAGCGGGCAGTCGAGCGGCAGAACGTGCACGTCCCGAGTCGCGTCCGAGCCGCGAAATTGCACTACGACCGGGGGAATCTGGAGGAGGCGCGCACCCACACCGAGCAGATTCTGACGCAGCTCGGGTCAGTCGCCGCCCCGTCGGAGACGGCCGAGGCCTACCACGTGACCGGGCAGATCCACCTCGCTCGAGCTCAAAACACGAAGGCGATCAACGCGCTGACGAAGGCCCTCCAGAAGGACCCGGATCGCACGGAGACCCTGCGCCTGCTGGCGAGGACCTACGAACGAGCGGGCAAATATCAGGAGGCGCTGCACTTCTTCACGTCGAATGAAAA
Organism: Bradymonadaceae bacterium; assembly: GCA_042218355.1. Lineage (GTDB taxonomy): Bacteria > Myxococcota_A > Bradymonadia > Bradymonadales > Bradymonadaceae > CAJXPB01. Next base: position 3,639 of record JBDGRG010000236.1, read on the forward strand.
GCTGTCGACCTCCAACCCCGAAGTGCTTCTGGGCATCGCCCGGTCGCACATCGGCCTGAAGAACTGGAAAAAAGCGGTCGATCGACTCGAAGAGGGTGAAAAGGCCCACCCCGAGGACGGCCGTTTCCCGTACTACCTCGGGCGCCTGCACATGAAGCGCGGGGCGCTCGCCGAGGCCAGGAAGGCGATGAAACGCGCGGTCGAGCGGGATCCGAGTCGGCTGGATGCGTGGGCGACGCTGGCGCAGTTGGCGTGGAGACTCGACAAAAACGCCGCACAGGCCGAGAACTACATCCGCAAGATCGTCGAACGGCCCGAGCAGATCAGCTCGACGGTCGCCCGCAAGATCGCCAAGCAGTACCGACTCCGCTCTCGCCTCAGTCTGTCGAAACAGTGGTACGAGGAGGCCCTCGAGCGGAATCCCAACTCGTGGCCGGCGAGGTTGAACCTGGCGAAACTCCACCTGCGGACGGGGTCCCCCGAACAGGCTCTCGAACACCTCCGGGCGGCCAAGAAGGCCGGGGTCGACGACACGCGTCTGACGGCGTATCTGGCCGATGCGTATCGCCAGGCCGAGCAGTACGACCGGGCGATGGACGCGATCGATCGGGCGCTGAAGGAGGATCCGGAAAACGCGCAATTCATGTTCATCCGCGGACGTATCCAGTTCGACCGCGGAAACCACGAATCGGCGCGTCGGGACTTCAACAAGGCTTACGAGTACGACCCGCAGTTCCACCGCGCGTACTACTTCGTCGGTCGATCGGCCTTCGAACAGGGCGACTACAAGAACACGCTCCGGATCCTGAGACACGTCCTCGACTACAAACCGAAGGTCGGCGAGTATCGATACTGGATGGGACGGGCCCTCGAGGCCCGCGACCGCCTGAAAGCGGCGCTTCGCCAGTACCGCAAGGCAACCAAGTTCGACGAGAACTACGGTCGGGAGAACCCCAAACTGTACATCCGGCGCGGTCGCCTGCTCGTCGAGCTGGGCAAACCCAAAAAGGGCAAAAAGGACATCCAGACGGCGCTCGAGATCGATCCGGACATGCCCGAGGCGCTGCTGGCCCTGGGATACGCGGACTTCAAGACCCAGGATTACGAGTCCGCGATCGACCACCTCGAACGGGCGCTCGACAAGGAGCCCGATCACCCGAAGGCCCAGTACAAACTCGGGATGTCGCTCATCTACACGGAACAGCGCCGCGAGGGAGCCGAACACCTCCAGCGCGCCGTCGAGTACGGTTACGAGAACCCGGAGATCTACCAGACGCTCGGTTACCTCTACAAAGAACTCGGCCGGCAGCAGCTCGCAGTCGAGGCGTTCAAGTCGTTCCTCCGACAGATGCCCAAGGAGAAACTCTCGACCTCGACGAGGCGCGAGACCCTCAATCAGATCGAGAATCTCGGCGGCTGACCGGGTTCGGTCGGCACGCGGCGGACCGGAAAGCCGGCGCGGGCATACGACCCCGACGCTCCCCGCTCCCGGGCCCTTCGCTCGTTCCTTTCGACGGCTTCGACCACGAGCTGATGAAAAAGATCCTGGCCATCACACGAGACGCTCGGCTGGTCGAAGCGCTCGAGCTCGACCTCCCCGAGGAGACGGTCTCCGCCGACTACGTCTCGGACTGGGGGGAGGGACGGGAAGCTCTCGAATCGACCGCCCACGAGATCCTGCTGGTCGACTCCGAGGGGCTGGCCGTGGACGACTTCCAGGTCCTCGCCGAGTTGGATCAGGTCCTCGACGAGTTTCCCACCGAAGGGGTGCTCTTTCTGCGCGACGGGTCGTCTCACGGCGACGAACTCGCCCGTTCGCTCTCCTCGTTCCGGTCCGTCGAGGAGACGCCCGAATCGGGATTCGCTCCGCTCGTCGATACCCTCGGAACGTTCGTCGAAGAGGTCGACGAGACCTCGCCGGAGCCGGACGACACACCGTCGGACCGCGGCCCCGAACCCGGCCCCGCGGGCGGAGCTCCCTCCGTCGAACGCCAGCTGCCTCCACTGGACAGCGGGGAATACGAGTCAGTCGAGCCGATTCGCTTCGTCCGAGCTGCCGTGGAAAACGAGTTCGACGGTGGGATTCGATTCGAAAACTCCGGGCTCGAACGGGGGGTGGCGTTCCGCAACGGGACCTTGATCCGGGCCGATTCCCCCGATCTGTCGTCACCGGACGACGTCCGACCGATCTTCACCTGGGACGACGCAACCGCTCAGGTGCGAGAGGGCGTCCAGCTGGACGGCGATCCGGTGGACCCGGCGTCACTCGCACTGGAGGGCATCCGGACACATCTGCAGGAACGCCGCGCGATCGAGATACTGATGCCCGAGATGGAAGCCCATCCGGCTCCGACGGACCTCTGGGAGGCGACCGAGTCGTCGCTGGTCGACGACGACATCCTCGCTCCATTCCTCGACGCATGCGACGGCGACCGGATACTCGAGGAGGTCGTCACGGCGGTCGACTGCGACGAACGCAGTCAATTCCAGGCCGCCTACTTCGCGGCCAAATGGGACTTCGTCGTCTTCCTGGACGATCCGGCGAAGCCTCCCGTCGAGGTGGTCTATCACACCGACGAACTGGGCGTCGGGGGCGGCGGGGGCTCCTCCGACCCCGACCAGAAGGACGAGGAACTTCGAGAACGACTGAGGGAACGCAAATGGAAGCTCAAGGAGATGTCGGTCTACGAGGTCTTCGGCGTCTCCGAAGGGTGCGGGGAGGAGGCGATTCGACAGAAGTACTACGACTTCGTCCACAAGTATCATCCGGATACGTATCGCATCGAACTGACGGACGAGACGCAGCAGCTCGCCGAAGAGGTCTTTCTGGGGCTGAAGAAGGTATACCGCAAGATCCTCGAGCTGGAGGGCGAAGGAGGGGGGCAGGTACAGGCCGTCTCGGGGGACCGCGCCGAGGCCAATCGCCAGTTTCTGGAGAAGGAAAACGAGCGGACCGCTCGGGGAGACGAAAGTGAAGACGTGATCGGCCTGTCGGACGAGAGCACCGGCGACGTCGACGACGGCGCGGCGATCGCCGACGGGACCGAGGATACCTCCGACGAGCCGACGGACGAGGAGAAGGACGAGGACGACCGTCGGGCCAAGCTGGAGACGCTCCGAGATCGCGCCGGCTCCTCGGAACTGGAGGAGATGCTCGGCCGAGACCCGATCGGAGACGACGACGCGCAGGAGTTCTTCAACACCGGCTACAAGGCGCTGAAGAACGAGAACGAGGAGATCGCCTTCGAACTCGTCCGGAAGGCGCACGATTACGAACCGCACAACGGGCTGTACAAGACCTTCTACGGGTATCTGCTCTTCCTGACGGATCCCGATCGCGCCGATGAAGCACGCAACCTGCTCGAGGAGGCGATTCAGATTCAGAATCGCCAGGCCCTCCCCGACGCTCATCTCTTTCTCGGTCGGATCCTGAAGGTGCAGGAGAAGCCCGAACGCGCCAAGAGGCATTTCGAGCAGTCGCTGGAGCTCGATCCCTCGTCGCTGGAGGCCAAGCGCGAGCTTCGCGTCTTCGAGATGCGAGAGGAGAACGAGGGGGCGGAGGAGACGACCGGCGACGGGGCCGACTCGTCGACGGAGGGGGGCGGAGGAGACCCGACGTTTTCGGACGATCCCGTCGGATACCTGAAATCGCTGTTGACCAAGGATGTGTTCTGACGACGGTTCCGGGGGAGGTTTCCTCGACTTGCGGACTGCGCTAAGGTGGCCGCTCGTCTTCGAGGAGGACGGGCCTGCTCCGTGCGCTCGCTCGAGGCGACTCCGACCGACTGTTACCGACTCCGGGGCTGCCCGGAGGGAGGCACCCGAGACCGCGTCGGGGGTTGGCCCGCGCGTACGCCCGGGTTTGACGCGACTTCCACGTCGATACGAAACACCATGACCAAACCGATCGTTGGCATCGACCTCGGGACGACGAACTCCTGTGTGGCGGTACTCGAAGGGGACGAACCGACCGTCCTGCCCAACGAGGAGGGCTCCCGGACGACCCCCTCGGTCGTCGGCTTTCCCGAAGATGGCGAGGGGGATCCCTTCGTCGGCGAACAGGCCAAGCGCCAGGCGATCGTCAGTCCCAGACACACCATTTACGACATCAAGCGGGTGGTGGGCCTGAAGGCCGATTCGGACGTCGTCGAGAAGCGCCGAAAGCGGTATCCGTTCGAGATCACCGAGGCGACCAACGGCGACGCCTGGATCCAGGTCGACGACCAGAAGTTCAGCCCGGAGGAGCTCTCCGGGATGATCCTCTCGAAGATGCGCTCGACGGCCGAGGACTACTTCGGGCAGGAGGTCACCGAGGCCGTCATCACGGTTCCGGCCTACTTCGACGACGCCCAGCGGAGTGCCACGAAGAACGCCGGGAAGATCGCGGGGCTGGACGTCCGGCGGATCGTCAACGAACCGACGGCGGCCGCGCTGGCCTACGGGTACTCGAAGGGCGACGACGCCGACATCGCGGTGTTCGACCTCGGGGGCGGCACCTTCGACATCTCGATCATGAAACTGCGCCAGGGCGTCTTCGACGTCGCGGCGACGGCGGGCGACAACGACCTGGGCGGCGAAGATTTCGACAATGCAATCCTCGAATTCCTCCTCGAGGAGTTCGAGGAGGAGACGGGGATCGACGTCTCCGACGACAAGATGGCCCTCCAGCGGCTCCATGAAGCCGCCGAGGAGGCCAAATGCGAGCTGTCGTCACTCAGCGAGACCAACATCAATCTCCCGTTTCTGGCGGTCGACGACGACGGACCGCAACACCTCTCGCTGACCCTGACGCGTTCGGAGCTGAACGATCTGGTGTACCACCTGGTCGAGCAGCTCGAGGAACCGACCGAGTCCGCGCTCGAGGATGCGGACATCGATCCCGGCGACCTGGACGACGTGCTCCTGGTCGGCGGTATGACCCGGATGCCGCTGGTCCAGAAGAAGGTCGAAGAGATCTTCGATCAGGAACCCTCCAAGGAGTTGAATCCGGACGAGGTCGTCGCCATGGGAGCGGCGGTGCAGTCCGGCGTCCTGCAGGGCGAGGTCCGCGAGGTGGTGCTGCTGGAGGTGACGCCGATGGCCCTGGGGATTCGGACCGAGGGGGACAGTTTCAGTGAGATCATCCCGAAGAACACCTCCATTCCGACCCAGGACACGAAGGTGTTTACCACCACCGAGGACGATCAGTCGGTGGTCACCATCAACGTGCTGCAGGGCAACAGCGACAAGGCGAGCGAGAACAAACACCTGGGGACGTTCAACCTGAT
>JBDGRG010000236.1:8915-9221 GCA_042218355.1 Bradymonadaceae bacterium
GTCGGCGCCGGCGGGGGAGCCGCGCATCGAGGTGACCTTCGACATCGACACCGAGGGGATGGTCCACGTCTCGGCCAAGGACCTCGAGTCGGACAAGGAGCAGTCGATCACCGTCGAGGGGCCGGGACTGTCGGACGAGGAGCTCAAGCGGGCCGCCGACCGGAACGAGGCGCGGGCGACGGCATAGGCTGGAGTTTTGCGATTTTCGGTGACATTGAGGAAACGACACGCCCTCGCTGGCAGGGCCTTTTTCGCAAACCCCGGTTGCACCGGGAGTCTCCGAAAATCGCAAAACGGCAATTGGGC
>JBDGRG010000237.1:0-4026 GCA_042218355.1 Bradymonadaceae bacterium
TCCGGTTCGAGAGGTAGCCCTGGTCCGGATTGACATCGTCGGCCGGGACCTCGGGCTTCTTCCAGTTGAAGCGGCGGGCGTGGTAGGGGCAGGCGGCCTGGCAGTATCGACACCCGATGCACCAGTCGTAGTCGATGACGACGACCCCGTCCTCCTCCTTCCAGGTCGCCTCGACAGGGCAGACGTCGACGCACGGCGGGTTGTCGCACTGCTGGCACTGGACCGGCATGTAGTACTTGTCGGATTCGGGGACGGGCTCGTCGTAGTCGACGTTCCCGTGTTCGAAGTTGATCGAGCCCTCCTCCATCTCGAAGACGCGGATGTAGGACTCGTTCGTCGGCCGGTCGTGGTTGTTCTCCTCGTGGCAGGCCTCCGCGCACTTCCGGCAGCCGATGCAGATGCTGAGATTCAGCGCGTAGGCGAATTTCACCCCGTCGGTCGGCCGGTGGTCCTCGACGTCGACCTCCGCCCCGTACTCCTCCTCGGTCTCGCGTTCGATCCGCTCGAGGACCTGCTCCATCTCGTCGTCGGAGAGTTCCTTGTAGTGCTTCTGGAGGAACTCGTCGATCGTCAGGTCCTCGGCCCACTCGGTCATCGGGGCCATCGCCTTGGCGAAGGCGGCCATCCCGAGCGTCGCTCCCGCCCCCTTCATCATGGTGCGGCGGTCGATGCCGCCGCCGTCGGCGTCCCCGGCGGCCGGGTCGGGTCCGTCAGTCATGGGTCTCTCCATGCGAGTCGGATGTGTTCGAGCCGGGCGGACGGTTCAGAAATCGGTCGCGCGGGGGCGGGGCCGGTTCGACCGTCGGATAGGCGGGATCGTGCGGGTCGTGGCAGTTCACACAGTGGTTGCGAGTCCGGCTCCCCCGGCTGAGATCCCAGTGTCCACTCATCCCTCCGTGGGCGCCGTGGCGGTAGTCGCGAAGCTGCGGCCCGTGGCATTGCCCGCACAGCTCCATCGTCCGGTCGAACGAAATCTGAGTACTGTCGGCCAGCGACAGTCGGTCGCGGTCCTCCATCGAATGGCACGAGTTGCACGAGAGGTCCCCGTGTTCGAGTGTCATGTCCGCGTGGAACGATCCGACCTCCTCGGGTCGCGTCGCGGGCGGGCCGTCGACCATCGAGTCGTGGCAGGTCGAACATCGGATCCCGACGGTCCGTTCGCCCACGGGCGTCCGCACTGTCTGATCGAGATAGCCGAGACGCCGCGAACTGCGGATCCGCGTCTCGTGCGTCTTCTCCCGCTTGGCCGCCCGCCGCGAGTTGCGCTCGAGCCGCTCGCTCGGGTCCGCCGACGGCTCCGGGCGATCCCGGTCGCAGGCGCCGAGTAGGAGCAGACCGGCGCAGAGGAGGCCGGGGAGCGCCCGGGCGAATTGTCGGTGGCCGGTCCGCATCGGTGTCGTCCTGCCTCCAGTCGAATCGAGTGGCGAGTCTGCGGCGATCGGGCGAGTCGGGTCAGTCGAGTTCCTCGACGGCGGGCGGTTGAACACGGGTGATCTGCACCCCCTCGGGCGTCTGCATCAGCGTGTCCCACCACGCCTCCTGCTGCCAGACGTATCGCAGCTGGATCCCTCGGACCTCGCCCGAGCGCAGCAGTCGACGGGCATCCTTCAGATCCGTCGGTTTCTCGTCGGCTCGGGCGCGCGCCGCCGCCTTCACGCGGATCTCGCGGATGTCCGCAACCTGCTCGAGATCGTCGAAGTACTTCGCCAGCGTCTCGTCGCCGAGCGTCGACTGGCACAGTTCGGGAAAATCGATGTCGGGACGTCCGTCAGTCATCGGAGGCCTCGTCCTCGTTCGCGTCGGTTTGCTGGTACGCGGGATGGGGCGTGGGATCGGAGCCGTCCCCGTCGACGCCTGCGATCGCCTGGGCGCGCCCGACGATGGCGTCGACCTCGACGGCCGGTCCGCGCGTCGCGGCGGCGTCGCCCTCGTCGGTTCCGTCGGCGGTCGCCTCGGAGTCGGCATCCGGGTCGGCCTCGGGGTCGGTCTCGTCGCCGCCGAACAGAAACTCCCCCCTCAGGAAGGCGCGCCGGCTCATCCGGTCGGCGCTGTCGTCGTCGCTCATCGCTGCCCTCCCGGGACCGCAAACGGTCGCCGATTGGTCGGAGGTCGGAAGTCGAAGCGTCCGGTCGGGGCGTGGCACTGCACGCACTGTCGCCGCCACGGATGCGAGGTCTTCTCGACTGCTGCCTCGCCCGGCGGGCCGTGACAGCTCAGACAGTTTTCACGCATGTGGGTCTGATGGGGAATCTGCGGGGGCGCGCCGGCCCAGACCCTCTGGCCGTCCGCCGGGCCGGCGTCGAGACCGTCGAAGCGATTCCCCGCCGGGACCGACGGCGGCGCAGCACCGGCGACGTGGGGGCCCGACGGGTCGGCGTGGCACTGGCGGCAGGCGGCTTTCGGACCGTGTCCCGGAGGGCCCGGTCGGCCGAACTTCCCGTGGCACGAGCTGCACTTCGAGCGCAGCTGTGTGCGGTGGGGAATGCGGGGCGGGGCGCCGGCGTACGCCCGGGGCCCGCGATCCGGAGCGTCGCGGCCCTCGAATCGGTTTCGAGTCGTGACGGTCGGCGGCGGCTCCGACCCGAACGGGCGGTCCGGACTGGAGGAGGTGTGGCACTGGATGCAGTTGACCATGAAATCGTGGCTCATCGGGGGCCCGTCGCGCTCGCCGACTCGGACTCCCTTCTGGTGACAGGCCGCGCACGCCTCCGGTGAGCGCTGGCGGACGGGATGGGGAACGGTCGGCGGAGCACCGTCGTACGCGCGGTTGTGCGATCGCGGATTCTCTTCCGGCCGCTGGTCGTCGGGCGACTCGTCGCGGTGGTGTTCGATCGCCCGCAGCCAGGAGCGGTTCGCCGCGTAGGGGGACTCGAGCAGTTCCCCGTACGTCGGTGCGGCCCGCGGTGCTCGGCCGGATCGGTCGCGGTCGTCCCCCTTCTTCGGGACCGATACGCCCTCCAGGCCGCGCTGGCCGTCGAATCCCCGCTCCCGCGTCCCGACGAAAAACCCGACGAACGCCACGGCGATCACCCCGAGCAGGACGACGTGATACCAGCGAGTCCGCCGCTCCCCGCCCTCCGATTCCGACTCTCGATCCATCACGCCCCCTTGTCGTCGCCGAGCTTACGGATGCGGGCAGCGCACTTCTTGTAGTCCGGTTGTTTGGAGACCGGATCGTACGCGTCGAGCGTGAGCTGATTGATCAGTTTGCTCTCGTCGAAGAACGGCACGAAGACCGACCCCTCCGGCGGCTGGCCGCGTCCGTCCGTCCAGACGGGCAAAATCAACGACCCCCTGCGGGTCTCCAGAATCACGCGCTCGCCGTTCTGGATCGACCGGCGGCGGGCGTCGTCGGGATGCATCTCGACGTAGGCCGAGGGCATCGCGTCGCGCAGCGGCGGCACGCGCATCGTCATCGTCCCCGTGTGCCAGTGTTCCAGGACCCGGCCCGTACACAGCCAAAGGGGATACTCGTCGTCGGGTTCCTCGGGCGCGGGCTCGTAGTCCGCCGCCCAGATCTGTGCTCGGCCGTCTCCCGTGATCGAATGATAGAAGTCGATCTTCTGATCCTCCGGGACGAACGGGTCGTCGAATCCGGTGAACCGGAACTCGGTCTCCCGCCAGGCTCCGTCGTCGCCCTGGACGACCGGCCACCGAAGCCCGCGGGCATCGACGTATTCCTCGTACGGGGCGAGATTCTTGTGTTTCAGACGGCTGAACTTGCGGTATTCCTCGAAGAGCTGTTTGTCGGCGTTGATGTCGTAGTAGTGAGACCACTCCCAGACCGGGACCATTTGTCCGTCCCCGTCGGTCATTCGGAACAAGAAGTTCCCGTCGCGATCCTTCATCCCCTCGAAGCCTCGCTCGTACAGCCGGCGGGCCGCGGCGATGATCTGCCAGCAATCGTCCCGTGCGTCGCCCGGCGGGTCGACCATCTTGAACCACTGCTGGGTGCGCCGCTCGGAGTTCCCGAACATCCCGTTCTTTTCGACCCACATCGACGACGGGAGGATCAGATCCGCCTCG
>JBDGRG010000238.1:0-742 GCA_042218355.1 Bradymonadaceae bacterium
CGCCGACGTGGCCCGCGCGGCGACCGGCGTCGCGCTGGCCGAACGCGTCGGCTACCAGTGGGCCGCAGTCGTCAATCACCTCGAACTCGACCGCGAGGCGATCGAGGATTGGCTCGATCGAGCCGTCGAACACCATCCTCCTCCGCCCGTCGACGACGTGATGGCCGACATCCAGGGCGGCGAACAGGTGTCGTCCCGACCGCCGCGCTTCGCCATCTACGCCGACCAGCCCGACGGGATCGACGACAACTACCGGTCGTATCTGGAGAACAGCATTCGCGAGGACTTCGAGCTGACCGGCACGCCGATCACCTTCGAGATCCGCCCCGCCGACGCCGATTGACCGGACGTCCAGACGCGCGGTCGCCCTCGACGACCGTCTCCGTGATCGTCTGGATTGTCGAGCCTCGCCCCCCTCGTCACCATCGAATTGCGGCTTCATCGGGACGGACTCCGGCGACATCCCCTCTCGGTCTCCGCCACCACGACCCGACTCGTCCGGGGGGCATCGACATTCGACGCAACACTCGGCGTCGAAATGGCGATCATGAACATGGAGGGGAATTGTCTCGGCGTCCGGCCGAAACGAGGGCCATCGAGCGGTCGAGCGATCGAGCAAGTGGGCCACCACCGCACAACCCACCGCAAAACCATTGCCCGGAGGAGTGAACCGAACTGCCGACCAGTCCGCCGGTCGAGCGAGCCAGACGCCCCGCTCATCGGGATGTTTGGGACTCTTTGT
>JBDGRG010000238.1:752-5539 GCA_042218355.1 Bradymonadaceae bacterium
CTGAGACAATCACCGACTCACGCGATCACCGATTCGAGCGCCCCCCTTGGACGTCCCGCACGAATCTCCCGCCTCCGATATCCGATCTCCGTTCGTCGCTCTCCGTTCAGGCGCTCGATCGAACTCGACGATTGGTTCCAGCGTCGGATCTCGCCCCCCGGAACTCGGCCGCGCGACCGAATTCGACGCAACGCTCGCCGTCGAAACCGTGATCATATTCATGGAGGGGGTTGCCTCGGCGTCCGGCCGTGCTCGCGCGGTTGAAGCGGCTCATACCCATCAGGGGCGGGGGGCGCCGCCACCCGCAGTCGGGTGAAATCGGCTGCGCGGACCCCCTTGGCCGGCACCGGCCGGGTGGCGCGCACACGGGCGCGCCGGAGGGACCCACGTGGGCACGTGTATCTGAAATTCGGACGAATCAGTCCCCGGTTAGCCGCCACTCCATGCCGATCATGACCGCGATCCGCCAGTCGAAGGCGACCTCGTAGTCCCCGTAGGGAGAACGCGGTTGGAAGTTTCGAAAGCGGTCGACCGTCGAGTCGCCCACCCACGGGTCCCAGGCGACCCGCCATTCGATGGGGATGCCGACTCGCTCGCTGGCGCGAATACGGTAGGCGATCGAGCCGACGAGGGGCACGTGGGTCGTCGTTGCCGTGGAGAGACGCCCGGGCTCGCCGTCGGCGTGATGCAGTTCGACGGTGGCGTCGGAGGCCAGGCCGTGCATCAATGCGGCCCCCAGACCCCAGCGGAGTTCGCCGCCGCCGAGTTGCCAGAACAGCGTCCCCATCGCCGAGACATGCACGGCGTGCGTGGTCAGCGTGGCCACACGTTCGGCGGGGGAGTTTCGGTCGCGTTCGAATCCTTTTGCCCGGTGTCGCGCATACGAGAGGCCGGTCAGCAGCCCGGCGCGCAGTGATTCGGCTTCGAAGGCCGGGAACACCAGCGCTAGGGTCGGACCGGCGGTGACTCCGATGCCCTCGAAGGCCGTCCCCGACATCAGCGTCGGTGCACCCTCCGGATCGGTGGGCTTCTGGAGGAGGTTCCACTCCGCGCCGACTCGACCCCCAATTCGGACGTCCGGTCCCGCGGCCGCGGGACCGGCCCACAGAACCAACACAGCGGTTGCGACGAGCTCGATTCGCCTCGGCCACCGTCGTCGGCGGCTCGACCGACTGCGATCGTGGGCCGGCGAGCGGTCGTTCCGACGGTGGCGACTCAATGGCTCACTCGCTGAACTGCGCACGTCTAGCTAGCCGTTCGGACCAGAGCCCGTGCGGCTCGAGAGGGGCGGGTGGACGAGGGCTGCCGCAGGGGAATGGTCGTGCGGTCGAGGCCCAATCGCCCACTCGCCCAATGGCCCAATCGCCCTCAACGTCGTTCGACGTCGACGCTCTCGATCACGACCGGGTCGTCGGGGCGGTCGTTGCCGTCGGTGTCGACGCTGGCGATCTGGTCGACGACGTCGGTCCCGTCGACCACCTGGCCGAAGACGGCATGCTTGTCGTTCAGGTGGGGCGTCTCGCGAAGCGTGATGAAGAACTGGCTGCCGTTGGTGTCGGGACCGGCGTTGGCCATCGACAGCCGATAGGCCTGGTCGTGGCGCAGTTCCGGGTGGAACTCGTCCTCGAAGACGTATCCGGGACCGCCGCGGCCCGTGCCCGTCGGATCGCCGCCCTGAATCATGAAGTTCGGGATGATCCGGTGGAACTTCACGTCCTCGTAGAACGGGTCGTTTCGGTCCTCACCCGTGTCGGGATCCTTCCAGGTTCGTTTTCCCGTCGCGAGCCCGACGAAGTTTGCGACCGTATTCGGGGCGCGGTCCTCGTACAGCTTCAGGTCGATGTCGCCGAAGTTCGTGTGGAGGACCGCGTGGAGTTCGCCGTCGCCGGGGACGTAGTCCGAGGGGCTCTCGTCGAACGATTTCAGATCGGGCATGGTAACCTCCAGCTTGCTGTCGTATTCGTGTCGAAGTCGCGAGCGAATCCGTATCACTTCTGATCGGGCATTCGTAGTGGTGAACCGTCGCAAAAGCGCCGTCGTCTCGGCGCCGGCAGCCGGCGGCGAGCCCCTGCGGACGGAGGTTCGTGACACTCGAATTCTCGGCGGCCGTCCGATCGTTTTTGACGGCTGATCGGCGGTTGCGAGCGTGCGGTCGCCGGGCGTCGAAGAGGTTCGCATGGAATCGAGATCCCCGTTCACAGTTCTGCTCGCGGCGGTGGTGAATGCGATCGTGCTCCTGGTCGCGTATCTCGCCTACCGCCTCGCGTCGCACCTTTCGGGGGCGCACCCCTTCGCCCTAGGAGTTGGCGCGCTGGTCGTCGTCGCGGGCGGGCTGATCTGGCTGGCGAGATTCGAAGCCGAGCACGAAGCCTGGGAGCGGGCGTGCGAATCACTGGGGCTCGAATTCGGCTGGAGCTGGCATGGATTCGGTGCGCTGTGGCAACTGATGGTCGGTCGAGTGCCGGAGATGAAGGGGGTCGGTCCCCGTGTCGACGGAACTCTGAAGGGCCTGCCGGTCGAGATCTACGGTCGACTCGGGTCGTTCCGGACGAACACACGGCGGCGCACCGCGGTCGAGGTCGACTTCTCCGAGGTGTTGCCCGACGACCTGGCGCTCCACGGAGAGAGTGCGCTGCTGGGTGGACGAGGTGGAGTCCAGCGACTGCAGACGATCGAGGTCGGGGAGCCGGACATCGACGAGCACTTCCGGATTCGTTCCGAGCGCGCGGACGTCGCGCGTCGATTTCTGGCCAGGCCAGCGGTCGTGGAGGCGTTGGTTGGACTCGTAGGTTCGGAGCGAGCCGTGCGTCTGGAGCGGGGAGAACTGCACGTCGAACGTTACGGGTCGATCGAACGCGTCGAGACCGCGCGTCGGTTGGTCGAGGAGGCCGTCGACGGCGCCGATGTCTTGCGTGGCGAGTGGCGAGCCGTGGTCGGGGAACGCCCCGCACAGTCGCGGTGACGCGGCGGCCCGGTGACGTCTGCTACGGCGGGCGCGGGCGAACGACTAGCATGTCCTCGCGCCCGGTCGGCGTTCGGAGATCGGCTACGAGGAGGGCTTCAGTAAATTAGGCAAGGAGCTTCCGATGGAGACGGTCGTGCTCGTCTTCAACGTCGTGATGGTGTCGTTGGGGGTCGGCACGCTCGTGGTCGCACTGACGCAGAAGGGTTTGAACGGGTACTATCGGTCGACCGATCGACCCTTCGTGTCGAGTTGGTGGGAGGCGGCCGATCGGCTGGAGGCCGACATCGCGTTGGTCGGGGGTGTCGACCACTCTGCGTGGGCGCCCGACCGGGTCGTTCGGATGCGGGCCACGATCGACGGGACGGACGTCGAGTGTCGGTCGGCCCGAGCGGTGGTCGGGTACGTCTCGCTGCGGGACTGGTGGGCCGGGTGTCTTCCGAGCGCGACCGCCAGCCTCGACGGGGCGGATCTGTCGGGTCTGTTCGTGCAGAGTGCCGGTCTGACGGCGCCGCTCCCCGACGCGAGTCGGCTCGGGGCGGATCGGCACGGGCTCGGTCCGTCGTATCGAGTCTGGGCCGATGCACCCGAGGTTGCCTCCGAGCTCCTCGACGACGGTCGGGTCCGCGACGCATTCCGGCAGCTCGAGGACGACGGCGACCCGCCCGAAGTCCGTCTCGAGGAGGGCGAACTCGAGGTGACGCTGCGCGAGCCGCTCTGGAGCGGAGAGGAATTGGTCGCGTTTCTCCGGGACGTCTGTGCCGTCGCGGCGGCGCTTCGCGATCGCGCTCGAGCACTCGGGAGGCCCGGCGGACCGGGGGGCGGGGCGGAGGCTGCCGAGGAGGGTGCCGACGCCGACGGCGCGGCCGACGAGGTCGAACAGGTCGAGTGGAGCGGGGACGTGGAGTGGTGAATCAAGAGACGACTCGTCTCGGCGAGCCGGCGCCGGACGAGTGCCATCCGTCAGGTGGAGGGATCGGCGATGAGCGACAGCACCGACGAGTATCACGCGGGGTTCGACGTCGGGGGGACCCGGGCCCGAGGGGCTCTCTTCGACGAGACGTGGAGCGAGCGGGCTCGCGTCGAGCGCGGTATCCGGGAGCGGAGGGAACCCGGGGAGGTCGCCCTCGCCGTCGCCGAGATGTTCGGTGATCTCGTCGAATCGGTTCCGGCGGAGGTCGGGGCCGTCGAGTCCGTCGGGGTCGGTCTGGCGGCGCAGATGGGGGCCGACCGGCGAGTCGTCCGCAACGCCCCGAACCTCGGATGGCGGGACGAACCGTTCGCCGATCGGCTCGAGGAGGCGATCGCCGGCGGTCCGCACGTGCGCCTCGAGAACGACCTGAACGCCCTCCTGTGGGGGGAGTACTGCGCCGGGTCGGTCGAGGACGTCCGGGACGTGCTGGCGGTCGGTGCCGGCGGTATCGCCGGCGAGATCGGCCACTCGAAGGTCGAACCCGGGGGGCGTCTGTGTGGCTGCGGGGAACGGGGCTGCGTGGAGGCGTACGCGGGAGGGGCTGCACTCGAGCGGCGTGCCGAGCAGCGGGCACGCCAGGTCGGCCGCGACGAGCTGGTGGCGCCCGACGACGCGGCGACGCCCGATGTCGACCTGGGTCGAGTCGACGAACTCGCGGCCGCCGGAGTCGAGGCGTTCGACGACCTCTGGGGTGCCGCGACCGACGACCTCGCCGTGGTCGTCGCCAACGCCTGTACGCTCCTCGATCCGTCGGTCCTGCTGCTCGGCGGCGGCGTCGTCGAGCATTGCGACGAGTTCCGCCGACGCCTGCTCGCGAAGATCCCACCGATCACCCTCGAGGTCGTCCGCGAT
>JBDGRG010000238.1:5549-6634 GCA_042218355.1 Bradymonadaceae bacterium
GCTGGACGGTGCGGGGGAACTGGGGGCGGCGATGCTGGCATCGGAGGGGGAGGGGAGAAGGGAGTAGGGAGAAGGGATTCCATGTGGGTTTGCGCCACGTTCAGTGTCGACGGTGCCGAGGGGATCGCTGTTGTCAGTAGAGACGTCAGCAAGACGTCGGGCGCGAGAAGTGAGACGCCTCCCCCCGAAATTGGTCGCAATCACGGTGGATTGTGGGTTGCTGCAATCGTAGCACGCCACCACTGGTCCCCTTCTCCCTTCCCCCCTCCCCCTTCTCCCTCTATTCCGGCGGCTGCTGCCAGTCGACCCGTGCCTTCAGGGCGGTGATGACGGCGAGGTTGACGATCGAGTTGACGCTCGATCCCAGCGCGAGGACGTTCACCGGCTGGTCCATGCCCAGGAGGATCGGACCGATGACCTCGGCGCCGGCGAGTTTGTACATCAGCTTGTAGCCGATGTTGCCGGCGTCGAGATTCGGGAAGACGAAGACGTTGGCGTCGGAGTCGATCTCGGCGAACCCGAAGGTCTCCTCGCGCAGCTTCTCGTCGATCGCGACGTCGATCTGCATCTCGCCGTCGACCTCGAGATCGGGGCGTTTGCTCTTGACGATCTTGGTCGCCCGGGCCATCTGGCGGGCGTACCGGTGGTCGCTGGTCCCGAAGTTCGAGTAGCTGAGCATCGCGACGGTCGGCTCCATGTCGAACGCCAGGGCCAGATCGGCGGTGTTGATGGCGATCTCGGCCAGCGTCTCGGCGTCGGGGCTGATGTTGACCGTCGTGTCCGCGAAGAACTTTGCTCCGTCCTCCGACATCACGATGTAGGCGCCCGACGCGCGGTTGATCGACTCCTCGACGCCGATGATCTCCAGCGCCGGTTCGAGCGTCTCGCGGTACGGCTTGTTGACGCCCGACAATAGCCCGTCGGCTCGTCCCGACCGGAGCATCATCAGGCCGTACGACTCGCGGTGCTTCATCTCCGACCGGGCGTCGGCTCGCGTGACGCCCTTTCGCTGGCGGAGTTCGTAGTACCGCTCGACGACCTCGTCGTGGCGGTCCTCTCCCGACAGTCCGAGGACGTCGTCGACG
>JBDGRG010000238.1:6644-9147 GCA_042218355.1 Bradymonadaceae bacterium
TCGGTCGTGTCGGTCGTCGTCCCAGTGGTTGAACAGTTCAACGCCCTCGAGCGAGACGTCGAGCTGCTCGGCCCGCTCTCGGATCGTGTCGGGCTCGCCCATCAGGACGGGCTCGGCGATCCCCTCGTCGACCAGGATGCGGGCGGCGCGCAGGATCTTGTCGTCGTCCCCTTCCGGGAACAGCAGTCGCTGCGGGTCGCGCTTGGCCTTGTCGATCAGCCGCCGGATCAGCCCCTTCGAATCGCTCTGAAGCGCCTCGAGCTGGGCGCGGTACTCCTGGAGGCTCTCGATCGGCCGGCGGGCGACGCCGGTCTCACAGGCGGCTTCGGCGACCGCCGGGGCGACCCGCAGCAGTGCGCGCGGATCGAAGGGCTTGGGAATGATGTACTCGGGTCCGAAGACGAAATAGTCCTCGCCGTAGGCGTTGGAGACGACCTCGGGGACCTCCTCGCGGGCGAGTTCGGCGAGCGCCTCCACCGCCGCAACCTTCATCTCGTCGTTGATGTCCGTGGCCGAGACGTCGAGCGCCCCGCGGAAGATGTACGGGTAGCCCAAGACGTTGTTGACCTGGTTCGGATAGTCGCTGCGCCCGGTCGCCATCACCAGGTCGTCGCGCGCCTCCATCGCGTCTGGATAGCTGATCTCCGGTTCGGGGTTGGCCAGCGCGAAGATGACCGGCCGGTCGGCCATCGACCGGACCATCTGTTGGCTGACGATGCCCCCGACCGAGACGCCGACGAAGACGTCCGCCCCGTCCATCGCGTCTTCGAGCGTGCGGTCGTCGGTGTCTCGGGCGAAGCGGGCCTTGTAGGGGTCCATCAAGGCCTCGCGGCCCTCGTAGACCACGCCCTCGACGTCGGCCATCGTGATGTTTTCGGGCGGGACGCCGAGCGTGCAGTACAGATCGGCGGTCGCCACGCCCGCCGCGCCCGCGCCGGCGAAGACGATCTCGACCTCGTCCAGCTCCTTGCCCTGTAGCTTCAGGGCATTGATCAGCGCCGCGCCGGTGATGATGCCGGTCCCGTGCTGGTCGTCGTGAAAGACCGGGATGTCCATCTCCTCCCGGAGTGTCTCCTCGATCTCGAAGCACGCCGGGGCGGCGATGTCCTCGAGATTGATCGCCGCGAAGGTCGGCTCCAAAGACTTGGCCGTCTGGATGAACCCCTCGGGGCTGTCGATGTCGAGCTCGATGTCGAAGGCATCGATGCCGGCGAGATTTTTGAACAGCACCGATTTCCCCTCCATCACCGGCTTGCTCGCCAGCGGGCCGACGTCGCCCAGACCCAGCGTGGCCGAGCCGTCGCTGAGGACGCAGACCAGATTGCGTCGATTGGTGTACTCGTACGCGGCGACCGGGTCCTCGGCGATCGCCTCGGCCGGCTCCGCCACCCCGGGAGTGTAGGCCAGCGAGAGGTCGCGCTGGGTCGACAGTGGTTTGGTGGGCGATATCTCGAATTTCCCGGGGCGCGGCTCGGCGTGGTACTCGAGCGCGTCACCCGGACGGATCGTCTGCTCGTCGTCGTCGGACATGGTCGGTCCAGTCTCGGCAGTATGTTTAGGTCGCGGAGGGTAGGGACGCGCGCCCGAAATCGCAACGACTCGGCGAGTTCGACGCAACGCTCGATGCCGAAATCCCGATCATGATCATGGAGGGGGTTGCCTCGGCGTCCGGCCGTCGTCGCGCGGTTGAAGCGGCTCGACCCATCAGGGGCGGGGGGCGCCGCCACCCGCAGTCGGGTGAAATCGGCTGCGCGGACCCCCTTGGCCGGCACCGGTCGGGCGGCGCGCACACGGGCGCGCCGGAGGGTACCATGTGGCCTGGTATGTCTGAATGTCAGGGAGGGGCCGGTCCTCGGCGGCCGATATCCGACGGTGAACAACGTGCCGGCGCCACCTGTGTCGGTTTCACGGGGCGATCGTTGCAGATTCCTCTCGCGGTTCTCGGCGCGAACGAGGGGGTCGACCGCGACGGTTGGCCGCACACGGGCCGGCACCGGTCACTCCATGTCGGCCAGCGGGAAACTCCGTTGTCGGGGCGCGAAGGGAGAGTCGAACTGGATCGGAGGCCCGGCACCTTCGATCTGCAGCCAGGCCATCCGGCCGCGGAACCGCGAACGAAAGGGATGGAAGGGAATCGAGTGAGTGGCGTTGGAGGCGAATCCGTCGAGGGAAAACCGGGCTTCGCCGGTGTCTCGATCGTATCGATGACGGGTGAGGTCGACGGTCAGCTCGCGCAGGTAGACGCCGGGGGGGCCGTAGTCGGGATGTCCCCCGCGTTCGCCGCGGAATTCGTCCCCCATCGGCCAGCCGCGGTTCCACTCGCAGGATCGATCCGGTGTCAGGTCGAAGTCGAATCCCTGGAGCCCCATCAGCCCGGCTGGCGCGCGCGGTTCGCCGAGGAGTTCGATCCGGGCGCGTTCGTCGGAGACCGACGGCACGGGGCGGTCGACGCCGATCTTCGGCTCGCCGTCGCCGAGCACGCGGGCACCGGCCGCCTTCAGGC
>JBDGRG010000238.1:9157-11859 GCA_042218355.1 Bradymonadaceae bacterium
CGCCGTCCTCGAGGAGGTAGTCCGCCGACCCGGTTCGGATGGGGAGGTCGGAGGACCCCACCAGAGCGACGTGCACTTCGACGCCGACACGGGCGTCGAGCAGCGCCTCGTTGTGGTAGGGGCGATCCATCGCCGCTCCGAAACCGAACCGCACCCAGTAGTCGAGGGAGATGGCGCCGTCGTCGATTGCGGTGACCTCGACGTCGACGCCCAGCCCGCGGGTCGTGTAGCCGTGCGCGGGGTCGTAGGCGTCGGGGAAGTGGCCGGGCTGGGGGATGTCGGTGTCGAACTCGAAGCCGACGAGCATGGCAGTGACGTCGTCGCAGTGCTCGAGCCCGAGTTCCGCCCGGTCCAGCAGGAACGTCCCCCGGTCGGCTCCGTCGGGGCCGATCGTCGTCTCGATGTCGCACCGCGCGGCTGCGGTCGCTTCGTCGGTGCCGGTATCGACGCGTTGATATCCGAATCGAAGCAGTGGCTGTTCGACCGGGCCGAGTCCCGTCGAGAACGGACCGCCGGCCGCCCGAGCGGTCAGGTGGTCCGCCCACGGATGCGAGCGATTCTGATCGAGGTGAAAGCCCCAGAGCGCCACGCGATGATTGAAGTGCCGCCACCGGTAGCCAAACCGGTTGGGGATGAGAAACCGGCGATGGGGTTCGGATGGTCGCCCGGACGGGTGGAGCCGGACGCGTGCGTCACCTGGGTCTGGCGGGTTCACGGGTCGGAACGTTCGGGGGAGTCAGCAAGATCCGGGGTCTTCAACCATGATTCGTGGAGGTGCTGCCAGCGGAGGCCGTTGGGCGCGTCGGGCTCGCGGCCGAAGACGACCGAGCTGATGCGACCGTTCTGCCGTCCCTGCATGTGCTGCCATTCCTCGTACGTCGCGACGATGACGTCCTCTCGTTCGACGCGGACATCGACGTCGTCGATGCGGATCGAAAAATCAGTCCCGACACGGAAACCGTGCCGCTGACGGATCGACTGCAACAGCTCGCTCCGCTCGAGTATTCGACCCTCGGGGATCACCATGGCGAACCCGGCGCCCAGCGCAGATTCCAGCCGGGCGAATTTCTCCTCGGTCTCGGGGCAGTTCCCGCTGAACCACGCTTCGAAGAAGTCGTGGGTTTCGTGGATCTCCCGCCGACAGCGGTCGAGGGTATCGCGGGTCATGGTTGGATCAGGTGATCAGTCGATGAGGCAATTAGCCAATGAGTCGAGTGGTCGAGTAGTCGAGTGACAACCGCACAACCATTGCCGGCCGACAGGATGGAGAGGCTTCGACCGCGATCGCCGTTCGATGGGCCACCGACGATCGCCATCCCGGCCGTCCCGTACGCACTCAGCCGGCGGTTTCAACCGCCGATCGGCGGTCGAGTAGTCGAGCCGTCGAGCGACGACCGCCATCGACCGCCGGACTGCCCCTCACGCCATGTTCTCGAGCAACTCGCGATTCGATTCGGAGCTGCGGATCATCGACCGGAGGGTCTTCAGCGCGGCGATCTTCTCCTGCTCGGCGAGCTTTCGGCGCAGTCGGGGGATTTTCTCCTGTTCGAGGTCGTCCAGCAGTTCGTGCTCCTGGCGCGTTCCCGATGCGTCGATGTCGACCGCCGGCCAGATCCGGTGCTGGGCGATCTCGCGGTCGAGCACGAGTTCGCAGTTTCCGGTCCCCTTGAATTCCTGGAAGATGACCTCGTCCATCCGGCTCCCGGTGTCGACCAGGCAGGAGGCGACGATCGTCAGGCTCCCCGAATCCTCGGTCCGCCGGGCGGAGCCGAAGAGCATGCGCGGGCGGTCCAGTGCGCCCGCGGACAGACCGCCCGACAGGGTGCGGCCGTCGTAGTGCTCGACCTTGTTGTAGGTCCGCGCCAGTCGCGTGAGCGAGTCGAGCAGGACCAGGACGTCTTCGCCGCGCAGAACGCGCTCGACGGCGTTCTGGAAGGTGTTTTCGGCAGTCTCGACGTGACTGTCCGGCGGCTGGTCGATCGAGGAAGCGTAGACCTCGCCCGGGACGTTCCGCTTGAAGTCGGTCACCTCCTCGACGCGCTCGTCGACCAGAAGGGTCAACAGATCGACGTCCGGGTTGTTTTCGTCGACGGCCTTGGCGATCCGCTGGAGGATGGTGGTCTTCCCGGCCTTCGGAGGGCTGGGCAGCAGCACGCGTTGTCCGCGGCCGATCGGCGCGACCAGGTCGATCACGCGTCCCGTGAATTCGTCCGGTTCGGTCTCCAGGCGCAGTCGTTCGCTGGGCTGGAGCGCCGTCTTTTCGGACAGCTGATCGATGGCCTGGATCAGCTCGTCGTCGGGATCGCTCTTCTCACGCCAGCGCTTTCGGTCGTGTCGTGCCATGAGAGGGTTGTCGAGGCGGGTAGCGAGGAATGATTGTGCAGAATCGAGTCGGACGCATAACGTGAAACGGACCGACGTTCAACGCGTTCGGGGATGTGTTCACGAGTGGTTGGTCGCAACGGTGTCAGGGGCCCCTACCCCGTCCCCCGTCGGGGAGTTGTTACCGACGGGTCGTCATCGCACCCCGCGTTCCGCGCCTTGCACTCGCCCGGGCGGTTCACCTTCAATGGGAGCCTCGCTCGGCTCGGTCGGTCATCGAGCGGCCGAGTCGACGAGCTCTCGAGGTTGCGTCGGGACGATCGGCAGCATCCCGACGCGCGACGACGCCCCGGCCCGTCACCGCCGCGCTGCACGTCCAC
>JBDGRG010000239.1:0-7302 GCA_042218355.1 Bradymonadaceae bacterium
AGCGAGGCTGCCTGCAATGGGAAGGACGACGACTGCGATGGAGCCACCGATGAGGGATGCGGGTGCAACTACAAGGGGAAGGTGACCGGCGTGTGCCCCAACCGGACCCGGCGCCCCGACGGTATCTGTCCCGCGCCGAAGGCGTACGAGGCCCCCACGAACTCCGAGGCTTCGTGCGACGGGACAGACAACGACTGCGATGGAGCCACCGATGAGGGATGCGGGTGCAACTACAAGGGGCGCAGTAAGGGCGTCTGCATGACCCAAAGGAATGTGTCCGGCAGGTGCGAGAAACCGTCGGATTACGAGGCACCGGAGAAAACGCTCGACGACGGCAAGGACAACGACTGTGACGGTCAAAATGACGAGAACTACTGGAAATATGTCGACGCGGGGGATGACTTTGCATGCGGGATCACGGGTACTGGAACCCTAAAGTGCTGGGGACTAACGAAATACAGAAACACCACTCGCGCCCCAACTCAACCGGTAAAAAAATCGTACAAGCAGGTGGCAGCGGGCGATGACCACACGTGTGCGCTGAGAAAATCTGGGAAAGTCGACTGTTGGGGGTCCATAAACCAAAATGCGGTGCCGCAAGCACAACCACCGGCCGGCCCTTTCACACAGACCGCAGTTGGCTGGAAGCACTCCTGCGGAGTTCGGCCCTCGGGCAGAATTGAATGCTGGGGCTCGGACGGCAGCGGTCAATCCACACCGTTAGCCAGAACGTACAAACAAGTTTCTGCCCACTCGAAATACACGTGTGGGCTTTTGAAGTCCGGAGAAGTGCTGTGTTGGGGGGCGAAAGGATCCGGACGACTAAACCCGCCAAAGAAGAAATTCACACAAATCGATGCGGGAGGTCAGCACGCGTGCGGCGTTCTAACCGGAACGGGGCACATAGAATGTTGGGGACAGAGCAACCGTCTAAACGCGCCGAAAGGTGCATTCAAGCAAGTCAGTACGGGCCGCAATCACTCGTGCGGAGTCGCGAAGTCGGGGGCGATCGAGTGCTGGGGTCACAACCACAAGGGGCAGGCGTCACCACCTGCCGGGAAATTCAGGCAAGTCTCCGCTGGTCAAAGTTTCAGCTGCGGAATCACCGTCACCGGTCGGATCAAGTGCTGGGGAGCAAACGACCACGGCCAGTCCTACCCGCCTAAACCGTAACGACGCCTCGAGGCGATCCCTCGCAACAAGGTCGGGGGGATCTGATTCGGTCTGCGGCCCGAAGCTCCAGCGAGCGATTGTGCCGCAACCGACCCGACGACGCGCTGAATCGGGTAACCTAGCAGTGGAGGCCACGGGTCTGAACGGGCGTACTGTGACGCTCGAACCGATTCGAGCTGTTCGCTGAGAGGCGATCTCAGTGACCGGCTCCAAGTTGTTGGAATCGTTGAGCTCCGGCGCTCGGATTCGAACCGAGGACTAAGTGGTTAACAGCCACCCGCTCTACCACTGAGCTACGCCGGAATGTGGCCCGTGTCTCGCGGGCGGCGAGTATGTTGCACATCGTGCCGAGCGTGTCAATCGTCGAGTGGGCTCACCAGAGCTGGAAGCTCTGGCCGCGCTTCGTGCCCCCCCCCTGTCTTCTGCTGAGCTGGAAGCTGTGGCTAGGTGATTCCGGCGAGGCTACTCGTCCTCGTCGACGCGGGCAAACAGGCATCCGGCGACGACTTCGACGCGGACGGGGCGGTCGCGCCAGTATTGCTGGAGGGCGTCCCGGAAGTAACGGAGGACGGCGTCTCGTTCGGGCATGGAGATCGCCTCGCTCCAGAGGGGAAACACGGTTCTTCGAAGCAGCGGCGCATCGAGAAGCGAGCGGCCCGAATCGTATTCGACCTCCCAGCTCGCCCGAGCGACGTCGGCCTCGCCCAGTCCCATGTTGCGGGCAGTCGACAGGAGCCGGGCGGGCTCGACGAGCGAGTTTCTGGCTGCCTCCAGCGCACTCGCATCGGCGCCGTGTTCGCGCAGCGCCTCCTCGAGGAGGTCGTAGAGCTTGCCGAAGCTGTCGGCCAGGGGCACCGCCATGACGACCGGTCCGCCCTCGACGGTCACTCGCGAGATCTCCGAGGCGGCGTCTCGCAGCTCGGTCGGGGTGACCAGTCCGTCGAAGCAGACGGAGGCTTCGAAGACGTCGCTCGCGTACGAGATCGACTCGACGCTCTCGTCGACGAAGAAGATGTCGTCGACCCCGGCGTCCTCGGCGCGTTCACGGGCCTTGTCGAGCATCGCCCGCGAGGGCTCCAGCGCGACGATGCGGGCGTCATCGCCGGCGAGGCGGCGCATCTTCATGGGAAGGTAACCGCACCGGACCTCCGCTGCGAGGACGGTCCCGTCGGCGTCGGCCGGCAGCCGATCCTCGAATTCCCCGGCGAGCGGTTCGGTCCAGAGGGGTTCGAATTCGGCGCGGTAGGTGTCGGCTTCCTCGTATTCGTTGGCGGGTTCAGCCATCGCGAAGCACGCAAAAGCAGGAGGGCCACGAAGACGCGAAGGCGCAAAGGTGCGGAGATGCTGAGATGTTCAGATGCTGAGATGCTGAGTTACAACCGCACAACCATTGCCGTGCGGCGGTCGTCGGGCTGCTGGGCCGCTGGGCTGCTGAGCTACGTTCGTACAACCGTTGCCGTGCGACGGGGTTCGATTCGACGAGTCGCTGAGTCGCTGAGATGCTGAGATGCTGAGATGCCAAGTTACAGGCACACAACCACTGCCTTGCGAGGTAATTGACGTCGTCGGCGCATCGGGGGACCAAAACAGTCCGATATTCCGCCGTCGCGTCGGGAACTCGCGAGGGGTCCCAATCCCCTATCCCCAATCCTCTCATCAGAACGCGTGTTCGAAGCCCCCGTCGTCGAGCGCGAGCGGCTCGCCGTCTCGACCGAGAACGTCGACTCCTCGCGGCGATTCGACGATAACACCGATATCCGTCAGGCGCCAATCCTCGGCGTCGGCCACTGCCTCCAGCCGGTCGACGCGGTCCGACGGGACGGTCAGCAGCAATTCGAAGTCCTCGCCGCCCGTGAGGAGGCAGGCGTCGACATCGGCGCCCTGCTCGGTTTGGAGGCGTTCGAGTCGGGGGTCGACGGGTATGTCGTCGAGCTCGACGCGGGCGCCGACGCCCGACGAATCACAGACGTGGCCGAGGTCGGCGACGAGCCCGTCGCTGACGTCGATCATCGCAGACGCCGCCTCCTCCGCCGCAACCCGCCGGCCGAGGTCACAGCGAGCCGTCGGACGGCGGTAGGCGTCGAGGAGTGAGGCGTCGCTCCCGGGGTCCTCCCACTCGCCGTCCAGGATCCGAAGTGCGGCGGCCGAGCGCCCCGGATAGCCCGAGAGGAACACCCGGTCGCCGGGGTCCGCTCCCCCTCGAAGCACCGGCTCGACGCCCTCCGTGCAGCCCAGCAGCGCGACCGAAATCGTCATCGGACCGCTCGTCGAAACCAGATCGCCCCCGACGGGTCCGACGTCGAAGTCCGACGCCAGTGCGTCGGCAGCGTCGCCCATGCCCGCGACCATCTCCGTCGAAAACGCCGCTGCCCGGCCCTCGCCCGCCGCGAGCGACGTGACGAAGGGACCCGGTTTTCCACCCATCGCGGCGATGTCGCTCAACGAGGCCGCCAACGCTCGCCAGCCGACGTCCGCGGGCGAGCACCAGTCGAGGTCGAAGTGAACCCCCTCGACGAGGGCGTCGGTCGTGACGAGATCGGCCGCCTCGGCGAGGACCGCGGCGTCGTCGCCGATGCCGGTGCGAATCGACGACGGCTCGCGGGAGGCGTCGGCAATGTCGGAGAGGAGGTCGAATTCGCGCATCGGCTGGGAGGTATCGAGGTATCAGGGGATCGGGGGATAGAAACCTCATCGGCCGCCGAGGAACTGGATGCCCAGCAGGACGACCGCGACGCTCAGCAAGATGACGATCCAGGCGAGTGCGCGTTTGATGCGCGCGATGTCCTCGTCGAACTGCTCCGCGTCGGCCTCGGCGCGGGCCTTGGCCGCGGCGACCCGAGAGTTCATCTCCTCGACCAGCGAGGCGACCGCGTCGGCGGCCTCCCGGTCGTCGGGGTTCTCCGCCAGGTAGAAACGAAGCCGGCGCACACCGAGTTCGACGAGCTGTTCGTCGCGCGCGAACTCGACAAAGGTCTCGAGGCGCTCGGCGCCGGGTTCGTCCTCGAACGCCTCCCACAACTCGAGCGCCCGTCGCCGCTCGCCCTCCTTGCCGCGGGGGGGTTCCTCCCAGGGGGCTTCGCCGTCGTCGTACGACCGGCCCTCGGCGAGGTCGAGCCCGCACCGTGGACAATGCTCGGCCGCCTCCGACACCAGTGCCGCGCACTTCGGGCAACGAGGCCCCTCGCCGGGGTCCGGGATCAGATTCTCGGTCGGTTCCTCCACCACGCCGGCGAGCGGGGCACTGCGATCATCGTCGGGCTCGGGGCCGAACGCCTCGAGTGCTTCTTCGGTATCCGGGCCGACCCCGGTCGCCGACACCGACGACGGAGGACTCGCGCCCTCACCTCCCTCGTTCTCCGCGTCGCCACGCGTCTCGAGGGGCTCGGCAGTCCCGCACTCCGCACAGACGACTTCGACGCCCTCCTCCGTCGACCGGACGTCGTCGGCCGCACCGGTATGGCCGCAATTCGAGCACTGGAATTTCAAGGTGTTCGCGGAGGTATCGAGGTATCAGGGTATCGAGGGATCGAGGTCCGTTCGACGGTTTGCGGCGCAGATCGTGCTGTCAAACCTATTCGCTGGTACGAGCGAGAAGCGAGAGGCGAGAAGCGAGATGTGGTATCGGGCATGCGAAGGGTTCGAAACTCTCGAAGCGAGCGGGTTTGTGGAGGTATCGAGGTAGTAACGTATCGAGGGATCGAGGTGCGTGGGCGGGACTGAGGCGCAGGTCGGGGTTTCGAACAAACGTACTGTGACTCGAGGCGAGTGATGCTCGCTGGGAGGGCAGCGAGAGCATCGGTCAGTCGAGGGCGTCGGTAACGGCGCCGATCACCCGGTCGCGGATGGACGCTCCCTCGGTGCGCCGATCCGTCTCTTCGCGGGCGGCGGTTGCACGGGCGTCGACCTCGAGATGGACGTACTGGTCGCCGCGCGCGCCGATCTTCCGGTCGTGAAACCCGCGTCCGCGCAGACGGAGAACCGCCCCGGTTTCGGTCCCCGGCGGGATCTCCACGCGCACCGGCCCCTCGAGCGTCTCGACCTCGACGGCGCCCCCGAGTGCGGCGGTGGAGAACGAGACGGCGCGATCGCAGTGCACGTCTCGGCCGTCGCGACGGAGGACGTCGTGGTCGGCGACGTCGAGTTCGACCAGCAGATCCCCGTGGGGGCCCTCGCCGCGCGGCGGTGCGCCCTCGCCCGGGATGCGGACGACGGAGCCGTCGCTCGCGCCGACGGGGATCTCCAGCTCCAAGGGGCGTGCGCGTCGCTTCAGCCCGGTACCGTCACACTCGTCGCAGGGGGGATCGGGGACGGTTCCGCTGCCCCCACAGGTCGAACAGTCGTCGCCGACCAACTGGCGAGCCACGCCGAGCAGTCCGCCGGCCGAGCAGTCGGGACAGGGCTGCCAATCGGCACTCGCCGGGGCCCCACGCCCGTTGCATGCGGAACAGCGCTCGAATCCGGGGACGGCAACGCGCTTGGTCGTGCCCTCGAAGGCCTCCTCGAGCGACACCTCGACGGTGGTCTCGACGTCCCGACCGGCATCGGCGCGTCCGCTCCGGCTACCCGTGACGACCGACTCGAAGGCCTCGACGACATCCGACAGCGCCGACCAGCCCTCGCGGATCGCGCCGTCGAGCGCCTCGGCACTGCGGGCGCGGTCGTATCGGCGCCGGCTCTGGGGGTCGCCGAGGATCTGATACGCGCGACTGATCCGCTTGAACCGTTCGGCAGCCGCCTCGTCGTCCGGGTTGCGGTCGGGATGATACTTCAGCGCCAGACGTCGGTAGGCCTCCTTGATCTCGTCCTGGCTGGCGCCGGGCGAGACCCCCAGTTCGGTGTACGGGTCGGCTTCGCTCATGGGAACGGGTCTGATCGCAAACCGTGGGATGTCGGTTGCACCGGCTGAACCGCCCGATCTCGGTCCCGGCTCACACCCCATCGGGGGAACGACCGATCGAGCAGCGTCACTCGGCGGGAGCCGACTGACCGGGGCTGCTCTCCTCGGGCTCGCCCGCCTCGGGCGCCCCCTCGGTGTTGTCGTACATGACGTCGGCCAGTCGGTGGGCAGCGGCCTCGAGGCTCTCGATCATCGTCTCGAGCTCCTCGATCGAGGCGTCGTCGACGAGGCTCTTGATGGTCTCGATGTCCTCCTCGATCTCGACCCGCTCCTCCTCGGGGAGTTCGTGTCCGTACGACTGGAGCGTCCGCTCGGTCGAGTACAGAAGCCCCTCGGCCTCGTTCTGGAGGTCGTTGCGCTCGCGGATGCGCTCGTCCTCCTCGGCGTGCTTCTCGGCCTCCTCGATCATCTCCTCGATCTGGTCGTCGCTCAGCCCCCCGTCGGCGATGACGTTGACCGTCTTCTTCTCGTCGCGTGCGACGTCCCGGGCGGTGACGTCGACCATGCCGTTCTCGTCGATCTCGAACGTCACCTCGATCTCGGGGACGCCGCGCGGCGCCGGGGGAATGCCCGTCAGCTCGAAGGTCGCCAGGCTCTTGTTGTCCTCGACCCGCGAGCGTTCGCCCTGGGCGACGTGGACGCGCACCATCTCCTGGTTGTCCCGAGCGGTGGTGAACGTCTTGGACTCGCTGCAGGGGATGGTCGTGTTGCGCTCGATGATCGGCTCGAACTGACCGCCCTTGGTCTCGATGCCGAGCGTCAGGGGCGTGACGTCGAGCAGCAGCACCTCCTGCAATTCGCCGCGAGCGATGGCCGCCTGCAGCGCGGCGCCGGAGGCGACGACCTCGTCGGGATTGACCGTCGACTCGGGCTCGGCGTCGAAGAAATCGGCGACCCGCCGCTCGACCAGCGGGGTGCGAGTCATCCCGCCCACGAGCAGGATCGTGTCGATGTCGTCGGCCGTCAGACCCGCGTCGTCCAGCGCCTGCTGGCAGGGCCCTTCGGTCTGTTCGACCAGGTCGTCGACCAGCTCCTCGTAGGTCTCGCGCTCGAGCTCCTCCTCGAGGTGAATCGGACCGTCGTCGGTCGAATGGATGAAGGGGAGACTCAGCTCGACGCTGTCGCGATTCGACAGTTCACACTTCGCGTTCTCGGCCTCCTCCTTGAGTCGCTGGAGCGCGACGTCGTCCTCGCGCAGGTCGACGCCGTGCTCCTCCTCGAAGCGGTCGGCC